>DFWT01000155.1:0-19051 GCA_002381045.1 Rhodoferax sp. UBA4127
GGTAAGGGCCTTGTGCCCACGTCTTGTGCTGCGCAAAAACTTGGCATCGGCCCCCTGCTCAGGGCGTTGCCCCGAGACCCAAGTCAAACGGCCGATTCGCGCTTCGCTTGACTCACAAGGCATCTGGTGTCAATCATGATGATATCGACCAAGCAAAGCGGCTTGCATTCAGACTTCGAGAGCGCAGGTTGATTCCATGAAATGCGGGCCTCAATACCGGGTGGTGTCGCAGGGGCGTAGTCGATAATGACCGTTCATATGCCGATTGGCGTAGCTTTCAGCGTAGATTTTTTTGAAAAACACTATTCTTTATTGGAGAAGCTACCCCGGCATCATGGGGTTGCCCATGTTTGAGACGGCCCAAATGCTTCGACAGCTGGGTATGAATTGCTAGCTATTTATTAGCTGTTTGCGCATTGTCTAGCTGGGTTAGAAGCACTTTTTTCATATCACAATCCACACATGCAAGAAGACATTCTGATCAATTGGGCACCGCAGGAAACCCGTGTGGCGGTGGTGGAAAACGGGGTGCTGCAAGAGCTTCACGTGGAGCGCACCCTGGAGCGTGGCCTGATGGGCAATGTGTACCTGAGCAAGGTGGCGCGGGTGCTGCCCGGTATGCAATCCGCCTTCATCGACATTGGTCTGGAGCGGGCCGCGTTTTTGCATGTGGCCGATGTCTGGCACCCGCCGGCAGAAGGTGAGACGCTGTCGATGGCACGTAGCGCCGCACATTTGATTCCGATTGAAAAGCAGGTGTTTGAAGGCCAGAGTCTGATGGTGCAGGTGATCAAGGACCCCATTGGAACCAAAGGCGCGCGCCTGTCCACCCAGATCAGCATTGCCGGGCGCATGCTGGTTTTTTTGCCGCAAGATGATCACATTGGTGTATCGCAAAAAATCCCGCAGGCTCAGCGTGATGCCTTGCGCCAACACTTGCAAACCCTGGTGGGTGACGAAGGCGGTGGGTTTATTCTGCGAACCAATGGCGAAGACGCCACAGAACAAGAGCTGGCCGACGACGTGGCCTACCTGCGCAAGGCCTGGAAGCGCATTCGAGAAGCGGCGACCAAGTTGCCTCCCACGTCGCTATTGCATCAGGATTTGAGTTTGCTGCAGCGGGTGCTGCGCGATCTGACCACTGATCGCACGCAATCCATCAAGGTTGATTCCCTGGAGCAGTTTGCAGTGATGAAGGCCTTTGGCCAGGAATTCATGCCGGCTGCCGCGCAAAAGCTGGCGCACTACAAGGGCGAGCGACCCATTTTTGACTTGCACGCCATTGACGAAGAGATTGCGAAGGCGCTTGGCCGCCGGGTAGAGCTCAAATCGGGTGGATATTTGATTGTGGACCAGACGGAAGCACTGACCACGGTCGATGTGAACACTGGCGGTTTTGTCGGTGCGCGCAACTTTGACGACACCATCTTCAAAACCAACCTGGAGGCGGCACAAGCCATTGCACGGCAGCTGCGCTTGCGCAATCTGGGTGGCATCATCATTGTGGATTTCATTGACATGGCGCGCGACGAACACCGTGAGGCCGTGCTGACCGAAATTCGCAAGCAACTCTCCCGTGACCGGGTAAAGACCATGTGTGGCGGGTTTTCGCAGTTGGGCCTGGTGGAGATGACCCGCAAGCGCACCCGCGAGTCCCTGGCCCACATGCTGTGTGAACCCTGTGCGGCATGCAGTGGCAAGGGCATTGTGAAAACGGCGCGCAGCGTGGCTTACGACATTTTTCGCGAGATTCTGCGCGAGGCACGCCAATTCAACCCCAAAGAGTTTCGCGTGGTGGCCTCACCCAAGGTGATCGAGTTGTTTCTGGACGAAGAGAGTCAGCATCTGGCAGGCCTCTCAGAGTTCATTGGCAAGCCAGTCTCCCTGCAAAGCGAAAGCGCCATGGGGCAGGAACAGTACGATATTGTGTTGTTGTGAGGTCGGGTATCGGACATGTTTGAGCGCACCCTTAATGACCAACCCATCCCGATCTTGGTGTACCACCAGATTGATGTGGCGCCATCCAAAGGAGCGGCGTTTCGCAGTTTGTATGTAGCACCAACTGCTTTTGCTCGACAGATGCGTCTGCTCAAATTGCTGGGCTACCAGGGCCTCTCGTTGTCAGCTTTAATGCCTTACCTCAGAGGTGAAAGGCGTGGCAAAGTATGTGGCATCACCTTTGATGATGGCTACCTGAATAACTTGAATCATGCACTGCCAGTGCTGGAAGCCCACGGCTTTTCGTCAACTTGTTATGTGGTAAGCCAACGCCTAGGTCAAACCAACGACTGGGACAGCGACGCTGGCATTACCCCGGTTCCTTTGATGAACGCGGAACAGTTGAGCCAGTGGAGAGCGGGCGGGCAAGAACTTGGCGCGCACACGCGGCACCATGTGCATTTGCCGAAGCTGTCCGCCGAACAGAGTTTTCAGGAGATCGCTGGCTGCAAGACCGAGTTGGAGGCCATTGTTCAAGCGCCAGTCCAGCATTTTTGCTACCCATACGGTGATTTCAAGCCCTCCCATGTGGAAATGGCCAAACAGGCTGGTTTTTTGACGGCCACCACTACCGCGCGGGCCCGCTGTCAGATGGACAACGATGTTTGGCAATTGCCAAGGGTGCCAGTGGTGCGTTCGACCACCTTACCCGTATTCTGGCTAAAAGTCGCTTCGGGCTACGAAGACGGGCGAACCTCATGACAGACCCAGCAGAGCCAAGCACGCCACGTCGGTTGAGAATTGCCGTGTTGAACCGAAATTTTTCAGCTACCGGCGGCGGGGCTGAACGCTATTCGATTGCACTGGTGGAACTGTTGGCCAACCGCCATGACATTCACGTCTTTGCGCAACACATCAACCACACCTGGCCTGGCGTGACCTACCACCGTGTCTCACAGCATGTGGCCCGTCCGCGGTGGCTCAATCAACTCTGGTATGCCGGTGCCACCTGGTGGGCTACCCGTCGAGGTTTTGACATCGTGCATTCACACGAAAACACTTGGCACGGAAACATACAAACCATGCATGTGTTGCCAGTGAAGTACAACCTGTTTCATGACCGGCAAGGTATGGCCTATGTTTGGCGATGGTTGAAGGTAGCGACAAGTCCACGCTTGATGGTGTACCTGTGGCTTGAGCGACAACGCCTTTCTGCTGGGAAGCCCCGCGCCATTGTGGTGACCTCCGAGAGCCTGAAGGCGCAAACCGCGCTGGCTTATCCTGCCAGCCGACAGGCACTCAAAGTCGTGACACCTGGGGTTGACCGAATTGTTGGCGCGGCGACTGCCGGGAAACAACTCGGCGCGCGTCAACGTCTGGGTCTGCCCGCCATTGGCCAATGCATTTTGTTTATTGGCAACGACTACCGAAAGAAGGGTCTGACTACGTTGCTGGCAGCAATGGCGCAGTTGCCCATGGATTGTTTTTTGGCGGTGGTGGGAAACCCCAAGCAAATTCCGTCATTCAAGGCACAGGCTGAGGCGACGGGCTTGACCAACCGTGTGTTTTTTTTGGGCGCCCAAAAGCGCATGGATGTGGTTTATTCGGCAGCCAACTTTCTTGTGCATCCGACCTTGGAAGACACCTTTGCCATGGTGGTGCTCGAGGCCATGGCGCATGGATTGCCAGTGATCGTCAGTGGACCGACCTATTGCGGCATTTCGAGCTTGCTCACCCATGACGTGACCGCACTCATCTTGGACGACCCTACCAAGATTCCCGAACTGGCAAACGCCATGGGACGGATGCTGCGCGATGCAGCTTTGCGAGACCGCCTGATCGAAAGTGGATTGGCTTTCGCCAATGAGCACAGTTGGACAGCCGTGGGGGATGACTACGATGGCATCTATCGCTCCGTTCTGCGACCAAACACATAAATTCTGATGAAGCCCACCCACATTCTGCTCATCAAGTCCCACAGCATGGAGCGGAACATGCCAAGTTAAAATTCTCACCGTCCTATAAGCGGTGTAGCCTGTTACAAAATTTATGATCGTCAATCATCGGCAGCGCTGGCTCATCTTGTCGCACGCATTCAATATGGATGGCCGTGCGGCCAGCCAAACCATTACCGACAAGTTGCCACACCTCCGCAAGGCAGGGATCGAAATTGTGGTGCTAAGTGGCGTGTTGGGGACAAAGGATAAGGCAGTGGAACACCATCGACTTTGGCCGGTGGGGCCGGCGGCCTTGCGGTTTGACTTGCGACATGTACTGAGCCGGCACCTGGGCAAAGGGCTGCTCTATCGTGTCTTGATGTTCATCATCACTTTGGTGCTGCTCCCGGGCATGGTCATCGAAAAGTTTATTTGGCCGGTGGAGAACGCCTGGTCATGGTGGATCAGCGCTTACCTGAAGGGTCGCTCGTTGGCGCAGCTGCAACCGTTTGATCTCATTTACTCGACCGGCGGAGCCTTTGCAGCCCACATGGCTGGCCGCGCCTTGAAGCACGCTACTGGCACGCCCTGGTTGGCCGAGGTGCATGACCCGATGGTGGTGCCAGGCACATCGCCCACGACAGCCCACCAAAAAATGCAGGCCGAAATAGAGCGGCAGATCTGCACCGAGGCCGATGTCGCCATCTGGTTCACTGAGCAGGCCCTGGCCGGTGCCCGCGCGAGGCATCCTCAATTGGGCGAGCGCGGCAAAATGATGCTGCCCGGTATTGACCGGCCGTTTGAGCAATTGCCTCAGTATCAGCCAGGTGGGAAGTTTGTTATTGGCCACTTTGGGTCACTCTCTCCAACGCGTCATCTCGGGTCGATTCTTACTGCGATGACGTGGTTGGGTCAGCACCGGCCTGATGTGCTGGAGGCAACAGAATTGCATTTGTACGGTGGCCCGGTAGACAGCGTCTCGGCAGGTATTTTGGCCAGTTCACCCGCAGGCCTTTGTGTACGCCACTTTGGCCGAATCGAAGTTGATCCACAGACGGGTTTGAGTGGCCGAGAACAGGTCTTGCAACGCATGCGCGCTTCCGATGTACTGCTGTTACTTCATGGTGAAGACCCGCTGTGCGAGGAATACATCCCATCTAAACTTTACGAATACCTTTGGATGCAGCGCCCCATTCTGGCAGTTGTTCATCGCAATCCGCAAATGGCCGCAATGATCCGTGACCAAGGACATTTGGTCGTTGAAACTGGAGATATAGAGACGAATGGCACTCAGGTAAAACCTGAACTTACGCCCCCCTTGACACAGTTGTTTGATCAATGGTGTACGCAGGGGTTACCTGACAATGGCAGAGATAGTCCCTACACGACAAAAGCTGCGGTCGAGCGATTGTTGATGTGGGGGGAACAGTGCCAGATGCGCTTTACCCGATGAATTTGTGGTGGCGCTCCAATCGCTTCAGTGACGATGAGTTTGAAAACCATCAAACCCCTTCTTGACGGCAGAGTCAGCACTGGTTTCGCCGCACAAATCCTCTTCGGTTTGTCCGAGTTGCCCGCTAAAAATGAAGCTACCCTTCACCGAACGAACCTCTGTACAGTCACGCAGACACATAGATCGTGAGCGGTATTCGGGGCATCATGCAAATAAGGAAAATACTGGTGACACTAAAACTTAGATTTCGCTTCTTAAAAGATTATCTTGCTTTCAAAAAATTTGGAGGTCGAATTGACAGGCTGTTCCCAATCTATTACGACTACAAAGAGCAAGCAGGTTCCGCAACAGGACATTACTTTCATCAGGATTTGTTAGTGGCCAATTACATTGCAAGGAACAATCCGATGCGTCACATTGATGTAGGTTCTAGGATTGATGGGTTCGTCGCCCACGTTGCAGCCTTCCGTCCTATTGAAATCATTGATGTACGAGAGCTTCGGGACACGGGTCATGAGAACATTCGCTTCAAACGGATGGACCTAATGAAGCATGAAGCCATTGAGCCGAATATTTGTGACTCACTGTCTTGCTTGCACGCGATAGAACATTTCGGTCTGGGCCGCTACGGTGATCCCATCAACCCTCAAGGTCATTTGATTGGGCTCACCAACCTCTTAAAAATGTTGAAACCAGGTGGAACCTTGTACATCAGCTTCCCGATCGGATCCGCCGACATGGTCCATTTCAATGCTCACCGGATTTTCAAGGCCAACAGCATTCTGAGCTGGCAAAGTGAAACTCCGCTTGAACTAATCAGTTTCTCGTATGTTGACGATGCAGGTGAACTGCACAGGGAGGTTGATATCGATACCGTACCGTCAAACACTCTGTATGGTTGTGGCATCTACACTTTTAGGAAGTGCTGAGAAACTGTGCGCATCAAGCCCGAGCGATATCAAACTGGTATGCCGCTTTTTGCGGAGCCGGAATACTTGGCCAGCCTTCAGAAAATGGCATTGCGCCGGCCTATGGATCGCGTGCTAAAAACTCTTAAAGGGCTGGAAGAATCTGGTTGAACTTGTGCAGGTCAGGTTTGGTTGTCAAGATGTGCTTTCTGGGCACTAATTCATTGAATTGCGTTCGAAACATTTGAGAAAAGGGTGTCTATGTCTCTTAGTGAATGGATTTGTGGCGTTCGCGCTGCTCATAGGAAGGCACGTTGGCAGAAAAATGAAGCTCTTGAATGGGAAACTCGCCGATATGATGCGCCGAGTCCTTCCCACATTAAGCGGTCCGTACTCAAAAGATTGGGAGCGCCTGCGGCAACTTGGGTCGAGACAGGGACATTTATGGGTGATACGGCTGCACTTCTTGCGCAAGATGCCAAAATGGTCTACACGATCGAACCAGACCGCTCACTGTATGAGAAAGCTAAGCAAAGGTTTTCTCAGACATCGAACGTACACGTAATCAATGGATTGTCTGAGGACGTATTTCCCAGTTTGTTGCCGACATTGAGTGGCGTGGTTAATTTTTGGTTGGATGGCCACTATTCGGGTGGAATCACACATCAGGGTCCGACCGATTGTCCCGTTCGGGAGGAGTTGTCCCAAATTGAGAACAACTTGCTTCGCTTCGGGAAGATTTCTGTGCTAATTGATGACGTTCGTTGTTTTAATCCCGCGCTGCCTGAGTACGAAGACTATCCTGATATCAACTACCTAGTTGACTGGGCTCGCAGGAATGGAATGCTGTGGCATATTGAGCATGATATTTTCTGCAGTAAGAATCGTTGATTTATTGCGTAATCGATTGTCGGGAATTAAAGAATAAACTGATGCCAAAGTCGACCAATTTTCTGGTAAGTGTAGATTGAGCCCGAGTATTCTGCATTATGTTAAGGTCGCATCAGATCTAAGCATTCTGTTCGTTGATTTTCTAGAGGGCGCGGACATCGCCGCGAGAGGCATGAGCTATGGCGGACAACGCCAAGCGCTAGACCAACTGTGTTGGTTTCGCTCTTTCGACATGTTTGATCCACCGCTTGTGCTCGGCCTTCTTTCAGAATTCCTGGAGCGTCACTTGCTTCAGTTCGCCTGCAAACGAAGATGCTTAACACACATGATATTGAAAAGTACTACAGCCCCAGTATCAGCAACTACGCTTACGCCGAATTGCCAGCCCCGGTGCAGAGCATTTTCAGTGAAAAGGTACTTAAGTAGTCTGATCGTGGGTGTCTGATTATGGACAGTGTTCGTACGGACAATTTTTACTTCAAAGGGAAGCTTAGATGGAGGAAATCCAGGTGTTGATTCCAACACAAGAACTTTTGAGGAAAGGCAGTACAGTGCCCCGGGCAGCTAACTGCTTGTGTGGGGTTTATACGCAAAAAGCCATTTAGGAAATAGGTAAATGTGGCCCGCACAAGTCATTGGTCGAGTTGAAGGGGGGTTGGGCAATCAGCTCTTTCAGTACGCCGCTGCCCGTTCGTTGGCAGACCGGCTCGGGTGCGGTCTTGCGCTCGATTTGCGAGGTCTTGCGGAAAACGGTGATCGCCCGTACCAATTGGATCGATATCACATACGGGCTGAAATTGCAGGGCCGGAGCACTTGGCTAGCCTGCCAGACTGGCACTCCTCCCGCTTTGGACGCATGCGCTGTGGGCTTTCGCAAGCTTTGCCGTCTGTATTCTCTTTCCCCGTATTCTGGCCGCGCAGCTTTGCTTTTGACATTGCTTTTGAGCGGATTCGCCGTCCCACGTACTTGGTTGGTTACTGGCAGTCGGAGAAGTACTTTGTCTGGAACCGTTCGCGCCTCATGCAGGACATCCAACTGATTGATCCGCCGGAACTGCCTGACCCTCTGCTCGAACAGATCCGCGGCACGTGTAGCGTGGCCCTGCACGTTCGGCGCGGCGACTATGTCAACAACGCAGCGGCGTCACAGTTCCATGGATTGTGCGACATGTCTTATTACCTGAAAGCGATCGATGTGCTGAGATCCCGTCTGCCAGAGGTTCATGTTTACGTCTTCTCGGACGAACCGGATTGGGCGCGCAACAACCTCCGGTTAGGCGTCCCTACGTGTGTGGTGGATGCCAACCCACCGGGGCGGGGTTACCTTGATTTGGAACTCATGCGTCAATGTCGCCATCACATCATCGCGAATAGTTCCTTCAGTTGGTGGGGCGCCTGGCGAAGTGACCACCTCGGACAACAGGTTCTTGCGCCTAGGCGCTGGTTCGCCGTCGCAGGCGTGGATACGTCGGACGTGGTGCCATCGCGCTGGAGTCGCCTATGAGCACCAAAGCATTCAATGACCCGAAGATTTCGGTCGTCATTCCAGTCCACAATGGGGCGCGGTGGCTTGGTGAAACACTTCAATCACTTTACGCGCAGAGCGAGCCGGATTTTGAGATCGTTGTGGTCGACGACGCTTCCACTGACCATCTGCATGACGTATTGAATCAAAACGCCGACAGCCGTTTGCGGGTCGTCCACCTAAACCCCAATTTAGGCGTCAGTGCTGCGCGCAATCGCGGTATCGATATGGCACGTGGACGTTACATCGCTTTTTGTGATGCAGACGATCTTTGCCGACAGCAGCGCCTTGCGTTGCAGTTGGACTTTCTGGAGCACCATCCAGAGATAGTGTTTTGCGGCAGCGCGTTCACTTGTTTCGATACCCAGGATCGGGAAACCGTGACCCATCCGCAGCAGGATTCCGCCATACGCAAGGCACTGATGCTGGGAAATTGCTTCGGTCTCTCCACGGTGATGGCAAGGGCTGAACATCTGAAGTGGTGCAAGTTCGATCCGACCCTATCCGCGGCCGAGGACTACGATCTGTGGACCCGCTTGGTGGCAAACGGTGCCAGTGCCGCCAACTTGCCCAATAGCTTGGTCAGCTACCGATTGCACCCGCAGCAGGCAAGCCGTTGCAAAAGTGCCCAGCTCGACCAGACGACCAGACGGGTCCGGGCGCTTTATTGTGCCCGTCAATTGGGTGATTCTGCTTGGGTTGAAAAGCTCTATGCGCGACGCGACGGGGTCATTGTCGAAGATCTGTCGTGGGCGGCAGGACTGGTGACACGGCATGTGGCACACCAACCTGACCTGACGGCTCGGGATTTTCGTTTTCTGTTGGCCTGGTTTTACCAACAGCAACCGCAGCATGGCGTCACGTCGTGGTGGCAATGGACCCGGCTCCAGGCCGCATTGGGATTGAACCTTGACTGCAACTATCGCCTCAACACGGCATTGCTGGCGTTGCTTCCGAATTCACTGGGTCAGCGGCACTTCGATACGCTGATCAAACTCAAGCACTGAGGTAGGTGACAGGCATCCATGATGGAATCGGTACGTCAGCGTTTGGACCAATACAGGAGGAAATTCCAGCGTTCTTGGGATAAGCTCGTTTTCGGTATTTCCCTTCGGCGGGAAACGATTGCCATGTATGAGCGGGTGCTTGTCACAGCTGAAGCGGCGCTGGCGCAGCGCGAGACGCATGAAGGTGGCGAGGTGTGCCTGACGTCGCCAGACCCCGTAGTGCGGCAGGGCTGGGCGTTGAAGCAGCAGGTGGAAGGCGAGTTTCGCGATCTTTACGCAGGCAAGACGGCGGAGCGGCTCCTGATCCAGGTTCCGCCAGGGGACTATTCACCTGCTGGCTATTCGCTCTATACCAATCTAGCGGAAAGCCTTGAATTCATCGGCGTCCCCTCGCGGATCCTCAATTGGAATAGCAATACTCAAGAGGTGCTGAATGATTTTCAGCCTACTGTTTTGCTTACGAGTGACCACAACGACTATTTAAGGCAGATTGACTGGGATGCCATTGTGAGCTACAGGCAGGGCAACCGACTGCAGGTCGGCCTCACGGCTTCGTTACAGGAGTATGGCAACACGCCGCTCAGGCCGAGACTCGAATTGGCCCGCAGGTATGGGGTAGACTTTTACTACACCTTTCGTGACCAAGGCTACGTAACCAGTCGTGATGAGTACAGCCCGTTCTTCGATGCAGGCTACACGATGATATACCTGCCGTTCGGTGCCAATATTCTGCATTACTACCCAGTCGCCGGCTTCGCACGTGATTTAGATTTCGTCATCATGGCCACCCGCAAGAGCGAGCACATGAGCTATATGAAGAACATCGTGCGTCGCCACCGCGGCTTCATTGATGGGCCAGGGTGGCAGCATGTACAAAATTTCCGCTTCAACCACGACCGCGACCGGTACATTTACGCAAGAGCCAAGATTGGTCTAAATGTTCACTTACCCGAACAGATTGAATTTGCTTGCGAAGTCAATGAGCGAACCTATCAGCTTGCTGCCTGCGGTGTACCGCAGTTGATAGATCATCCCAAATTGGTGGCCAAAATTTTCAGTCGGGATGAACTGTTTGTTGCGGACACACCCTCCCAGTACACGCGAATGTTTGAAGATATTGTTAACCATCCAGAACTAGCCCAGAAGAGTGCACTGCTGGCACAAAAAAAGGTTTTTTCCAAGCACACGACATTTCACCGGGCTGAGCGTTTATTGTTACAGTTGTTGAATGTCTGAAGTCTGGACTGCAGTTTCATCACAGGAGTGGCAATTCGATGTCTTTTGATCACTTTGCACAGTGCCACGATGTGAAATGACGATCAAGATTTCCTCGTCAAGCCGTAATCTGACTTGAATCAAATTCTCCCCATTCGGCGTCGCAGTCGACGCCCAGTGCGGGACAGCCAGTTTCCGCCCTCAAGAGGCCAGTCCATATTGCGTTCCCACGCTGACTGGCAGATCACGCCGCAATAGAGTCGGGCTAGCTGTTCGGTGCCGATGCCTGCGCGACGATCCTGGTCGAATTGCCAGGCATAGTGGTAGACCTTGAATAGCGCCTGGCAGGGCAATACGGGGACCGCCTCGTATGCCAACAGCGCTTCGCCATACCAGCGTGACTCTATGGGTGCCTGCGCAATGGCATTGGCAAGGGTCATGCCATTGGGTTGCAGGAAGTGGACATCAAGGCTTTCCCAGACAGCACGGTGCCACACCAGTGGGAAGGGCCCAAAGCTGTAGCGCCGCCCCTTGCGGCCGAACAATTGCTGCACCTGGTCTGCTTCGCGGTAGAACGCCTCCAGCACGCGGTCTTTTTTGCGCCGCAGTGCGTCCTCCAGAAGGTCATGGGCTTCATCAAGCATTGTGTAAGGTGTGCCGTCCGGTGCCAAGAAGTCGGCCTGGCCAAAGGGGCGGATAAAAAATGCGTCAGAATCCAGGCAGACGTAGGCTCCCGAATAACCCATGCGCCAGAACTCCGACTTCACCACCTGCTGCAGAAGGTAGCCGGGCATGTTGCGGACCTGGTCCAGGTCCATACGTGGCGAAGCTTTAAGGACATCTTCATCAGCCAGCAGTTCCACACCCAGCCCAGCCAGGTGCGCGCTAAAAAGCGGCAGCTCGGCCAGCGGCACGGAGACGTAAAAAGGAAGGTTTTCCTGGTTGAATTGTTGGATTGACCGGGCCAGGCGGACGACCCGTTTTAGATCGGTGTTGTAGCTTTTGCAATAGAGAACAAGGGGTTTCATGCACGCCTGTCTTCGTAACCTGTGAGTACTTTGGCGGCAAAAAGACCCAAATGGGTTGAGCAGGCCACCATGATGCGGCGCAATTGGTATGGATCAGCACCGGCAGGGTTGCGCCCACGTCGGATGGTTGTGGCTGTGACGTAACCCGCCTCCCTGACCATCGCACAATGTTCGATGAAGTAGCTGCCGTAAGGGTAACAAAAGTGCCGAACTTCGCAGCCCAAAAGATGCTCCAGTTCCCGTTTGGAACTGGCAATTTGATCTTTCGCATGGGTTGGTGTTTGGTCAACCAGTTTCACATGGGTGCGGGTATGAGACCCTACATCCATGCCGGCGTCAACCCATTGATGCCAATCACTCAATGTCATCAGCCGCTTGCCAGCTACCAACCCTAGATCCCAACTGTTGGTGCCGCCCATCATGGCGCTCAACCCATAACAAGTCGCCGTGAATCCGGATTGGGACAACTCGGGCAGGGCATGGATCAGGTTGTTCTGATATCCATCGTCAAAGGTGATGCCCACGACCCTGCCTTGTTTCACTCCGCTCAAATATGGTTCAAGGTCATGCATGGAAACACCCCGATAACCCAGCAACTTGAGCATTCTCATCTGTCGGGCAAAAGTACTCGGCCGTACAACCAGGCCCCGCAACGGCGTGCCACGCGGTGGTGGTTCATCGATCTGGTGATACATGAGGATCGGAATGTTCACGTTTGCAACCGGTTTAGGCTGGCGTAGTAGCCGCCGGCACGCAGTAACTGGGCGTGTGTCCCGTTTTCAACTATCCGGCCCTGGTCCAGTACCAAAATGCGGTCGGCATGTTCGATAGTGCTCAGGCGGTGAGCGATAACCAACGTGGTGCGGTTTTTCATCAGTGTGGTCAAGGCAGTCTGCACCTGGCGCTCAGACTCAGTGTCTAGTGCCGAGGTGGCCTCGTCCAAAATCAAAATGGGGGCGTTCTTGAGTATGGCCCGGGCAATGGCAATGCGTTGGCGTTGACCACCGGATAGTTTGGCACCGTCTTTACCGATCGAGGTATCTAGACCTTTGGGTAGTTGCTGGATGAAGTCCCACGCATTCGCCGCCTTGGCTGCGGCAATTACGTTGTCACGACTGTCAGCGTCGGGCGATCCAAAGGCGATGTTGGCCTCGATTGTGTCGTTGAAAAGCACGATATCTTGACTAACCAGTGCGATGTTATGGCGCAAGCTTGCCAGCGACAACTCATTGATGTCGATGCCGTCGATTCGTATGTGGCCGGTTGTGGTTCTGTAGAAGCGTGGAATGAGGGAACTGATGGTGGTTTTGCCGCCGCCAGAAGCGCCGACCAGGGCCACTGTCTGTCCAGCGTCAACCCGGAAGCTGATGCCATCAAGAGCAGGACGTTTGACCATGGGGTAGCAGAAACTGACGTTTTCGAACTCAATGTCGCCCCGTGCATGAGCTAATTCACGGTGCCCATGATCCATTTCTTCGGCTTGGTCCAACAAGTGGAAAACGCTTTCGCAGGCGGACAAGCCACGCTGCAGAATGGGGTTGATGGCTGTCAACTGCTTTATCGGGGAAATGAGCAGCAACATGGATGTTATGAAAGAGACAAAGCCGCCGGCCGAGGCGCTGGCTTGCCCTGTGGTTTGGTTCAATGCCAGGTAGGTGATGCTGGCGACAGCTATAGATGCGATCAAGTGCGTAATCGGGGTCAGTGCTGAGGCCGGGATGGCTTCCCGCATCATGGATCGTCGAAAACGCTCTGTGTCACGAAAGAATCGATCGATCTGTTGTCGCTTGCCACCGAATATTTTGATAACCTTTTGGGCATCTGCGGTCTCTTCGATGGTGTGCGACATGGACCTAATTGCCTCGAAGCTTGCACGACTGGCGGCTCGAATTCGACGGCTGAATCCCTTGATGATGAAAGCAATCAGCGGTCCAATGGCCAAGGTCATAAGAGTTAGCTTCCAATCGAGATAGAGCAGGTAGAGTAGCAGGGCCGTCGCCGTAAGCGTTTCTCGCACTGCGGTCACCAGCACATTGGTAGCGGCCTGATTAACGTTGTCAGCGTCGTATATCAGGCGGGAAATGAGATTGCCTGCGGACTGCTCGTGAAAGCTTTGCATTGGCAGCACGATTATCTTGGCGAAAAGTTCCCTTCTAAGGTCGATGATTAACCGTGTCGAGATCCAAGTCATCAGGTAACTGGTGCAAAAGTACAGTACCCCCCGCACCGCGAATAGAGTCACCATGCCAAGCGGTATGAGCCAGACTAGGCGCTTGTCCTCTGTCTGAAAACCATGGTCCAACAGGTACTTCATGATGGCCGGGAATATTGGCTCCGTGGCGGCGGTGCCGACCATGCCCAACAAAGCCAATGAAAAGGCTTTCCAGTAGGGCTTCAGGTAGGTGAGCAGTCTGGCGTAAAGTGCGCGACTGCTTTGAGGAACTGAATTCAGCATGAGGATGATCAAATGAACGGTCTAGCGGCTTCTGGCAGATCCAGTTCGGATGCCTGCAGCAACGCAACGCGGCTATTATCAGTTGAACTTCTTCTCTATATCCTTCTTGAAAGACTATGCTCCTCTCTGTTGTTGTCATCACATGCAATGAGCAGGCCAATATTGAGGCCTGCCTGGAATCGGTTGCCTTTGCGGACGAAGTTATTGTTGTTGATTCAGGCAGCACCGATGTGACCGTGGAATTGGCCAAGA
Organism: Rhodoferax sp. UBA4127; assembly: GCA_002381045.1. Lineage (GTDB taxonomy): Bacteria > Pseudomonadota > Gammaproteobacteria > Burkholderiales > Burkholderiaceae_C > Rhodoferax. The sequence continues at coordinate 14,610 of DFWT01000155.1, forward strand.
AAATGGGTTCCAAAGTGATTGTGGTGGCGGACTGGCCAGGTTTTGGTCCCCAAAAAAATCGTGCTCTTGCCTTTGCAACAGGTGACTGGGTTCTATCAATCGATGCCGATGAGCGCGTTTCGGCTGCGCTGGCCCATGAAATTCAAACCGTTTTGGCGAGTCAGACCGGTACAGCGTTTGAAATTCCCCGTTTAACCCAGTTTTGTGGCAAATGGATTCGACACTGCGGTTGGACTCCAGATCACGTGTTGCGATTGTTTCGTCGAGACTCGGCTCAATTCAGCAACGATTTGGTCCATGAACGTGTGTTGCTGCAGCCTAATGCGAAGCAGGGTCGATTGCGGGAACCTTTGCTGCACTACAGTTATCCAACACCCTCGCACTACTGGCGCAAATTGGAGCAGTACAGCCAAGCATGGGCCGAGCAGCGTTTTGCCGCTGGTCAACAAACCTCCATGGCGCGTGCTGCTTTAGCGGGGGTGGTAGCATTTGTTCGGACATATTTTTTCCGCTTGGGATTCCTGGATGGTGCGATGGGTTTCGCTGTGTGCACCATGCAAGCACAAGCCGCATTTGGAAAATACTTTGCCTTGTATTTTAAAAATCAAAAAAATGAAACGCCTCTTTCGCCGACCCATTGATTTCTTCCGTCTTGGCTTGGCGCTGATTATCCTTTCAGCTGGTTCTGCACACGCGCAATTCCGTGTCGAAGTCACTGGGGTGGGGTTGACCCAGTTGCCTATCTCTGTAGCTGCTTTTCGAGGTCAGGATGCGGCCGGTCAGAAGATATCCGAGATTGTCTCGGCTGACCTTGAGCGCAGTGGCCAGTTTCGCATAATTGGTTCGGCAAGTGGCTCCACAGACGAAGCGTCGAGACCAGAGTTAACCGTTCTGCGCCAAGCAGGTGCCGACAGCTTTGCCGTGGGTAGCGTGACCAAACTGGTTGATGGTCGGTTTGATGTGCGCTTCAGATTGTGGGATGTGGTCAAGGGACAGGACCTGGGGGGGCAGAGTTTTGCAGTCAATCCAGGAGATTTGCGCTTGGCGGCCCATCGTGTTTCTGACTACATCTACGAGCGTCTGACAGGGGACAAGGGTGCGTTTTCGACCCGAATTGCTTACATCACCAAGGCTGCTCAGCGTTACCAGCTCTGGGTGGCTGACTCAGATGGGGAAAACGCCCAGTCCGCCCTTGCCAGCCCCGAGCCGATCATTTCTCCAGCTTGGTCACCCGATGGAAACCAGTTGGCTTACGTTTCGTTTGAGTCACGCAAGCCGGTTATTTACGTCCACGATGTCAGTACCGGAAAGCGCAGGTTGATTGCCAATTTCAAGGGCTCCAACAGCGCGCCAGCATGGTCCCCGGACGGGCAGACGCTGGCGGTCACTTTGAGCCGGGACGGCGGTTCGCAGTTGTTTCTGCTGAGCGCCGTGGGCGGTGAACCAAAGCGTTTGATTCAATCCTCCAGCATCGACACGGAACCCGCATTTTCTCCAGANNCGCTGGATGGCCTATATTTCTCGCGTTTCAGGTGCGTTCAAGCTGCATCTTTTGGAACTCGCTACTGCCGAAGTTCGCTCACTTACCGATACCACGGCTGATGAGCGGCCAAGTTTCTCGCCCAACAGCAAACTGATCGTTTATGCCACGCAACAGCAAAGCAAAGAGTCTCTAATGACGAGTACCCTAGACGGGCGAGTCAAAGCGAGACTCAATGGCCGCAATGGTGATATCCGGGAGCCCAGTTGGGGACCCTATTTCAAGTATTAACTTTGGGAGTAGTTGTATGAAAAACTTGTTGATGACCTTGGGTTTGGCATGCATGTTGGCCGCCTGTGGGACCAACGTTCCGTTGAGCAATGTGCCAGTATCTGATGCAACTGCTAAGCCCGTCACTGGCCCGAACACTACGGCGAGTACCGGGTCGGTCAACAGCACGACCGTGGCACCCGTGAGCTTGACGGATGTGCCATCGCCTGACAAGGCAGTTTTGGCGGGGCGGATTGTTTATTTTGACTACGACAGTTTTGTGGTCAAGCCTGAGTTTCAAGCCTTGATTGCGGATCATGCGCGGTACATCAAAGCGCAGTCAGGTCGAAAGGTCGCGATTGAGGGCCATACCGACGAGACAGGTGGACGCGAGTACAACTTGGCTTTGGGCCAGAAACGTGCCGATGCCGTGCGCAATGCGTTGGGCATACTGGGTGTTCCTCAAGGGCAAATGGAAGCGGTCAGCTTCGGTAAGGAGAAGCCTGCTGTTGCCGGAACCACGGATGAGGCCTACGCCAAGAACAGAAGGACTGAGATTCGCTATCCATGAGGTTCTCTTCTTTAAATTTTCCAGGTATGAGATTTTCCAGGCTGTTATTGTTTGCCGGTGGTTTAGTGGTGTTGAATGTACACGCAGGTATATTTGACGATGACGAGGCCCGCAAAGCCATTCTTGATTTGCGCCAGCAGGTGGAGCAGGTGCGGGGCGACGTGGGGCAGGTGCGTGCACTCATCTCAACAGCCTCCACTGCTGCTGCTGGGGACAACGCTTCGCTTGGAAAGAGTTTGTTGGACTTGCAGCGACAAATTGAGGTTTTGAAGCAGGAGTTGGCTGTATCCAAAGGCAAAAGCGACGAGTTGGCCCGCGAGCTCGCTGAACTGCAGCGGGCACAAAAGGGTCAACAGCAGGTTTTGGACGGCCGGATCAAGCTATTGGAGCCTATCAGTGTCAAGCATGAGGGCGCTGAATTTGTGGTGGAACCATCCGAAAAGCGTGAGTTTGAGGCAGGCTGGGCAGCGTTTCGTAAGGGTGATTTCCCTGGGGCACAGACGCTTTTGTATGGATTTGTGAATCGTTATCCAACCAGTGGATACGTGAGTTCAGCATTGTTTTGGCTGGCCAATGCGCAGTACGCAACCCGCGACTACAAAGAGGCCATTGACAATTTCCGAACATTGATCACAAAAACTCCAGATCATCCGCGTGCGCCGGAGGCCCTGTTGTCAATTGCCAATTGCCAGATTGAGCTGAAGGACACCAAGGCAGCTCGCAAGTCGTTGAACGATCTCATCAAAAGCTACCCGCAATCCGAGGCAGCGGTTGCAGATAAAGAACGTTTATCCAGTCTGAAATGAGTGACGATCGCCGCTTTGGTGGCATTGAGCGCCTGTTCGGTCATGCAGGTGCCCTTCGCATACGCCAAGCCCATGTGGCTGTTGTTGGCTTGGGTGGCGTGGGTTCCTGGGCCGCGGAATCGCTTGCTCGCAGTGGTGTGGGCACCTTGACACTGATTGATTTTGACCAGGTTGCAGAGTCCAACATCAATCGCCAGATTCATGCTACTGACACGAGCATTGGGCGATCAAAGGTTGAAGCCATGCGCGATCGAATCCACTCCTTTTATCCTCAGTGTCAGGTCAACAGCATTGATGCTTTTGTGGAGCCTGGGAATTGGCCAGCCATACTACCGGCAGGCGTTGATGCTGTGCTGGATGCATGCGATCAAGCCATTGCAAAGGTCAATATGGCGGCTTGGGCATTTGCCACCAAAAACGTTTTCGTAACGGTAGGAGCGGCCGGCGGAAAGCGCCATGCGCATTTGGTGGATGTTTCAGACCTAGCTGGTGTCACTCATGACCCAGTTCTGGCTAAGGTGCGCTATCAGTTGCGCAAAGATCACAACGCGGCTCGCGATGGCAGGAAAATGGGCATCACCTGCGTGTTTAGTCGTGAGACCGTCGCCCCTCCTGACCCTTCTTGTGCAATTGTGGGCGACGGCTCATTGAACTGCCACGGCTACGGGTCACTTGTCACAGTCACCGCCACATTTGGCCAATGTGCTGCAGGGAATATTTTGAACCAACTGGCCGCATTGGCTAAATGTACTAACGAAAATTGCTTATAATCTTGGGCTGCCGTCAAATCAACGATCGACGGTATTGGGATGTTAGCTCAGCTGGTAGAGCAGCGGACTTTTAATCCGTTTGTCGTGGGTTCGACCCCCGCACATCCCACCATATAAGCCTTACGGGGTATAGAAAGCCTGCTACTTAACTGATAGCAGGCTTTTTTATTTTTGACTCCGTTGCCAGAATATTGCCAGAATATTCTTGATTGCCAGTTCATATTGCTTATGTTCCGATAAGTATCACAACACCTTACGGCGCCCATGGAACAGTCAGTAATCGCGTTTCGAATTGCCCGCCTCTGACGCGGCACGGTAGCGCCCAATGAGGGGAGGTACCCCTGTCCAATCCGTGACGCAGCATCGGCCCCGGGGTCGTTTTTTATTGCAATTTGCCGCACCTAATCGCCACCCATGCTCAAAAAAAGTGGGGGCACTGGGGGCAACTGTGGATAACTGCCCTAACCTATTGTCATTATTGAAGAATTCTGTCCCCAGTTTGACTGGGGGCAAGTCGACTTTGACTGGGGGCACTGGGGGCAGTC
>DFWT01000155.1:19116-19278 GCA_002381045.1 Rhodoferax sp. UBA4127
TGAAGTATTCAAAGCTCACGCCATCACCCAGCGCCGCTGGCATCCGGTCGCCATACTCAGCCCCAAACTGGCGATTCGTTTTAACTGGTTCGCCATCCTCGTTCAGCATGCGCCGCACACCTGCCCGGTTCAAAGTCTTGGAGGCATGGTCATCGCTGCCCC
>DFWT01000035.1 GCA_002381045.1 Rhodoferax sp. UBA4127
CGAGCTTGATCGCTTGCTCGGTGGCCTCGGGGGCAGCGGGGGCGAGCTTGACTGGGACGAAAGCGGGCGAGGTTAACTGCAAACTCACCGCGCTTGATGGGTCGTTGGGCTCAAGTTGATGGAGTCCGCTGCGTTCATATTCTTTGAGCCAGCGGTGTAACACGTTGACATTCATGGCGTGACGACCGGCCAGCGCCGCAATGGAGCAGCCAGGCTGTTGGCAGGCGGCCACCAGTTCAGCTTTGAATTGCTTGGTGTAGGTGCGGTGACTGCGTCGGGTGGGAAACAGAGTGGTATCTGAATCTTTGAGCATGGTGTGCACGACTTTTTGCGTGCACACGATCTTGCGAGATCAGAGTGGTCCGTTCAAGGTGTGTTGGCTGCGCGCTTACACTTTGGGTTGCAGTTGAGGCGCTACACCTGCATGTTCATGATGTCGGTGTAGGCCTGCACCATCCGGTTGCGCACATGCAGCGTGGCTTGAAAGCCAATTTGGGCTTTCTGGATCGCCACCATGGTTTCTTCCAGACTCACTTTCGGATTTTCCAATTGCACTTCGCGTTGCAGTCGAGTTGACTCATTTTGGGCTGCGCTCACGGAACCCAGTGCCGCTTTCAGAGCACCTTGAAATCCACCAGGCTCCGCTGCACCGCCCACAGCTTTGCCGAGCGCATTGGGCATGCTGGGCCGCACTGCAAGTGGCATAGAGTTGGGGGTGAGTCTGAGGTTCATGGCGTGGTTTCCCTATGTGGATGGGATGCGATGAATGCTAGCAACGCCGCTGCCAAAACATGAATTTGAAGTAGGGGGTTTAAACCGCCCTTATTAAGCTAATGTTTTGCCGGGTGCGTCGAATAATCGACCGAAACAAAGGTGCATCACGCCCTTTTGCCATGGAAGATCGATATGACCGCCGCTGTTGCATTCCCTGTGAACCCTAGCTTCTTCCAGCGCCTGGCTGGATTGGATCAGGCTCAGAAGCTGCGCTTGGCCCTGGGCGTGGTGTTGTTCGTCGCCATTGGTATTGTTGGCGTGATGATGGGTCGCCAAGCCGAGTGGCGTGTGTTGTACGCCAATTTGCCAGACAAAGACGGCGGTGCGGTGGTGGCACAGTTGTCTCAAATGAATGTGCCCTATCAGTACGCCGCAGGCGGGGGTGCCATCTTGGTACCGGCCGATCGGGTGTACGACACACGACTGAAGCTTGCGTCGCAAGGCTTGCCCAAGGGCGCAGTGACCGGCTATGAATTGATGGATTCAGCCAACCGCTTTGGCATGACGCAGTTCCAGGAACGTTTGACGTTTCAACGGGGCCTTGAAGGCGAGTTGACCCGCACTATTCAAGCATTGGCCTCGGTGCAGAGCGCCAGAGTGCATTTGGCGCTGCCCAATCAAAATGGCTTCTTTCGGGATCAACAAAAGCCCTCTGCCTCTGTGTTGGTCAGTATGAACGCTGGCCGTACGCTGGATCGCGCCCAACTCGCCGGCATTGTTCATTTGGTGTCTTCCAGTGTGCCCGAGATGGATCCCAAGGCGGTGAGCGTGTTGGATGACACCGGCAAACTACTCTCCACACCGGCCGAATCTGGCAACGGTATGGGAGCCGACGCCCAGCAATTGCAATATGTGCAACAGATGGAGCAGTTATACAGCAGCCGCATTCTGGACATTCTGGAGCCGGTCGTGGGTCGGCAAAATGTGCGTGCGCAAGTGACGGCTGACCTGGACTTTTCACAAACTGAGTCCACTTCAGAAGCCTTCAAGCCGAACCAGACACCGGACTCCACCGCCATCCGCAGCCAGCAACTGCTGGAAAGTGGAGGAGCGGGTAGCACAGCACCCAGTGGCGTGCCAGGCGCCACGTCAAATCAGCCTCCCGGCCCGTCGTCTGCCCCAATTAATGGCGCGGCACAGGCACTTTCGCCTGCAGGGGGCGCGTCTGGTCTGGCTGCGAGTTCCAATGCACGGCGCGAGTCGATCATTAACTACGAAGTGGACAAAACTATCCGCGTGGTGCGTGGCGGTACCGGCATAGTCAAGCGCATCAGCGCGGCGGTCATCATTAATCACCAGACCACGACCGATACCAAGGGCAAAACCGTGACTGCGGCAATGAGTGACGCGCAGATGGAAAAACTAACCGCCTTGGTGAGAGAGACGGTCGGTTTCAATAAGGAGCGTGGTGACTCGGTCAATGTGATGACAGCCCCATTCACCAAAGAAAAAGTCAATGTGGAGCCGCTGCCGGTATGGCAACAGCCCGAGTTGCTGGATTTGGCCCGCAGCCTGGCCTGGCCAGTGGGCACCTTGCTGTTTGGCGCCTTGGTGTTGATGGGCGCAATTCGTCCGGCCCTTAAGGTAATGGCACAGCCGCCGCCGCGTGAACTTGAACGGGTGGGTCAGGTGGATGCCGTCGAAGGTGAGGAACCCGACCGTCCGATGCTGGCCGAACAAAATGCCGCCAGCGCGACCAAGCTGATTGAGGCTAGCCCAGCGGATCTGGCGCTGGAGGAAGCACGCAAACTGACGCGCGACAATCCGGCGGCCGTGGCCAATATTGTGAAAACCTGGATCAACGGTGAGGCTCCGTCGTAAAGTCCGGCAAACGCCACGCACTGAACTGGAAGAAACAACATGTCGCAAACTGACGGTTTGGAAGACGCTGCCATCCTGATGATGTCTCTGGGTGAGTCTGAGGCTTCAGAGGTGTTTAAGCATTTGTCACCGAAAGAGGTGCAGAAGCTCGGTGAGGCCATTGCCAAAACCAAGTCCATTACCCGTGAACGCATGAACGAGGTGATTGACCGGTTCACCAGCGTCGCTGCTGCGCAGAGCTTGCTGGTCTCAAACTCGGGTGACTATGTGCGTTCGGTACTCAAGCGGGCGTTGGGTGATGACAAGGCAGCATTGCTGATTGACCGCATCTTGCAAGGTGGCGACGTATCGGGCATTGAGAGCCTGAAGTGGATGGAGCCAGCTTCGGTGGCCGAACTGCTTCGCAATGAACATCCGCAAATTGTTGCCGCCATTCTGGTGCACTTGGACTTTGACCAAGCCGCCGATATTTTGAAGTTCTTTACCGAACGCCAGCGCAACGAAGTGATGCTGCGCGTGGCCACCATGGAAGGCATTCAACCGTCCGCGTTGAAAGACCTGAATGAAGTGTTGTTCAAGGTGCTGGCAGGTGGCGACAAGATGCGCAAGTCGTCTTTGGGCGGCGTCAAGACGGCCGCGGAAATGATCAACCTGATGGGTACCGCCATCGAAGGCACTGTCATCGAGTCCATTCGCAACCACGACCCGGATTTGGCTCAAAAGATCATGGACAAGATGTTTGTCTTTGACGATGTGATCAAGCTGGATGACAAGTCGATTCAAACGGTGCTTAAAGAAGTGTCTTCCGACGTGCTTATCGTGGCACTCAAAGGCGCCCAGCCGGAACTCAAGGACAAGATTCTGGCCAACATGTCGACTCGAGCTGCTGAAACATTGCGGGAGGATCTGGAGTCGCGCGGCCCAATGCGCTTGTCGGAAGTGGAAGCGCAGCAGAAAGAGATCCTGAAAGTGGTGCGGCGTCTGGCGGATGAAGGCACCATCGTCATTGGTGGTGGCGCCGACGATGCGATGGTGTAAGCATGCGCAACTATTCGCGTTTTATTCCAGGTGAGGAGATCGAAGGCTGTGAGCAGTGGCGTTTTCGTGCAATTGATACGGCGGCGCAGCTTCTTGAGGCACAGGTTAGGGCACGTGAAGAGGCCCAATCAGATGCGCGAGTGCAAATGCTGCGTCAAGACAGTTTTCAGGCTGGCTATGCCGATGGTGTGATTCAAGGCCATGCGCAGGCGCAGACCGAAGTGCAACAACAGATGGCGGATTTCCTTGCCAATCAAGCACAAATGACTGCAAAGCGTTTGGGAGAAGTCTTTTCAGCGGCCCAGTCTGAGCTAAACCAATCCCAACAGGTGGTCGCCGAGGGCGTATTGGAGCTGGCCTGCGAGTTGGCGCGCCAAGTGTTGCGCCAGGAACTTTCGGTCAACCCCAATGTGATGCTGCCAGTGATCCGCGAGGCGGTCGAACTTCTGGGTGTTGAGCACCAAAGTGCCGTGGTGCGTATGCACCCGACGGATATGGATGTACTGCAAGCACCTCTGGCAGGCGAGTTCGCGGGCTTGTCTTTGTCCCTTCGTGCCGACCCCACTTTAGAGCCTGGTGGTTGCGTCGTGGAATCTGCGGGAATGGTGATCGATGCCACACTGCAAAAGCGTTGGCAACGTGCGGTCGCGACCTTAGGCATGGCAAGCGCTTGGGAGGTACCCAGTGAGCCAAGCTGACGTCAGTCTGGTCTGGCATACCTTTTTGCAAGACGCACAGCAACGTGTCAGGGCAGGTAGCCAACTGGAAATTCGTGGCACCTTGACCCGGTTGACAGGCTTGGTACTGGAGGCCGTTGGCATTCGTGTTCCTGTGGGCTCCCAATGCTGGGTGCGCATGAAAGCACAAGCGCCAGTGCTCGCTGAAGTAGTGGGTTTTTCAAATGACCGGGCATACTTGATGCCCGCCGGTGATGTGCATGGGCTGTCCAGTGGTGCCAGCGTGGAGCCAGCGCCTGCCTATGTGGCCGTTCCACGGTTTGGTGAGCGCCGCCAAAGCCAGCGGGAACACGCGCAAGGCGTATTGCGTCTGCCATTGGGCGATGGTCTGCTGGGGCGAGTTGTCGACGCGCATGGGCAACCGATGGATTACAAAGGCCCCATTGCTGATGTGACATCCCGCCCTATGGACCGTGCCCCGATCAATGCCATGGACCGCGCACCAGTGCGCGTCACATTGGATACAGGTATTCGCGCGATCAATGCGCTTTTGACAGTGGGGCGAGGTCAGCGACTGGGGTTGTTCTCGGGGTCCGGGGTGGGAAAAAGTGTGCTGCTCGGCATGATGGCGCGCTACACCGAAGCCGATGTGATTGTGGTGGGTTTGATTGGTGAACGGGGTCGGGAAGTCAAAGAATTCATTGAAGACATCCTGGGTGAGGAAGGGCGTGCCCGTTCCGTCGTGGTGGCCGCACCCGCAGACGCACCTCCGTTGTTGCGTATGCAAGGAGCGGCCTACGCAACTGCGATTGCAGAAAGTTTTCGAGACAAGGGCAAGCACGTACTTCTGTTGATGGATTCGCTCACTCGCTATGCAATGGCCCAACGCGAAATTGCCTTGGCTATTGGCGAGCCGCCGGCCACCAAAGGCTACCCACCGTCGTGTTTCGCCAAGCTCCCTCAGTTGGTCGAACGCAGTGGCAATGGACTCAATGGCGTGGGGTCCATCACCGCGTTCTACACCGTGCTCTCCGAAGGCGACGACCAGCAAGATCCAATCGCCGATGCGGCACGCGCCATTCTGGACGGGCACATTGTGCTGTCGAGGTCGCTCGCTGAAGCAGGACATTTTCCGGCGATTGACATTGAGCAATCGTCGTCACGGGTCATGCACAACGTGGTGTCACCTGGCCACTTTCAGTTGGCCAGGTATTTCAAGGCTGTCCACTCGAAGTATGAGAAGGGGCGCGACTTGATTCAGATTGGCGCCTATGCCAACGGTTCCGATCCTGCTCTGGACGAGGCCATTGTTTTGCGTGATGGTATGCAGAAATTTTTGCAGCAGGACATGTTTGAATCCGCCGCGTTGGAAACATCGGTGGCAGAGATGGCTGAAGTACTCGGGCAGTCGCCGGTGTCGCTGATGGATGACACGGGGTTGATGGCAAATGCATAAGTTCAATAGCTTACAACTTGCCATTGACCTGGCGGCCACCAAGCGGGATCAGGCCTTGGCAGATTTGCAGAAATTACGCAAAGCGCATGCGTTTGCAAATAGCCAAATGGCGCAACTTGAGCAATACGCAGTTGAGACAGAACAGCGCTGGACTCGCAATGCACAGATCAGCACCACGCCTGAGTTGTTGCACCACCACTACCAGTTTATGGCGCGCTTACAGCAAGCCATTTCGATGCAAACTACGGTCATCGCTGGGTCTAGCCGGACGGTTCAACTGGCTGAGCAACGGATGCTGCAGGCCGAGCTCCGCTTGGCAAGTCTCAAACTTGTGTTGACGCATCGTTTGGCAGAGGTGGATAAGCTGAAAGCCCGGCAAGAGCAAAAGTTGACAGACGAGTTCGCCGCAATGCAGACCTTGAGGCAGCGCAGCGCTCACATGGAGAACAGTCATGGCCATTGAGTTACAGAACACGCCGCCTGGCAACCACAGGGTAGCGGGTAGTCACCGGCAAGGTGGCAAGGCAGCAGACGCTGGTCAAGCGGGCAATGCACTTGGTTTTGCCGCATTGATGAGTTTGGTTTCAGACGAAGAATCTGGATCGGATGCGGTAGCCGAAAGTGATGGTTTGGCCCTGATGCCAGCGGGTGTTGACGGCAAATCAGCATTGCCAGATGTCAGTGATACGTTCGTCACCAGTCAAATTGTTGGCGGCTTTGATCCTCTCTTTTTGCGCAGTGATACGCATCTTGGTATGGGCAATAGCCAACTAGCTGATGTTTCAACACTTCCTGTTGTTCTGGGTCAAATTTCACAAACCCAAACACAAACGACGGCAAGCCAGTCGGCAGTAGCCATAGCAGTTACTGCTCCTGTGGCGGCTCCATCTGCATCTGCTGCAGTGCTGACGGTAGGGTCTGAAGATGCTGTTCAAATCGATGTGATGGCGACAAGGACAAGCAATGACCTGCTCTCAGTCGCACTCGCAGCTCAGGGTAAACAGCCAGAAGTCACTCGCTCGCGCGCTGCTTCACATAGCGATACAGCGCAGACCGCAGTTTCCGCGCCTTTGGTCACATTGGAGGCAAGGGTACTGGCGTCGACACCCATTCCAATCGAAAAGACGCTCATGAGTGTTCCCCAGCGATTGGTTGATGTGCCAAAGGGGGAGACAAAGCTTGATGCAAATGCCAAACAAGCTTTGTTCAACACGGAGCCTGCAACACAAACACCATCACCTTCAACTACGCAAGCCCTGATTCCTGGCATCGGCGACGAGAAGATTTCAGCGGTAGTTCCCAAAGCAGGTGGAGTTTTGACTTCGCAGCAGATCAGTCTCGCAAGTCAGTTGCGACACGATGCGACTTCGTTGACACCTGATTTTTTTGGCGCAAACGCTGGAGGGTCTGTCACATTGCCAGGCCAATTCCTGGCGGTCTCTCAGCAAGACGCAGGAGTTCGCGCGTTAGAACGACCGATGAAGCACCAGCTAAATCGCTTTGGCTCAGGCGCTGAGGGTGTGTATGGACAGCCTTTGACCAGCGCCAATCCTGCCGATTCAATGTTCCAAGTCGTACCCACATCCTCAGCAGCAGCCAGCACAGTAGTGGCAGAGACTGTGAGCTACTGGGCCAGTCAAGGGGTCCACAGCGCCTCACTGAAACTGGATGGCTTGGGAAACGAGCCAGTGGAAGTTCGCATTTCTGTCAACGGAGACATGGCCCAGGTTGATTTCAGAACCAATCAGCCAGAAGTGCGGCTGGCCATCGAAGGTGCGACTGCACAGTTGAAGGATCTGTTAACCAGCCAGGGCATACAACTGACGGGCTTGTCCATTGGTACATCGGGCCGAGGTGGCTCACAAGAAAGAGAAACCAGGCGGGCGCCTGAGGGTCGAAAATTGGCACTTCTCAAGCCAGAGGGCGTGGAAACACCGCGCCTGCGTGGAGCCAATCCATCGGTCGGGCAAGCGCTTGATTTGTTTGTCTGAAGTTAGACTCAGCGATAGGCAGGGATGCAAGGTCTTTAAACGGCTTTTTCGAGCCTCAGGGCCGCTGGGGTGTCGAATAATGCGACTAACGCATGTGATGAAGGAATTATTGTGGCTACCAAGACTGAAGAAGTGGACGAGGCAAAGCCCGCACCCAAAGGTAAAAAAAAGTTGATGGTTATCATCGCAGCCGTCGTGCTGCTGTTGGTGTTAGGGGGCGGGGGTGCCTTCTGGTACATCAGTAAGCAAAAGGCAGCGGCTGCGGCATTGGCTGCTGAGGAAGAAGGCGGCGATGGCGCTGCCGCAACCCATGCGCCTGCAGCGGACGCGCATGGCGACAAAAAGACGCCTCCCGTATATCTGCCGATGGACAACATGGTGGTCAACCTGGCGGATCCAGGCGGTGAGCGTGTGGCGCAGGTCGGGATTACGCTGGTGGTCTCTGACGCGCATGCCTCCGATTCGGTGAAAGCCTACATGCCCACCATTCGCAGTGGTGTTTTGATGTTGCTCTCACGCAAAACATCTGGGGAACTGCTGTCGCCCGAGGGTAAGCAGAAGCTGATCGAAGAGATTTTGGTTGAAACCTCAGTGCCGTTTGGCGGTGAACATAAGACAGAGGCTGACGATCATTCTGAGGCCACCAACAAGAAGTCAAAGAAGAAAGCCGCCGTTCAATATCCTGTGGTTGGTGTCTTGTTCTCCAGCTTGATCGTTCAATGACGCTTTGGTTGTCTAGTCATGAGTGAATCGTTTCTGTCCCAAGAAGAGGTGGATGCCCTGCTGGAAGGGGTGACGGGCGAAAGTCAAAAGCTGGTCGAGGAGGTCGCGCAGTCTGGCGAGGTTCGCCCGTACAACATCTCCAGTCAAGAGCGCATCGTGCGTGGGCGCATGCCCACCATGGAAATCGTGAATGAGCGATTTGCAAGAAATTTGCGCTTGGGTTTGTTCAATTTCATTCGCAGAAGCCCCGAGATTTCAGTGGGGCCTGTAACCGTGCAGCGCTACAGCGCTTTTTTGCGTGAACTGGCGGTGCCGACCAACTTCAATATCGTTGCTCTGCGCCCGCTGCGTGGCAATGGCTTGGTGGTGTGCGAGCCAGCTTTGGTATTTGGTGTGATTGAATCGCTGTATGGCGGTATCGGAAAGTTTCAGACTCGCATTGAAGGGCGGGATTTTTCTGCGACCGAGCAGCGTGTGATCAACCGCATGGTGGACGTGATCACCAGCGAGTACAAAAAGGCTTGGACAGGTATTTATCCGCTGCAACTGGATTACCAACGTTCAGAGATGCAGCCTCAGTTTGCCAACATTGCGACCCCTAGTGAAATCGTGGTGTCCACCTCGTTTCAGCTTGAGATCGGCGAGATAACCGGTGCAATTCATATTTGCATGCCCTATGCAACGCTTGAACCCATACGTGATGTGCTGTATTCGTCAACCCAAGGGGACTCCATTGAAGTGGACCGACGTTGGGTGAATGTTCTCACGCAGGAAATTCAAGCCGCTCAAGTCGTACTGGTCGCTGAATTGGCACATGCCGAAGCGACGGTAGAGCAATTGATTGCCATGAAGCCAGGTGACTTTATTGAGTTGGACAAGCCCACGCGCGTTCAAGCAAAGGTTGATGGGGTGCCACTCTTTGATTGTCAGTATGGTACCCACAACGCCAAATATGCATTGAAGATTGAGCGCAGCCTGCGACACAATGACCCCAATTGGAAAGGTGACCGACATGGCAACTGATGACAAGCCCGCAGAAGACGACGGCATGGCCGATTGGGCTGAGGCCTTGATGGAGCAAAAAGCGGTTGAGTCCAGCGCGGACAGCACTGCGCCCGGCGGGGTACTGACGGGTGAGACGCAGCAACCCTCATTTTCGGGAGGGTCTGATGCGCAGATCAATGACATCAATCGGGTGCTGGATATTCCGGTTTTGCTTTCGGTCGAATTAGGCCGTACGAAGGTGCCCATCAAGCACATTTTGCAGTTGGGTCAAGGTTCCGTGGTCGAGCTTGATGCGTTGGCCGGTGAGCCGATGGATGTGTTGGTCAATGGCTACCTGATCGCTCAGGGTGAAGTTGTGGTGGTCAACGACAAGTTTGGCATTCGACTGACTGACGTTGTGACACCGTCCGAGCGCTTGCGTCGGGTGAGCAAAGGTTGATTCGCAATGACGCAGGGCTGGTTGTCGATTGCGCTGCTGGTGGTCTTGTTGGCCATGCTGCCGATGGGACTCAAATGGTTGCAACGTCGCATGGGCGGGGCATCATTGACGTCAACAGCCACAACCAAGATTGTGTCGGCGATCGCCGTCGGGCCACACCAACGGGTGGTTACTGTTGAAACCGGGCCGCAGGAAGCCAGGGTGTGGCTGACTTTAGGCGTGACAGCACAGCAAATTTCCTGCTTGCATACGGCTGTCGCACCAGCCAAGTTTCATGAAGATCACGCACCGGTGGCTAGCCCTCTGCCCGTGGTTGAAAGCTGAGTGGATTCCATGGTGTTAGAACAGAACCAACCGCAGATGCGCCGAATTGTCAAACTCATTTTGGGGCTGATGTTGTTAGTGCTGTTACCCGCAAATGGTCTGGCACAGTCCAATGCACAACTTCCACTGTTGCTGGGCACGGGCGGCAACGGTATGAGTTTTTCGGTTCCGGTTCAAACCCTGCTCTTTTTCACTGCGCTTTCTTTTTTACCGGCGATTTTGCTGATGATGACCGGATTCACTCGGATCGTGATTGTTTTGTCTTTGTTGCGCCAGGCATTGGGCACCCAGTCCGTGCCACCCAACCAGGTGATCATTGGTTTGTCTTTGTTTTTGACATTTTTTGTCATGAGCCCTACCCTGGACAAGGTGTATGCCGATGCGTATTTGCCCTACAGCAACAACACATTGCCCTTTGATCAGGCGCTGACCAAGGCAGAAGCGCCAATGCGCGCTTTCATGAGCAAGCAGACCCGACAGGCTGATCTTGCGTTGTTTGTTAAATTGGCCAAACTGGAGACCACAACCACGGCGGCAACAGCACCCATGCGGGTATTGATTCCCGCGTTTGTTGCCAGTGAGTTGAAGTCTGCTTTCCAAATTGGCTTCATGATCTTCATCCCGTTNNTGGCCGACGGCTGGAACCTGCTTCTGGGCTCGTTGGCGGCCAGTTTTGTCACCTAAGGAACTGGGATGAATGCGCAAATGGTGTTGACCATGGGGCAAGAGGCTCTTTGGATGTTGCTCTTGGTATCAGCGCCCGTGTTGGGAATGGTGTTGGTGGTCGGTTTGGTCGTCAGTTTGTTTCAGGCCGTCACCCAAATCAATGAAGCCACCCTGGCTTTTGTTCCCAAGCTCATCGCAGCGGTTGCGGTTCTCGCACTTGCTGGACCGTGGATGTTGAGCATGTTGGTTGAATACATTCAGCGCACGATCGAATCCATCCCTGCCTCACTCATGTAGCAGGGCTAACCTGTGATCACATTCTCAGAGGCAGACCTGGTGGCATGGTTGTCGCCCATGCTTTGGCCGTTTCTGCGTACGTTGGCCGTGTTCACGTCGGCACCGGTTTTTTCTTCGAGGGCATTTCCCGTCAGAGCCCGCATTGCGTTTGCCTTTTTCGTAGCGCTCGCAGCCCAACCCAGTTTGCAGGGGCAACCTGTCATTGGCATCAATGATGCAGGTGCATTTGGCGCGGTGTTGCAGCAGGTTGGTGTAGGCCTGGCCATTGGGTTTTCTATCCGGGTGGTGCTTGCAGCAGTAGAACTCGCTGGTGAAGTCGTGGGATTTCAGATGGGATTGGGATTTGCGTCATTTTTTGATCCTGCGATGAGCACCCAGTCCAGTGCAGTCGCCCGATTCTTGGCGCAATTGGCCACATTCATGTTCATCATCATGAACGGTCATGTGCTGGTGCTGATGACGGTGGTTACCAGTTTCACGGCCTTTCCTGTCGATCAGAATTTTCTTCAAGCACTCGGAAAAATGCGAATCTATGAGTTGGGCACAGAACTCTTTGCAACAGGTTTGTGGATGTCTTTACCGATGGTGGGTATGCTGATGTTTGCCAATCTGGCGCTTGGCATTGTGTCCCGGGTCGCACCGCAGATGAACATTTACGCCATAGGTTTCCCAATCACCTTGACGGTGGGTTTGATTGGCCTGGCAGCCACGTTACCTATGTTGGATGAGCCGTTTGTGGCTCTTATGACACGAACGCTGGAGATCTTTGCAGCGCGCTAGGCAATTACACCAAGCCGTTGCGAATGGCGTACACGGTTAGCTCCGAGTTGTTGGTCAGCTTCAATTTCTCCAAGACTCGCGCCCGGTAAACACTCACGGTCTTTGGACTCAACATCAATTCCTCGGCAATGTCAGACAGGCGCCTACCCGACGCAATTTTTAAGAGGGTTTGCAATTCACGCTCCGATAAGCTGGCATGAAGGCTGGTGTTTTCAGGCGCACTCAGGTTATCTACCAACATTTGTGCCACGCTTGCGGTGACGTACTTGCGGCCTTGGGATACCGCACGCACCGCATTCACCAATTCAGATGGGTCACCAGCCTTGTTGAGGTACCCCTGTGCACCAGCCTTCAGGCACCGAATGGCGTATTGATCTTCGGGAAACATGGACACGATAAGAACCTTGATTGGGGAGTCGGTCTCTCGCAGGCTTTGCAAAACCTCTAGTCCACTGCGCCCTGGTAGATTGATGTCGAGCACCAGCACGTCGCAGGCATGATTTCGAATGGCATCACGCACCTCGGCGTAGCTCCCGGCTTCAGCACTTACCTGAATATCTACTGCCTCTGACAAGGTGTCTCGTATGCCACGCCGAATCATGGCGTGGTCATCGCATAAAATAACTTGAATCATGGTGTAGATTCTCCATGGGTTGTCTCTGATGGGCCGAGTGGTATGGACAGGATCAGCGCGGTACCTTGGCCGAGTTGAGAACTCACGTCCAGCCACCCACCCACCGTGCGTGCACGCTCCCGCAGGCCCCGGATACCATACGAGCTTGCCTTCGACAGAGAATCCGGCGACATGCCGCAGCCATCATCGGCAATCTCAAGCGTCAGAAAGTCTTCCGCGTCAGAAAGCTCGATGCGAACCTTGCTGCACTGTGCGTATTTGCTGACATTGGTGAGCGCTTCCTGAGTCGCACGGTAGGCCACAAGCAGTTTGGATTTTGGAATCCCGTCAAGATGCGCCGGGGCTTCAACCAATACAGGAATCCCGGTGCGCTTGCTGAATTCGCCTGCCAACCATTGAATCGCCGCGATCAATCCCTGGTCAAGTACAGCCGGCCGCAGGTTCACCATGATCCGTTGGCTAGCATGGATGGCGTGGGTCAGCATCTCGCTGGCGGCAACCACGTGCGACTGGATGCCGGTGTCCTCTGTGTGCCGACCAATCCAAGCCAGATCAAAGCGGATGGCTGCCAACGAACCACCTATGTCGTCGTGAATTTCCCTGGCAATGGCGGCGCGTTCCTTTTCAATGGTTTCTTGCAGATGCTCGGTAAAACGTGAAAGGCGCTGTTCGGATAAGCTCAGGTCGCGGTCAGCTGCTTCCTTCTCTAACAGAATGCGATTCATCTCAATGGCGCGGGTCAACACCCGCCATAGCTTGCCAAGCTCGTCTTTGGCCAGGTAATCTGAAATGCCCGCCTTGATCGCGCGTACCGCTGCCGATTCGCCAATGGCTCCAGAAAGCAGCACAAACGGAACCCGACACGACTTGGTCTGCATCACCTGCCAAGCATCCAACGCGGTAAATCCACTGAGCCGGTAGTCTGCCAGCACTACGCTGAAATCTGTTTTGTCCAGCGCGGCGCTGAACGCAGCTAGCGTCTCAACTCGGTAGATGTCAAAAAGCTCTCCGGACCTGACCAATTCCCGGGTGACCAGCGCATGGTCCAACTCGGAATCTTCGAGATGCAAAATATGCATGCAAGCGGTGTTTTGGGTCTGGTTGGTCATGATTGGCGCTATGATTGTCCACCATGTTTTGAGCCCTTCGCTTATCCATGTTTGCCTGGGAGACGCAGTTGACGACGTCGTACGATCAGACGAATTTTTCTGTACCAACGGTGGAATTACCCGTGATGTTGGTCGCGGAAGTTCAGGATTCGCTTCTCGTCGTGGTCCATGATCTTGTTCGGCTTGACGGACTGCTTGCTCACACCATGGAAAACCTGATGGAACGTTTCACCTCCGTCAGTGCCAATCTGGCCCACCCTAACTTGGCTGCCTCCCAGGAGTTGGATGCGGTTCGTGGTGCTCTCCATGCTGCGGTCACAGAATTGCAGTTCCAGGACATGGCTTCCCAACTCATTGGCCACACCTCCAAAATTCTTCAGGGATGTGCATACCGTTTGGCCTCTGACGCCATGGGCTATGAAGATGGTGAGGCAGTCCCTTTTGTTGAAGAAGTTCCTGAGCGACCCAACCCGGTAACCCAAGACGAAATGCAGGCCGGATCTGTGGAGCTCTTTTGAAATGATGCTTGAAGTTAGAAATAGTCGGAGTTACCCATGCCTTTGATTCTCGCGGTAGATGACTCGCCCTCCATGCGCAAGATGGTGTCATTCACGCTGTTGGGCGCTGGCTTTCAGGTGGTGGAGGCGGTTGACGGTGTGGATGCCTTTGAAAAGGCACAGTTGCAATCGTTTGATCTGGTTCTTACTGATCAAAACATGCCTCGGATGGATGGTTTGGGCTTGACACGTAAATTGCGAGAGCATCCAAAATTCAAGACTGTTCCCATTTTGATGTTGACCACCGAGTCAAGCGACCTGATGAAGCAGGCTGGCCGTGCCGCCGGAGCCACCGGTTGGCTAGTGAAGCCGTTTGATCCTGCGCGGCTCATTGAAGTGATCAAGAAAGTGGTCAAGTGATTTCTAGCGACGCTGTGTATTCCAAAAAATGATTTCAGGAGATTCCTATGGCTGACACACACCAAGAGTCCTCAAGCTCCGGTGCTGACTTTGATCTCAGTCAGTTTTATCAAATATTTTTCGAAGAGGCTGGCGAGAATTTGGATCAGATGGAGCACATGCTTCTAAATCTGAATCTTGAAACTGCAGACGACGAAGAACTCAACGGCATATTCAGATGCGCGCACTCAGTCAAGGGGGGCGCTGCCACTTTTGGATTCTCAGACGTGGCTGAACTGACACACCAAATGGAGTCTTTGCTTGATAAGCTCCGGCGGCATGAATTGCAGCCCAATTCAGCGATGGTGGACGTGTTGCTTGAGTCAGCCGATGCATCCCGTGGCCTGTTGGCGCGTCACCAAACGGGGGAAGGTGAGGCCCCGGTTACCGCAGATTTGGTTCAAAGAATACGGTTTTTGGCGACGGGCGGCGTAGCAGTAGCTGCCGCCGCACCCGCATCCGCTCCTTTGCCCAAGGAGCCCGCGGTTGTCGTGCAGGTGGCGCCGCCGCCTCAACCCGCACCGGTATCTGTGGCTGCAGCGCAAGGTTTGCGTCACCTGGAAATCACGGTTACCCATATAGATCGTCCAGACCAAGCCGATGCACTTATGGAATTGTTTCGTGACATTCCTGGCTTGGGTGAAATTCGTGCAGTTCAGCAGGCCGGTGGTTCCGACCGGGTGTTTCTTGTTGACACTACTTCGAGTGATGAAGACTTGCTTGACTTGTTTGCGTTTCACGTGTCACGCGAACAAGTTCGGATTGTGGATAAATCAACAGAGCAAGGCATCGCCCCGAGCAGCCCGAGTCTGCCAGCAGCAGAAGCTGCGCCTGCGCCAGCCCAGGTGGCTGAGTCCTATGGCTTTTTCGACAACGCACCGGGAGCGCCAGGAAGCTCGGTTGTTCCAGCCGCAGTCACTGGGGATCACAGCCCGAAAGAAGTGAAGGCTGTGGGCAAGCCCGCCGCTGGCGTTGCCGCGCAACCCGAGGCAGCAACAATCCGCGTGGCCATTAGCAAGGTGGATCAGTTGATTAATCTGGTGGGTGAATTGGTGATCACTCAGGCCATGTTGGCTCAAAACAGCCGAGCACTTGATCCAGCCTTGTACCAGCAGCTCTTAAGTGGGTTGACTGATCTGGACCGCAACACCCGTGATCTGCAAGAGTCGGTCATGTCCATACGCATGATTCCCATGTCGATAGTGTTCAGCAGATTCCCAAGAATGCTCCGGGATTTGGCTGGCAAGCTAGGAAAGAAGGTTGATTTTGTGACCCAGGGCGAGGCCACCGAACTCGACAAGGGGCTGGTAGAAAAAATCACAGACCCACTGACGCATTTGGTGCGCAACAGTTGTGATCACGGTGTAGAAATGCCCGCCGACCGTATTCGGGCCGGCAAGCCAGAAACCGGCACCATCACGCTGTCGGCTGCCCATCAGGGCGGCTCTATCGTGATTGAAGTGCGTGATGATGGCCGTGGTATGTCGCGCGAAAAGATATTGGCGAAGGCCCGAGAGCGAGGGCTTGACGTGTCTGACCAGATGCCTGACTCAGAGGTTTGGCAATTAATCTTTGCCCCTGGCTTCTCAACCGCAGAGGTGGTCACCGATGTCTCGGGCCGCGGAGTGGGCATGGATGTGGTCAAACGAAACATCACCGCACTCAATGGTACGGTTGAAATTGAATCTTCAGAAGGCTTGGGCATGAAAGTGTCAGTGCGTTTGCCTTTGACCTTGGCCATCATGGATGGGATGTCCGTTGGCGTGGGAAGCGAGGTTTACATCTTGCCTTTGTCTTCGGTGGTTGAGTCTTTTCAGGTCAAAGTGGAGGCCGTCAGCACCGTCGGACAAGGTGCGCAGCTGGTCAAGGTGCGCGACGAGTACATGCCAGTGATTGAGCTGGAAAAAGTGTTTCAAGTCCCTCGCTTTGATTCAGAGAAAGTCAGCGACATCATGGTCGTGGTCGAGGCAGAGGGCAGTAGGGTTGTGTTGCTGGTGGACGAACTGTTGGGGCAACAACAAGTGGTAGTCAAAAACCTGGAGTCCAACTACCGCAAAGTGCCCAATGTGTCGGGCGCCACCATTTTGGGCGACGGCAAAGTTGCCCTGATTCTGGACACAGCGGCGCTGGTGCGCCGTTCACGTCATTGACCCTTTTGGATCGACCCAGGAGAACCCCATGAGTGCAGTAGAAAAAGTCGGCGATTCAGTGATTGCGAGCGCGCGCGAATACCTGACCTTCAGGCTCGACAAAGAAGAGTACGGTATCGACATCCTGAAAGTTCAGGAAATTCGGGGCTATGAACCGCCCACACGCATCGCCAACGCGCCATCCTTCATCAAAGGCGTGGTCAACCTGCGTGGCACCATTGTTCCGATTGTTGACATGCGCTTGAAGTTCAAATGCGCTCAGGCCCAGTACGACTCTTTTACAGTGGTTATCATCCTGAATTTGCGACAACGTATTGTGGGCATCGTGGTGGACTCTGTCAGCGATGTGATGCAACTGACACCGGATGACCTTCGGGCTGCGCCAGAGGTTGAGAGCATGATCGGCACTGATGCTGTGGTCGGGCTGGGGTCATTGGGCGAACGCATGTTGATCCTGCTTGACATAGAAAAACTCATGTCCGGCGAGGACATGGGCCTGGCTTCAGACGTCTGAGAGGCGAGCCGAGCATATTTTTCATGTCGGAGCATCACACCCGAAAGTCAGCCCAGCCTGCTGACCTGCCTGAAACCCAAGGTCGGGAGTTTGACTGGACTTCGGCTGACTTTGACCGGGTTCAATCCCTGATTTACCAACGTGCCGGTATCAGCTTGCATGACGGCAAGCACGCCATGGTGTACAGCCGATTGTCCAGACGCTTGCGCGACACGGGGCACCAAAGTTTCAGAGACTACTTGGGATGGTTGGAAAACCACGACGGCCCGGAGTGGCAGGAGTTTGTCAACGCGCTGACCACCAACTTGACCTCATTCTTTCGAGAGCATCACCACTTTCAGATTCTCAGCGACCACTTGTGTGCAAGCAAGTCCCATGACAATTGGCGCGTGTGGTGCAGTGCGGCATCAACTGGTGAGGAACCCTATTCGATTGTCATGACCGCCATGGAGGCGTTGGGCACCAACGCACATTTCAAGCTGACTGCCAGTGATATTGACTCCAAAGTATTGGCGACGGCGGCCAAAGGCGTGTACCGTTTTGAGAACATGAAAAATGTCACCGAACCACAGCTACAGAAGTTCTTTCTCCGTGGCAAGGGGGCCAACAGCGGGATGGTTCGAGTCAAGTCTGAACTGCAACGGTTTGTGGATTTCATCATCGTGAATCTGATCCGCGATGACTGGCCGTTTCGCGAAAACTTTGATGTGGTGTTCTGTCGCAACGTGATGATTTATTTTGATGCGCCGACCCAGCGCAAGGTCCTCGAGCGGATCCATCGTGTTATGGCCCCAGGGGGTTTGTTGTTTGTCGGGCATGCCGAGAATTTCAGCGAATCCCGTGATTTGTTTGTCCTGAAAGGCAAGACGGTGTATGAACGGCGTTAACCTTTTGCGTCCGGATGTTCTTGTGGCAGGTTGGTTGTCCCGATGGTGGAGTTTTTGCGCATGAATGCACTTGCCGCCAAGGCACCTGACAGTGCGTCGTCTGTAACAGCGTCCTCGGGCGGTCGTGCCCTCACGGGCGGTCGCATATCAAAGCTCGAACTTCTAAAGTCATCATCGCGGCAACCCGGCGAAGCTTCGTTCTTTTATGTGGACCATCATTTTCAGTACGACGCCGTCAAGGTCTTGCCAGGTGAGTACTTTGTTGCCAGCGATGACCTGATGATCATGACGGTGCTGGGCTCTTGTATATCCGCCTGCATATGGGACACCCGTGCCCGCGCAGGCGGCATGAACCACTTTATGCTGCCCGATGGCGACAGCGCTGATGGCGGTGGTCGCTACGGTTCCTACGCGATGGAGTTGCTGATCAACCAAATGCTCAAGGTGGGTGCCAGGCGCGAGACCATGCAGGCCAAAGTCTTCGGTGGCGCCCAAGTGATGGCGGGGTTCACGTCTATGAACGTGGGCGAAAGAAACACCAAGTTTGTCATGGATTATTTGGCCACTGAGCGCATTCCAGTGGTATCGCAAGATGTGCTGGATATCCACCCGCGCAAAGTTTGTTTCTTCCCTGTCACTGGCAAAGCCTTGGTCAAGCGTCTGGCGCATTCCCATCCTGAGACTTTGGCTGTAGAAGAGCGCAAGGGCAATGCCCTTTCAGTGGCCAAGTCCACCGCAGGTGGCAGTGTTGATTTGTTTTGAGGTTTAGGTGTTGAAGAAAATTCGCGTCCTGGTGGTCGATGATTCTGCTTTGGTGCGCAGCCTCCTGGCTGGCATCATCAACCGCCAATCCGACATGGAATGCGTTGGCGCGGCCAATGACCCGTTGGTGGCGCGCGAGATGATCCGCGAACTCAACCCAGATGTGATCACGCTGGACATTGAAATGCCAAAGATGGATGGCATTGAATTCTTGGGCCGACTGATGCGGCTGCGCCCGACGCCGGTGGTCATGATCTCTACTTTGACCGAACGCGGGGCCGAAGTCACCATGAAGGCGTTGGAGTTGGGAGCGGTCGATTTCGTCGCCAAACCACGCATTGGGGTCGCTGACGGCCTCAACGAGTTGTCGAATCAGATTGTTGAAAAAGTGCGCATTGCTGCCAGCGCGCAAATTAAGCGCGCCGTGTCCATTGCCACTCGGCCAAGTGCTGGTGCGCCTGAGGCATCGGTTGCACGACCTTTGGCGACGTTGACAGGTCGAGTCTCTACAGAAAAAATGGTGTTCATTGGTGCGTCCACCGGCGGTACCGAGGCGATCAAAGACGTGTTGACGCCGCTGCCTGCGGACTTCCCTGCCATCGTGATTACCCAGCACATGCCCCCTGGTTTCACCACAAGCTTTGCAGCTCGGCTCAATGGACTTTGCCGCATTGCGGTGCAGGAAGCGGTCCACGGTGAGCGCCTGTTGCCAGGGCATGCCTACATCGCTCCCGGGGGCAAACAGTTTCGGGTGGACCGCAGCGGTGCCAACTACGTGGCAGTGGTTGAGGACGGTGAGCCAGTGAATCGGCATCGTCCCTCGGTGGAAGTTCTGTTTCGCTCAGGTGCCAAGGTGGTGGGGCGCAACGCTTACGCCATCATGCTCACTGGCATGGGCAATGACGGTGCCAAGGCCATGAAAGAAATGAAAGATGCGGGAAGCTACAACCTGGTGCAAGATGAAGCTTCGTGCGTGGTGTTTGGCATGCCTCGTGAAGCCATTGCCCACGGTGCAGCAGACGAAGTATTGCCGCTCAAGGACATCTCGGCTGCGCTGATCCAAAAACTTAATGGCTCCTCAGACCGTTTCCGCGTTTAGCCCTGTCACTGGCTCACACCAATAAGGTTCCAGGGCATTCCAGGTAACGCTTGATGCGCTGAATAAACTGCGCCGCATTCATGCCGTCCACCACTCGGTGGTCGAACGACGACGACAAGTTCATCATCTTGCGTGCGGCTATCAAGCCTTTGTAAATCACTGGCCGCTCAACAATGCGGTTGGTGCCCACAATGGCCACCTCTGGATGATTGATCACAGGCGTGCTGACAATGCCGCCTAAAGCCCCCAAACTGGTGATGGTGAGGGTAGAGCCTGTCAAATCATCTCGGCTTGCCTTTCCGTTGCGGGCTGCCTCACTAGTCTGGCGAATGGCGCTGGCGCAGGCCCAAAAATCAAGTGACTCCGCGTGCCGAATTACCGGCACCATCAGGCCACCAGATGTTTGGGTTGCCAGCCCCAAATGCACTGCGGCATACCGTGTGACCACACCTGCATCGTCGTCATAGCGGGCGTTGATTTCGGGGAACTCGCGCACCGCGAGCACCATGGCGCGGATCAAGAACGGCAACACAGTCAGCTTGCCACGGGTCGCTGAATACTCTTGGTTCAGCGCGTCCCTAAATGCTTCCAGTTCAGTGACATCCATTTCCTCCACATAAGTGAAATGGGGAATCCGACGCTTGGCCTCCTGCATTTTTTGAGCGATCTTGCGGCGCAGGCCAATCACGGGAATCGACTCTACTGCAAATAAACGCTCATAGCCCTTGTTTTTGTTTCCTAGTGTGCTATCTAAAGTAGAGTTACTTTGACTGTAAGCCGCCAGGTCAGCCTGGGTGATGCGCCCGGCTGGCCCGGTAGCACCCACCTTGCTGAGGTCAATGCCCAGTTCTGCCGCCCGATGCCGAACGGCGGGCGAGGCCACTGGCCGCTGATCTGACCCTGCAACTGAGTTGGCTTGCGGCGCCGCTGGCTGGACGCTTGCCTGGACAGTTGCCTTTGCGCTTGCCACTGCCGGCATTGCTGGCACTTTTGTTATCTCAGCCAAAGCGCCCACTGGTGGCGCAGCCGAAGCCAGTTGCCTGTTGTTGGTTGCTTTTGAAGGATTTGCCAGCGACGAAGACTCTGCCTGATCTTTTGGGACCTCGATATGAATGATTTTGGTGCCGACAGCCACCACCTGACCCACAGTCACATCCAACGACAGCACGGTGCCAGCGACATGCGAGGGGATTTCTACGGTGGCCTTGTCGGTCATCACGTCGGCAAGAATTTGGTCTTCGGCCACGTCGTCACCCACTTTGACGTGCCAGGCCACCAGTTCCACTTCAGCGATGCCTTCGCCAATATCAGGCATTTTGATGGTTTGAATGGTCATGGCTTAGGCCTCCATCACGCGTTTGAAAGCCGCTGCCAGTCGCGCTGGCCCCGGAAAGTACGACCACTCCTGAGCATGCGGGTAGGGTGTGTCCCAGCCGGTGACGCGCTCGATCGGNNGCGGCCACAGGCTGCGCAGGTCAATAATCTCCGCGTCAACACCGCTTTCCCGTGCAGCTGCCTCTGCTACGTAAACCATAGTTCCATAGGCAATTACCGTAAGGGATTGACCCGGTTTATAGATGGAAGCAGAGTCCAGTGGTACGGTGTAATACCCCTCTGGCACGTTTCCTAGCGGGTGTTTGCTCCATGGCACCACCGGCTGTTCATGGTGGCCATCAAATGGCCCGTTGTACAAGCGCTTGGGTTCCAGAAAAATCACCGGGTCGTCGTTTTCAATTGAGGCAATTAACAAACCCTTGGCATCATAAGGATTCGATGGCATGACCGTGCGCAAGCCGCACACCTGGGTAAACATGGCCTCCGGGCTTTGGCTGTGGGTTTGCCCGCCATAAATGCCACCGCCGCAAGGCATACGGATGGTCAGCGGGCAGGTGAAGTCGCCGGCAGATCTGTAGCGTAAACGGGCCGCTTCCGACACGATCTGATCGGTGGCGGGGTACACATAGTCAGCAAACTGAATTTCTACCACCGGGCGCAGGCCGTAGGNNAGCCATGCCCACTGCAGTGCCCACGATTCCACCCTCTGAAATCGGGGCATCAAACACCCGCTGCTTGCCGTGCTTCTGCTGTAAGCCTTCGGAGCAGCGAAACACGCCACCGAAGTAGCCCACGTCCTGGC
>DFWT01000103.1 GCA_002381045.1 Rhodoferax sp. UBA4127
GCTGTACATGTCCCACATCTCATGGGGAGTCATCTGCATGGCGAGCTTGGTGGTGCCCACGTTGCTGGATTTCTGAATAACTTCGGCCACACTCAGCACGCCATGCGGGTGGGCATCGGTGATGGTGGCGTTGCCAATGGTCAGGCGCCCAGGTGCGGTCTGAATGGGAGTCTCTGGCGTCACCAGCCCGCGATTCAGCGCATTCGCAATCACAAACGGCTTCATGGTGGAGCCGGGCTCAAAGGTGTCGGTCAATACCCGATTGCGCAGTTGGGCACCACTGAGGTTTTGCCGCTTGTCGGGCACATAGCTNNGAAGAATTGCACTTTGCTGTCGATGCTGAGTTGCAGGTCGCGACCATCAACCGGGGGAATCTGATCACCCACGTCCTCCACCACCCGGCCCAGGCGGTCCTTGATGACCCGGCGCGAGCCATTGCGACCCGCCAGCTCTTTGTTGAAGGTCAGCTCCATACCCTCCTGGCCCAGGTCTTCCACATTGGTGAACCCCACCACATGGGCTGCCGCCTCCCCTTCCGGGTATTGGCGCTTGTATTCCTTGCGCTGGTAAATGCCGCTTAAGCCCAAGGCTTCCACCTGTTTGCCCACCGACTCGTCGACCTGACGCTTGAGCCAGACAAAGGTTTTGTCTTCGTCCTCAAGCTTTTTGTTGAGGTCGGCCAGTGTCATATCCAGCAGCTTGGCAAGCATTTTCAAACTCGCGACATCGCGCGGCACATCCTCCGGAATCGCCCAGATACTGGGCACCGGAATGCTGGACGCCAGCACCACGCCATGGCGATCGACAATGCGGCCACGGCTAGCCGGCAGCGCCAGCGTGCGTGCAAAACGCACCTCACCTTGGCGCAGGAAGAAGTCATTGGCCACCACCTGGATGTAAACCGCTCGACCCACCAAACCGGCAAAACCCAAGGCAATCGCAACCACGATGAACTTGCTGCGCCAGACTGGCGTCCGACTGGCCAGCAAGGGGCTGGAGGTGTAGGCGATGCTGCGGCTCATGGCAGGCGCCCCTGAACTGCAGCGCGCTCTGTCGCTGGCTGAGCAGCGCTGGATGAGGCAGCCTGCGGGTAACTCACATAGCTGGTAATGCCAGGTGTGACCGGCCGCATAGCCAGGCGGGTACGTGCCAATGACTCCACCCGGGCCGAAGTCGCCTGGGCACGCTTTTCAACCTGCAGTCGCTCGTTTTCTTGCGCCAATTTACGCGCCTCGGACTTCGCACGGTCCAGCGCCGAATAGAGACGCCGAGACTCATACTGCACATTCACCAGGTACAGGGCGCTGAGCACCACCCCCAACAACAGCACCAAATTGAGTCGCATCATGCTGGCACAGCCTCATAGGAAGCCGAGGTGCGCCGCGCCACCCGCATCACGGCGCTGCGAGCGCGCGGATTGGCCGAGATCTCGGCGTCGCTCGGTTTGACCCGCGCTACCGCCTCAAGATGCATCGCTTGCGGCGCGGCAAACGGCACACGCCTATCGACCACCTCGCGAGAATGTTTGGCGATGAACTGCTTGACGATCCGGTCTTCCAGCGAATGAAAGCTGATCGCCACCAAGCGCCCGCCTGGCTGCAACACCTTCAGCGCTGCCTTTAATGCCTGTTGCAACTCCTCAAGCTCGGCGTTGATGAAAATCCGAAAAGCCTGAAATGTGCGCGTTGCAGGGTNNGCCCGGCTCGCGGGTTTTGACCGTGTCAGCCACGAGCTGGGCCAATTCAGAGGTGGTGACAAAGGGGCCCCGCGCCTGTCTGCGCGCAACAATCGCCTTTGCAATGGAGCCAGCAAACCGTTCTTCGCCATAGTCACGTATCACCTCCGCAATTTCGTTAAGTTCTGCTGTGGCTAGCCACTGCGCCACACTTTGTCCCCGTGTGGTGTCCATGCGCATGTCCAGGGGACCTTCCGACCTGAAACTGAAACCCCGAGCCGGGTTGTCAACCTGTGGCGAACTGATGCCTAGGTCAAGCAGGACACCAGAAATGGCGCCCGGATCCAATTCGTCCAAGTGTTTGAAGCCCTGGTGCCGGATAGAGAAACGCGGGTCGATGATGTTGGCTGCCTCAGCGACGGCATCAAGATCTTTGTCAAAGGCGATCAGATGCGCCTCGGGCGCCAAGCGCGAGAGGATCAGTCGGCTGTGTCCACCGCGACCAAAGGTGGCATCGACATAGGTACCCGCAGACGCGACTTCACCATCCAGCAAAGCGTCGACCGCCTCACGCAACAAAACCGTGGTGTGTGTCCATGCGCTTTGCACCGCTGGGCCTCAGAACGAGAAGTCCTTGAGCACATCGGGCATATCGCCCTGCATGGCTTGCGCCTCTTGGGTATCGTAGGTCGCCTTGTCCCACAACTCGAAGAAATTTCCCATGCCCAGCAGAACCGCGTCTTTGGAGATGCCAGCAGCGACGCGTAATTCGGGTGAAATCAAAACCCGTCCGGTGCCATCCAACTCCACATCCATCGCGTTGCCAAGGAAAATTCGCTTCCACCACTGCGCCGACATCGGCAAGGCATTGATTCGTTCGCGAAACTTCTCCCACTCTGGGCGCGGAAACACCATCAGGCAACCATGGGGGTGTTTGGTGATGGTGAGCTGGCCAGAAGCTGTCGCACTCAGGACTTCCCGATGCCGCGTGGGCACCGAAAGCCGACCTTTGGCATCCAGACTGAGTGAGGAAGCACCTTGAAACACGTTTGCAAACCTTTGATGGTTAAAGCGCCTTGCGAGCCACTAAGAAAAGCACAATTCACCACTAAATTGCACTTTTTTGCACTGTATCAGCAAAAAACCGATTTGCAAACCAGCTGAAGAGAAATTTTTACAATGAAATCAACGACTTAGGAGCGAAATGTGATGCTTGAATGAATCAAAAAACGTTCTAAATTAAGCACTTAGCAACGGTTCTGAAAGTGTTGTCTTAGGAAAAAACAAGGGTTTCCACCAAGCATTCGCGCGAGATGGCGCGCACCGATTCCAAGGGCGCTTTTCAGACCCGAACCAACTGGCGCAAAAGGTTCGCTGATACAACTGCATGCCGTTCACACCTGAGCGCGCCCCGTTCGACCTTTGTTGTCGAAAAATGCGGAGAACTCCGTCTGACCTAGAGCCCCCTGCGTAAGCCAGCGTTGGATGAGTAGAGGTAGGATGGAGGGCTTTTAATTTTTGCCAGTTTGTTAGGTAGTTTGCTTTTTTATCCAAGGAGTTTTTTGATGACCAAAGAAGTTGTAGTTTTAAGTGCAGCCCGTTCCGCCATTGGCGCATTCGGCGGATCCTTGTCAAACATGGAACCGTCTGAACTCGCTGGCCTCGTGATGAAGGGTGCGATTGAGCGTTCAGGGGTCGATCCAAAACAAATCGGAAACGCGATCGTGGGCAATTGCATCCCGACGGATTCGCGCTACGCCTACGTGTCTCGAGTGGCCTCCATCCAGGCGGGTTTGCCCATGGACTCCATCGCGATGCAGGTCAGCCGTTTGTGCTCGTCCGGGTTGCAAGGCATCGTCACCGCAGCGCAAAACATCATGCTTGGTGATTTCGATTACGGTATTGGTGGCGGCGTTGAAGTCATGTCGCGCGGCTCTTACATGATGCCTGCGCTGCGTACAGGCGCTCGCATGGGCGATACCAAGGCCATCGACATGATGGTTTCTGTCCTGACCGACCCGTTTGGCGTCGGCCACATGGGCATCACCGCCGAGAACCTGGCAACCAAGTGGAACATCAGCCGTGAAGACCAGGACGCGTTCGCGGTTGAATCGCAACGCCGCGCTGCTGTCGCCATTGCCGAAGGCCGCTTCAAATCACAAATCGTACCCATTACGCTGCAGTCGCGCAAAGGCGATGTGATTTTTGACACAGACGAGCATGGCAAGCCAAACACCACCATGGAATCGCTGGCCAAGATGAAGCCCGCCTTCAAAAAGGACGGCACCGTCACCGCCGGTAATGCATCTGGCATCAATGACGGCGCAGCCTTCTTTGTGCTGGCTGCGGCTGATGTGGCGGCGAAAGCAGGCCAAAAACCCATCGCTCGCATCGTTTCTTATGCCATCGCCGGTGTACCGAACGAGATCATGGGTGAAGGACCGATCCCTGCGACCAAACTGGCGCTCAAAAAAGCTGGGTTGACGCTTGACCAAATGGATGTCATCGAAGCCAATGAGGCCTTTGCTGCCCAGGCAATCGCCGTCAACAAGGGCTTGGGACTTGACCCGGTCAAGACCAACCCCAATGGTGGCGCGATCGCTTTGGGTCACCCTGTGGGTTGCTCGGGCGCATTCATTGCGACCAAAGCAGTGTATGAACTCCAGCGTACAGGCGGCAAGTACGCACTGGCCACCATGTGCATTGGTGGCGGCCAGGGTATTGCCGTGATTTTCGAACGCCTCTGATCGTCTCCGTCACCCTGGCTGTTGCCAGCCAGGGTGGTTGAGTCCACTTCCAAATCATCGGGGTCCGGGCGAAAAACTGGACGCAGGGGTGTTGCAACGAAACCGAAGCAGCACCACCGCGGATGATTTGGAAATGGATTGCCCTTAGCACCCTTAGAGTATGTAGCGACTCAGGTCTTCGTTGCGACTCAACTCTGCCAAACGCGACTCGACATAGGGTGCATCGACCCGCACGGTTTGGCCGGTCAACTGGGTCGCGTCAAAACTGACGTCTTCCAGCAGGCGCTCCATCACTGTAGACAGGCGTCTTGCGCCGATGTTTTCGGTTCGCTCATTCACATCAAAGGCAATTTGCGCCAACCGGTTGATGCCCTCGGTGGAGAACTCCACGGTCACCTGCTCGGTGGCCAACAGGGCTTGGTACTGCTTTACAAGCGAGGCGTGCGTTTGGGTGAGGATCGCCACGAAATCTTCCACCGACAAAGACTGCAACTCCACCCGAATCGGAAAACGCCCCTGCAACTCAGGAATCAGGTCGCTGGGCTTGCTCAAGTGAAACGCACCTGAGGCGATGAACAAAATATGGTCGGTCTTGACCGTGCCGTATTTGGTGGACACCGAGGTGCCCTCTACCAGCGGCAGCAAGTCCCGCTGAACACCTTGACGCGACACTTCTGCCCCATTGCCTTCGGCACGCGAGGTGACCTTGTCAATTTCGTCAATGAACACAATGCCGTTTTGCTCCAGCATAAACAGCGCCTGAGTCTTGATGTCTTCTTCATTGACCAGCTTGGCTGCTTCTTCGTCGACCAAGTGTTTAAGGGCTTCTGATATCTTCAGCTTGCGTTTTTGCTTCTTGGCCGAGTTCAGTTGGCCAAACACGGTGCGCAACTGCTCGGTCATCTCTTCCATGCCGGCGGGCCCCATGATGTCCATCTGAGGTGCCGACTGGGCCACGTCCAGTTCAATTTCCCGGTCGTTCAATTCCCCCTGGCGCAACTTCTTGCGAAAGGTTTGTCGCGCGGTGCTCTCTGGTTCGTTGGCGGACATCCCACCAAACTCCTGGCGTGGTGGCGGAATCAGCAAATCCAAAATGCGCTCTTCTGCGGCATCTTCAGCACGCACCCGAACTTTTTTGGTCTCGGCTTGGCGGGTTTGTTTGACTGCGATATCAGCCAAGTCACGAATGATGGCGTCCACGTCTTTACCCACATAGCCCACTTCGGTGAACTTGGTGGCTTCTACCTTGATGAATGGCGCATCGGCCAGCCGCGCCAGCCGACGGGCAATTTCGGTCTTTCCCACACCCGTTGGACCAATCATCAGAATGTTTTTCGGTGTGATCTCTCCGCGCAGTTCAGAACCAACTTGCTGCCGGCGCCAACGGTTGCGCAGTGCAATCGCCACAGCCCGCTTGGCCTGGTGCTGGCCAACAATGTGCTTATCGAGTTCAGAAACGATTTCTTGGGGGGTTAAAGATGACATGGGGATCGGCGGAGAACCGTGGCTACCAATTCAGTTGAGGCGCGCAATGATGCTGCGCGCCGTTGAGACGGCCACAGAGGGTTTTACAAAGACTCTATCGTGTGGTTCATGTTGGTGTAGATGCAAATCTCACCCGCAATTTCAAGTGATTTTTTCACCATATCCACCGCACCAAGATCGGTGTTCAACAGCAACGCGGTCGCGGCCGCCTGGGCATAGGCACCGCCTGAGCCAATGGCCACAATGCCGTTTTCTGGTTCAAGCACATCACCGTTGCCCGTGATGATCAAGGAAGCTTCCATATCTGCCACCGCAAGCATTGCCTCAAGACGGCGTAGAACACGGTCAGTGCGCCAATCTTTGGTCAGTTCAATGGCCGAGCGCACCAGATGCCCCTGATGTTTTTCCAGCTTCGCCTCAAAGCGTTCAAACAAAGTGAATGCATCAGCTGTGGCACCTGCAAAGCCAGCCAGCACCTTGCCGTGGTAGAGCTTGCGCACCTTGCGTGCCGTCCCCTTCACCACAATATTGCCCAGCGTCACCTGCCCATCACCGCCAATGGCCACTTGCATTCCCTGCGGCGTTTTGCGGCGCACACTGATGATGGTGGTGCCGTGAAATTGCTCCATGAATGTCTTGCCTAAAGGGCTCTTGGCAACACCCGAGCGTACTCGTTGATGCCGATCAAATTAAAGAACGCAGCAATCAGGCGGGGCACATCCTGGAACTCAATTGCTGCACCCTCCTCCTGAGCCTTGACCACCCAATTGAGCAGGCCACCGGCAGCGGAAAAATCAACCCGCGTCAGCTTGAAGCAACTGATGACCCAAATGCCTTCTGGCACAGGAAACTGCTGCCATCCCGCAACCACGGTCGACACATCTCCGAGCAACTCGCCTTGCAGCGCAAACGGGGTGTCATCCTGCTCTGCCCCATGTTCATATCCAAACTCAGCACGCGGATCGTCATGCAACAGGGTCGCTTCGAAATGCGTGGGTTCGTGCCCACTCTGGTGCGGCTTGAACACGTGTTGGCAGACTGGCTCGCGCCACGGCGGCGGCGACACTTCGTAGGTGACACAAAAATCAAGTGCCACCAATTCGTAGTCGTCTTGCAAATGCAAGAGACGCAAGAGGTCAAGGCGCAACTTCCACAACTGTTCGGGTGCACCCTTGTTGCCACTGGGCGCCATCCTCTGAAGCAAGTGGAGTAACACCTCTGATCCCAAAAAAGTGAAGGTCAAATTCTGACCGCACCACAAGGACACCCAACGGCCCAAAGCCACAGCTGCCGGTGGCGTGATGCGCACCAGGGCTTCCCAATCCAGCAAATAAACGGCTGACGCAGAATCAACAAACCGGCCCAAGCGGTCCAGCGTGGCCTCATCCAATTCAGGTGGGCAATCCCAGCGGATCGTGGTGCGTTCGGCGAACCCGCCGACGCCAGGGCGACCCTGGACTGACTGAGGGGAGTTTGCAGCGCCTCCCGCAAGATCCCAAAGCGGACCCGACCTGCCAAACCGATGCGCATATTCAAGGGCCATGCGCTCAAAACTCGCCTGCTGACCAGTGCTGCGGTACAGGTCAAACAGTGCGGCCATCCACCCTTCTATGGCATCCATGCGGGCGTTGGGCAACTGCAACGCCGCCAGCAACGCAGCCTCCGCCCCCACATCATCACCATTGGCATAACGAATGGCGGCTTCTTCCAGCTCGGGGTCAGACACCGTGGGAGCCATGTCGATGGCACCCATCCTGGAAGTCGAAAAAGCACCTCGCGATGTCGTTGAATGAGGCCGACCTGCCTGCGCCAGCGCCTCAGAACTGGGGCGCGTGGCTTGGTACTCCGAGTCAGTGCCAACCGACATCGCCGTGGGGATGTCATCCATCGAGTCAAAGACCTGCGACGGCACAGTCTGTTGAAAGGGCTGGGCGCCTACAGGTGGTGCCACAGGCGCTACGGCTTCTTTCGGTGTACCCGCCGGTGCATTGCCCGCTGCACCTGGCGCGGGGCTACGGCCCTTCCACCATTGCTGCGACATCTGAGCCTCGATGTCATCGATTTTCTTTAACGTGGTTTCACGTTCATCGTCGTCAATGTCACCGGAACTGCTGCGAAACTCCGTCGCAATCTGGGTCATGTCCACCTTGGCAATCGACGAGTCTTGCCGCAACTTGCGCAGTTTGGAAAATTCGTACTTGCGCACGGCATCATCGTGCCGCTTGCGCTGAATCATGCGCTTGAGCGCTTCCTTCCCGTCGTCGGCCTCTGGCGCCGGTGCCGCCTTGTCCAGTTCAGACCAGTCCTTGGTCGGGTTGCGCACAAACTTGGCAACCTTGGACAGCAAGCCAGATCGATTCTCTTGGGTGGCCATGGCAATCTGCTTCAGAAGTGGGTTGACACAGAACCTGTATCAATCTCCAAACATCTTTTGTTTGAGTTCACGCCGCTGCTGGGCTTCCAGCGACAAGGTCGCCGTGGGTCTGGCCAGCAAACGACCTACACCAATGGGCTCACCGGTTTCGTCGCAGTAACCATAGTCGCCTGCGTCAATGCGGTCAATGGATTGTTCAATTTTCTTGAGCAGCTTGCGCTCACGGTCACGGGTACGCAGTTCCAGCGCATGCTCTTCTTCGATCGTGGCGCGGTCCGCCGGGTCGGGCACGACCACGGTGTCCTCGCGCAGGTGCTCGGTGGTCTCGCCGGCGTTGGCCAG
>DFWT01000267.1 GCA_002381045.1 Rhodoferax sp. UBA4127
ACTCATCTTTGTCACGGATGGACTTTATCTCGTTGTAGGCACTAAAAATTTCGCCTTCATCCAATCCCAAAGACTCCACAATGTATTGGTAGGCGTGGGTATGGATGGCTTCCTCAAAGGCTTGGCGCAACAAAAACTGACGGCATTCCGGGGCAGTGATGTGACGATAGGTACCGAGCACGATGTTGTNNTCGGTCTTGCCGTTGATGATGCGTTTGTCTGCTGCCACCACGCGCCTGCTTGTGGATGCGGGCTTGGCCAGATTGCTGGCGCGAGAGGACTCGATTTTTGAGGTGTCGGGGGTGCTTGCAGGCGACGCAGACGGTCCTGCAAAGGGCTCTGCCATTGCCATGTTCAAGTGGCTGGTAGCGGCAGGCGAACTAACGGTGGAGGTAGCTTCTTCGTCCCAGATCAGCATGTTGAGTTCCAGTGCTCCGATTATGTGAGCTTGTTGAAAAAATTGAAAGTAGTTTGATGTTCTTTTGACTCAATGCGGTGAGAAAAGTGTTGTGTCCACATCGCATTGATTCATCACCTTGCTGGACTATTGGCAAGACTCGCAGGTCGGATCATCCACACCACAAAACTTGATGTCGGTCGCTGGCACTTCAGCCATCTGTTGGCGAGCCACTGCCGCAGCCTGGTCAAGCGCACTTGTGGCTTGCGATCCACTTGTGTTTGCACCCGACGAGACTGCATTCAGGCGACCAGCTGTCACTGTAGATTTTTCGGCGTGGGTCGCTGACATCGTGCGCAAGTAGTAGGTTGTCTTGAGTCCTCGCACCCAGGCCAGCTTGTAGGTTTCGTCAAGCTTTTTGCCTGAAGCACCAGCCATGTAAATGTTCAGTGACTGTGCTTGATCGATCCACTTCTGCCGGCGCGCAGCCGCCTCAACCAGCCAGCGCGCATCAACCTCAAACGCAGTGGCGTACAGAGCCTTGATCTCCTCGGGCACCCGGTCAATCGGACGCAGCGAGCCGTCGAAGTGTTTCAGGTCCATCACCATCACGTCATCCCACAGCCCCAATCGCTTGAGGTCGCGCACCAGGTAGCCATTGATGATGGTGAATTCACCCGACAAATTGGACTTGACTGAAAGGTTGCCAAAGCAGGGTTCGATGGACGCATCCACACCAATGATGTTGGAGATGGTCGCAGTGGGTGCGATGGCGACACAGTTGGAATTGCGCATGCCATCGACCGCAATTTTTTTGCGCAAGGTGTCCCAATCCAACCTGCTGCTGCGGTCAACCTCCACATAACCACCGCGCTCGGAGGCCAATCTGTCCAAGGTGTCGATTGGCAACACACCCTGATCCCATAGCGAGCCCTTGTAGCTGGCGTACTTGCCGCGCTCACGGGCCAATTCGGTGGAAGCCCAATAAGCGTAGTAGCAAACTGCTTCCATCGACTCATCGGCGAAGGACATTGCGGCATCACTGCCATACGGGATACGCAACTGATAGAGGCTGTCCTGAAAGGCCATCACACCCAGGCCAACCGGGCGGTGACGCATGTTGGAGTCGCGGGCCTTTTTGACTGCGTAGTAATTGATGTCGATCACGTTGTCGAGCATGCGCATTGCGGTGGTGACGGTGCGACGCAGCTTGTCATGGTCAATGGCGCCGTCTTTGATGTGTTGCAACAGGTTGATCGATCCCAGGTTGCACACCGCCGTTTCGGACTCGCTGGTGTTGAGGGTGATTTCGGTACAAAGGTTACTGGAGTGCACCACGCCCACGTGTTGCTGAGGCGAGCGGATATTGCAGGCGTCCTTGAAAGTGATCCAAGGGTGGCCCGTTTCAAACAGCATGGTCAGCATCTTGCGCCACAGGTCGGTGGCCTGAACCGTACGGGTAGGCTTTATCTCTGCGCGTGCTGCCTTTTCTTCATAGGCCACGTAGGCTTGTTCAAATGCGGTACCAAACTTGTCATGCAGGTCGGGCACGTTGTTGGGCGAAAACAGCGTCCATTGACCTTTCTCCATCACTCGTCTCATGAACAGGTCGGGAATCCAGTTGGCGGTGTTCATGTCGTGGGTGCGGCGGCGGTCGTCACCGGTGTTCTTGCGCAGTTCTAGGAACTCCTCTATATCCAAATGCCAGGTTTCAAGGTAGGTGCAGACCGCACCCTTGCGTTTGCCGCCTTGATTCACCGCCACTGCCGTGTCGTTGACCACTTTCAGGAACGGCACTACCCCTTGAGACTCACCGTTTGTTCCCTTGATGTGGCTGCCCAATGCGCGCACCGGGGTCCAGTCATTGCCCAGTCCGCCGGCAAACTTGGACAGCAGCGCGTTTTCTTTGATCGCTTCATAGATGCCGCCCAGATCGTCAGGAACGGTGGTCAGGTAGCAACTCGAGAGTTGTGAGCGCAAGGAACCGCTGTTGAACAAGGTGGGGGTGCTGGACATGAAGTCGAAGCTGGACAACACTTCGTAAAACTCGATGGCCCGCGCTTCGCGGTCGATCTCGTTGAGAGACAGGCCCATGGCCACCCGCATGAAGAACGCTTGCGGCAATTCGATGCGCTGCTTGCCCACATGAAGGAAGTAGCGGTCATAAAGGGTTTGCAAGCCGAGGTAATCAAACTGGAGATCGCGCTCTGGTTTCAACGCATGCGCCAAACGTGTCAGGTCAAACTGCTGCAGACGCTCGTCCAGCAATTCGTTGTCGACGCCACGCTTGACGAACTGCGGGAAGTAGTCAATGTAGGCCTGTGGCATGTCGGCCTGCGCCACATCCGAACCCAGCACCTCTCTGGCGATGGTGTGAAAGAGCAGGCGAGCCGTGGCGTAGGTGTAGTCCGGGTCTTTCTCAATCAAGGTACGCGCTGCCAGGATGGAGGCCTTGTAGACCTCGTCCATTGGCACGCCGTCATAAAGGTTGCGCATGGTTTCGAGCATGATCGGCTCAGGTTTGACATCGGCACCTAAACCCTGACAAGCGGTCGTCAAAATGCCGGTCAGTCGGGGCAGGTCAAGCGGCACCCGTTGGCCCTTGTCAATCACATGCAGCGTAGGCGCAGTCACTGCGCGTGTGG
The DNA here is from genome assembly GCA_002381045.1 of Rhodoferax sp. UBA4127. Taxonomy (GTDB): domain Bacteria; phylum Pseudomonadota; class Gammaproteobacteria; order Burkholderiales; family Burkholderiaceae_C; genus Rhodoferax. The sequence continues at coordinate 3,043 of DFWT01000267.1, forward strand.
CCGATTTTTGCGCGCGCTCCTGGGTGCGCCTCTCGCGGTACAGCACATAGGCGCGTGCGATTTCATGGTGGCCGCCGCGCATCAGCCCTAGTTCTACCTGGTCTTGTACGTCTTCAATATGGAAGGTCCCGCCAGCGGGTCGTGACCGCATCAACGCGCGGATCACCGCATGGGTCAGTTCTTCCACTGTTTCACGTACGCTGGCTGACGCGGCACCCTGGGTCCCGTGCACTGCAAGAAAGGCCTTCATCATGGCCACCGCGATTTTGGTGGGCTCAAAGGCAACAACCGATCCGTTGCGCCGGATGATCTGGTATTGGGTCAGCAATTCACCCGCTGCCATCGACATGCCACCGGCTGCACTAGTCCTTGGCAAGCTCGAAAGCGATGGCTCGGGGGTGTTCTGAGAAATCTGCATGTGGTCCTCTGTCAATCTAGTTTTTTGTGTGGTTGCTGGGTGATGTTGCGCGAACTGCTCATGCGTGGGCGCATCGCGCGACGGCGAGCTTACCACTATATCTAGGGTCTCAGGTGGTATTTTTCACTACCAGTAGTGTTTCGAACGCCGTGGTCAGTTTTTGACTTGATGCACATCACAGTACAAATTAAATAGCACACTGTGCATAGAAGATGCCGCCAAACCACTTCATGGCTGGCGCTGTTTCAGCCGCAAACGCAAAGGCAATTGCTGCGGCTATCGACCCGGGCTTAAGGGAAAGTACTGATGATTCAGTCCAAGTCCTTGTTGAAGAGCATGCCAGTCAAAGCCAGCGCCCGGATCGGATTTTCGGCCTGGGGCAATGTGTTCGTGCCCCGCGATATGCCTGATCGGAAAGGCGCACATTAAGGCGGCACTCAGCGCCTGCAGGCTCTCGTATTGCGCTGCCTCAAATCGATCACCTTCAAGCCCCTCAAGCTCGATACCAATGCTGTCATCGTTGCAGTTGCCACGGCCTCGGTACTGGCTGGTACCCGCATGCCAGGCCCGCTCATGGGTACTGACAAACTGCTGCAGATCACCATTGCGTCGAATGAAAAAATGCGACGACACGGTCATGCCTTCGATCTGCTTGAAGTAAGGATGCGCGTTCCAATCCAGTTGGTTGGTAAACAGTTGCGCCACTTCAGGGCCGCCATATTGGCCTGGAGGCAGGCTGATGGAATGCAGCACGATCAGGTCGATGAGGGAGCCCGCAGGCCGTGGTCCGAAGTTGGGTGAGGGCAGACGCGCGGCAAAGCGGTACCAACCCTGGTCCCAAAGGGGTTTGACCTGCGGCGGTCGTGTGGACCTGCCGGGAGGATCAAGTTTGATCATCGAACGGTGTCATTGAGGTTGCCGGCGCATCGATGTGCAAACGCGCAATCCGGNNTCTGACGCAGGCTCAAGCCCAGCCGCTCTGCCGCTGCGGTGCGATTGAAGCCGGTATCTTCCAAGGCTTGGCAGAGAATGCCGCGTTCCAATTCATCCAGATAGGTCTGCAGGTCGCTGGGTAAATTCGGCAAGGGCACCGAATCGATGTTTGGGTTCGAATTCGACGGCGTGGTCTGCGCCCGTGCTGGACCCTGCGGCAAGGCGTCGAACTGCAGGCGAGCACCGTCGCCCAGTGCGACGGCGCGATGCAACAGGTTNNGATGCCGTCCATGCCGGGCATGCGCTTGTCGAGCCAGATCAGGTCCGGGCGCCAGTTGCGCCAGATCGTCAGCGCTTAATTGAGGCGTAGGCGCGCCGGACTCGTCGGCGATGCGTTCAAGAAGGGCTTGGCATAGATCAGGCAGGTCTTCGGTACGCTCTCGCAGCGGGGCAATCCATACATCGATCACATTCAGGCGGTAAAACAAATCCTGTCGAAACTCACCCGCTGCCACCAGCGCAACCAAGTCCTTGTGGGTGGCGCTGACAATGCGAACGTCCACCGAGTCTTCCTGCGTGGCTCCCAGCGGTCGCACCTTGCGTTCCTGAATGACCCGCAACAACTTGGATTGCATCGGCAGGGGCAGGTCGCCGATTTCATCCAAAAACAAAGTACCACCACTGGCGGCTTGAAAAAAGCCTTCACGGTCACTGGAGGCGCCGGTATAGGCCCCCTTTTTGGCACCAAAAAATTCAGCTTCCAGCAGTGTCTCTGGAATGGCGCTGCAGTTGACGGCGACCCATGGTCCCTTGGCGCGGTGGCTGTTGGCATGAATCGCGTAGGCCACCAGTTCTTTGCCCGTTCCGGAGTCGCCTGTGACCAGCACTGGCGCCATGCTGGTGGCCACCTTCAGAATGCGCTGCTTGACCTGGCGCATGCAGTCTGAACGACCCACCAGACGATCTAATGCCTGCTTGCCTATGGCACCGGTGGCAACTGGGCGATCGTTACCGCGCGTTAAGGGCGTGCTGTTTTCTGGATGTGCGACCTGACTGCGGGCTGCTGAAGCGATTACTTGGCGGAACTGTTTGAGGTCAACTGGCTTGGTCAGGTAGTCAAAGGCCCCACCCTTGAGGGCTTCCACCGCGTTTTCGGCCGAACCATAGGCGGTGATGACCACACAGCGCTCCGGCCGCTGCAGTGTTTTCAGTTCGGTGATAAGTGCCAGTCCCAAACCATCGGGCAAGCGCATGTCGGTGATCAGTACGTCAAACGTCTGTTCTGCAAGCATGCTGCGAGCTTGTGTCAGGTCACCCGCAGTGTCCACCTGATAACCCTCGCGCAGCAGTGTCAGTTGGTAGAGTGTTCGCAAATCTGGCTCATCGTCGACCACCAGAATGCGTAAAAGAGCGGTGGGATTGTTCATGGCGTGGAAAGTGGCATTGCATCAATGGCTGCAGCAGGCGAGCGGACGCGAAAACTCACGCTGAACTCATTGCCGGAGCGCACTTGACCCTCAACAATGCGCGTGTTGCGGTCATAACTCAGGCCAGCGCCTTGGTTTTCGCACAGTTCGCGACAGATAAACAACCCCAGGCCGCTGGAACGGCTGTCGCTGGAAAAAAAGGGCTCGAACAGATGCTGCTCCACAGAAGGTTCCAGTGGTTCACCGTCACTCCAGATGCGCAGGTTCACCACGCTTCTGCGTCCACGGATGTCCAGTTGGTCGTTGCTAACCTGTATCGCCTGCGGGCGGCGGCTGGCAAAACGCAAGGCGTTGTCCAGAAGGTTGATGGTGATGCGGCGCAAATGCTCCGGGTCAAACGAGATGGCGGGCATGTTGCGAGACAACTGCACGGACAAAGTCTCTGCGGCGTGGGTCTGCTGCTGCCAGTCGCGGCACACTCGCCTCACGACCTCGCCCACGTCGATCAGGTCAGCGGCCAGGGGCGGGTCGCCAGGCGAGGTGTGTGTCAGGTGCAGGATGTCATGGACGATTTTTTCCAGACGCTGGGCGTTTTGCTGCACCATCTGGGTCATGCGCAACTGGCTTGGATCGTGCAGGTCTTCAGCCAACAAGGCATTGGCTTGCAAGATGGCCGACAGCGGGTTACGAATCTCATGCGCAACTGCTGCAGACATGCGACCCATGCTGGCCAATTTTTCAGTACGCAAGCGCGCTTGCAGTTCGCGCTGGTCCTGCAGGAATACCACACACAGGGTACCGGACTGACCCGGCAACGGTGGTGTGATCTGGGTGCGCACCCACAAGTGGCGCGGACCACGGCCCTCATGACGTACCGTCAGGTCACATTGCTGGGGAGTTTCACTGGTCTGGCTCAAACGCACCACCTGCCCCAGCTCTTGCAGCACTTGTTGGTCGGCAAGCTGCCAGTGCTCATCGGCAGGCAGTGGTGTCAAGCCCAAAAGCGTGCGTGCCGCCGGGTTGGCCGAACGCACATGCAACTGGTCGTCAACCACCAAGATACCTTCGCTCAGCGCGGCCACTACCAGTTCGTTGACTTGGCGTTGCGCTGTAGCGGCCAACTGGCTGCGTTGCGCCCGTAGCTCCACTGTAGCTAGGCGGGTTGCCAATTGACTTGCTATAAAAGATATTGCAAAACAACCAGACCCTGTAAGGGCTGCCTGTACAAAAAGTGATGTACTTTCCCAGGGGGTCTGGAGTGTCGCCCAACCGGCGTAGACAAACAGCAGCAGGGTGACGCCAGCTGCCGTGCCCATGGCCATGATCAGCGAACCCAGTACGGAGGCCATCAGCACCGGCAAAGCAAACAGGGGGGCGTAATTGATGCTGCTGCTCTGCACCGCCTGCAGTGCCGTGAATGCCAGCAGGTCAATGCCCACAGTACGCAGCCAATGGGTGTCAAAGGTTTGGCCCATCTGCTGCGGCCGAGATAGCAGGCGCACTGCAAGAGCGGCGCCGAAATAGCTCACCGCAATGAACAAGGCTGTGCTGTCATGGGCGTTCGTTAAGGCAAATATGCCACCTTGCAGCAGGACAAGCACCAGCCCCAAGGTGGCCCGCGCCGTCATAAAGGCGCGCCACAAGCGCTCAAAATCAAGGGGGCGCTGACTTTGGTCTGTCCCGGGCTCCAGCAGCGTGGCGCTGTACCAGCTGATCGCCGCGGGGTTGGTGCTCATTTAGCTTTCCGCGCGCTGCAGATGTTCTTGGCAGCAATACTGCCCGTGCTTGCCTGGTAGGGCTTCAACCCCCGCGATATGCAGCCCGCAATGCGCGCAACGCACCATGTCCATGGTCTTGGGCGGAGGCGGCGGCGCGGCCGGTCGGTTTAAGCCCGCCTGACGATTGCGCCAAAGCCAAACGCCCGCAAAGATCACAGCGAGGACCAAAAAAGCTTTCATAACGCTCGCCCCAGAACCACCTCCATGACGAAGCGCGAGCCGACATAGGCCAACAACAGCAACCCGGTACCCATGTACAGCACCCGAATCGCCTGCCTGCCACGCCAGCCAAATCGAAAGCGTCCCACCATCAGCGTTGCAAAAGTTGCCCATGACAACAGCGAAAAAATAGTCTTGTGGTCCCACTTGATGGCGTGGCCACTGCCGTACAACTGGTTTCCAAAAAAGAAACCCGCAATCAATGTGGCTGACAGCAAGACAAAACCCACGCTGACAAAGCGATAGGTCAGTCGCTCCATGGTCAGCAATGGCAGTCCATGGGGACCATTGGCCGCCGTGCGCATGCGTGCTTCAGCGCGTGTGGTTAACCAGGCATGCACCACCGCCACTGCAAACAGGCCATAGGAGGCAATACCCAGAGCCCAATGCAGCGGCAGCCAGGCTGATGCACTTTCATTTAACGGGTTTCCTGGAAACAGCAATGCCAGCAATACTGCGACTGCACCGATACCGGGTAGCAGCCAGGGCATGCGCATCTGCGGGTAAAAATAAACCTCGATGGCATACACCAGTCCGACCAGCCAGGCCGTGACAGATAAAGCGGGCGCGAACCCAAAGCGGGGCTCACCGCCCCACAAACCCCAGCCCAGCAAGATGCCATGAAATACCCAAGCCAGCCAGACCAGAACTTGCGCCAACTTCTTATCAGGGCGGCTAGCGCCTGCCGCCGACGCAGCATAGGCCGCAGAGACGCCCAGCGACAAGCCGAGAGCAAGCGGGGAAGCACTGGTTAAAATCATGTGTGCAGTTTAGCGTTTTGTCCCTCGCCATTTCATACGTGGCGTCAACCTTGGCCTCACCCGCCAGAACACCCCTTATGGCATCCGCACTCACCGACAAACTCAGCCGCCTGGTCAAAGAAATTCGCGGGCAGGCGCGCATCACCGAAGCCAACGTGGCAGACATGCTGCGCGAAGTCCGAATGGCCCTGCTGGAGGCTGACGTGGCGCTGCCGGTGGTGCGTGACTTCATTGCCCGTGTCAAGGAAAAAGCGCTGGGCCAGGACGTGCTGGGTTCCCTGACCCCGGGCCAGGCGCTGGTCAGCATCGTGAACAAGGAATTGGCCTTGACCATGGGCGATGGCGTGGCTGACATCAACTTGGCAGCGCAGCCCCCGGCGGTGATTCTGATGGCCGGCCTGCAGGGTGCCGGCAAAACCACCACCACGGCCAAGCTGGCCAAGCATTTGATGGAGAAGCGTGGCAAGAAGGTGCTGACCGTCTCGGGTGACGTGTACCGCCCGGCGGCGATTGAGCAGCTCAAAACGGTTACCAAGCAGGTGGGTGCCGAATGGTTCCCCAGCACGCCTGACCAAAAGCCGGTGGATATTGCGCTGGCCGCGCTGGACTTTGCCAAGAAGCACTTCTTTGATGTACTGCTGGTGGACACCGCCGGTCGTTTAGCCATTGACGAGGCGCTGATGCGCGAAATCAAGGACCTCCACGCCGCCATTCATCCTGTGGAGACGCTTTTTGTGGTGGATGCCATGCAGGGGCAGGACGCCATCAACACGGCCAAGGCGTTCAAGGAAGCCCTGCCACTGACCGGCATCATCCTGACCAAACTCGACGGTGACTCGCGTGGTGGCGCGGCCCTGTCGGTGCGCCAGATCACCGGCGCGCCGATCAAGTTTGCTGGCACCAGCGAAAAGCTCGATGGTCTGGAAGTGTTTGATGCCGAGCGCCATGCCGGTCGCGTGCTGGGCATGGGTGACATCCTGGCCTTGGTCGAGCAAGTCACCGCCGGGGTGGACATGGCCAGTGCACAAAAGCTGGCGGCCAAGGTCAAAAGCGGTGCCACTTTTGATTTGAACGATTTTTTAGGCCAGATCCAGCAGATGAAACAAATGGGCGGTTTGAGCAGCCTGATGGACAAATTGCCCAGTGCGCTGGCCGCCAAAGCGGGTCAGGTCGACATGGGTCGGGTCGAAAAAGACGTCAAGCGCAAAGAGGGCATTATTCAAAGCATGACACCCCTGGAACGCAGCAAGCCCGAGTTGATCAAAGCTACTCGTAAGCGCCGCATTGCTGCAGGTGCTGGGGTTCAGGTGCAGGAAGTCAACCGCATGCTCAAGGAGTTTGAGCAGATGCAAGACATGATGAAAAAGATGAAGGGCGGCGGCATGATGAAAATGATGAAGCGCCTGGGGGGCATGAAAGGCATGGGTGGCGGCATGCCCAAAATGCCATTCTGAAAAGCCTGGGTTCTTAACCTGAACCGCTTAGCACGCAGGTCTGGGACGGATTGGCCGGGCACGGGCCAATCCAGCGCAATTGCACAGCATCCATAGGCGCCAACGGCGCATTCAGGGTCTGAGCCTGGGCACGCGCGAGGCTGAAGCTGGCCAGCCGGACCCATGTGGCCGATGCCCCGGTGCGGTACTCCAGCGCGTAGCTGGCGTTGGCTCGCATGGCCCGGGTGCTGATCAGATACTGGTTGCCAAATACCGCGAACTGCGGGCTGTCTCTGAACGGTTTGGCCAGCGGCTCGCCCACAAAGAGGCCTTGGCCCGGCCACTGCACTGACTTCCAGTAGGCCTCCATCAAGGTGGCGCCACGGTAGTAATGGTCAATCAGCACCGAGGCCTTGGAAAACTTCTGGGTGTAGTTGAAAGGCTCTTCTACGGTGCCGTAGCTTCCTGTGGCTCCGGCGTTCAGCCATTCAGTGACTGGCATCTGGCCATTGCCATTGGGCAAGTAGCCTCCAAAGGAGGTCAGGTGGTCAGCCGCAGCGCCCGGCGCAAACGTGAGGGTCGTCAGGCTGGGCACTGAAACCAGTCCAGTAAAGTAAAACAACACCTGTGCCTTGCCGCTGATGACGTTGCTGGCGGAATTGGTCGAGTTGTCGATGTAGTTCAGTGCCAAGCCGCTGGGGGTGGACCACAGCGCGGGTAATCCGACATAGTTGCCATAACGCACGCTGCGCGCTGCATCGTTGGTGCGCAGCAGGTAGCCGTCGCCCGTGGGGTAGGTGGCATCGGATGCGACGCCCAGATCAATCAACGCTTGCGCTGAAGCCAAGCTGCTGGCGCCAAGCAACATGGATGGACGCATCCCATGGTTCGTCCAGGGGCGGCTGCTTTCCGAATCAAAGTAGGCTGACGGCGCCGTGACGGCACCTGCACCGCAGTATTTGGCGTCGTACCCGAAAGCCATGGCACTCGTGATGCTCATACTGCAACTGCCGATCACCCGCGACGGCGCGCTCCAGGTGAGTAGGGTGGCCTGAATGTTGACAGGCAGTTTGGCGTCGATGTCTGCCTTCAGCAGTGCGAAGTCAGCGGCAGAGATTGCGTCCGGCGTGGTTCGCGTGGGCAAAGTCACCCGGATGATGTTGGCTGCAGGCACGCCACGGGCGGCTTGGTAATAGCTGGCGACGGCTTCAGACACGGGGTCGTTTTGATCGACGATCACAGCCAGTTCGTTGGCGCTCAGTCCCTGCTTGGGCAGGGTTAATGTCAGCGGGCTGAGGCTCAGTGAAGTCGGTGCGGCATTGGCCGAATTGCCGGCGGCATTGCTGTCGGTTGAGCCACCACCGCCGCAGACCACCAAAAAAATGACAGGCAAAAAGGTACGCAGGGAGCCACGGGTCTGATGCTTGTATAGATGCACGTTGTCTGTGGCGGTCTGAAACATTGCTCTGGGTCACTGGTGGGCTGTCATAGTTTTGATGGGCAGCGCCTCGCCTTCAAGCTGCCGGAGCCATTTCTTTCACCACCACCTCACCGCGCAGTGTGAACGTGCGGGTTTCGGTGATGGTCACATCCACCATCTGCCCAACCAACCTGGGCTGGCCGACGAAGTTGACCACCCGGTTGCATTCAGTGCGGCCCATCAGTTCACCCGCATCCCGTTTGGAGGTGCCTTCCACCAGCAGGCGCTGGCGCGTGCCCACCAGCTGCTCACTGATGCGCGCCATGTTGGAATTGATGTTGGTCTGCACTTCCTGCAATCGGCGCAGCTTCACGGCATGGGGCGTGTCGTCGTGCAAGTTGGCGGCCGGCGTGCCCGGGCGCGGACTGAAGATGAAGCTGAACGAGTTATCGAACCCGACGTCATCCATCAGCTTCATCAGTTTGGCATGGTCGTCTTCTGTTTCACCCGGAAAGCCGACGATGAAATCACTGCTCATGGCCATGTCGGGGCGAATGGCGCGCAGCTTGCGCACCGTACTCTTGTACTCCATAGCGGTGTAGCCGCGCTTCATCGCCATCAGGATGCGGTCTGAGCCGTGTTGCACCGGCAGGTGCAGGTGGCTGACCAGCTTGGGCAGCTTGTCGTAAGCCGCGATGAGCGGGGGCGTGAATTCGTTGGGGTGGCTGGTCACGTAGCGGATGCGTTCGATGCCGGGGATGTCTGACACATATTCCAGCAAGGTGGCAAAGTCGGCCACCTCCGCCGTATCACCCATAGTTGCCCGCCAGGCGTTCACGTTCTGACCCAGCAAAGTGATCTCTTTCACGCCCTGGTCGGCCAGGCCGGCAACTTCCACCAGCACGTCTTCAAACGGGCGGTGCACCTCTTCCCCACGGGTGTAGGGCACCACGCAGTAACTGCAGTATTTGGAGCAACCTTCCATGATGCTCACGAACGCGCTGGCGCCTTCCACACGGGCGGGAGGCAGGTGGTCAAACTTCTCAATCTCGGGAAAACTGATGTCCACTTGCGAGCGATTGAGCCGAGCCCGCTCATCCAGCAGCTGCGGCAGGCGGTGCAGGGTTTGCGGGCC
>DFWT01000180.1 GCA_002381045.1 Rhodoferax sp. UBA4127
CCTGCTTCGTCGACTACGGCGAGGAGCGTCATGGCTTTTTGCCATTCAAAGAAATTTCCAGACAGTATTTCCAGCAAGGCGTGTCTGTCAGTCAGGCGCGCATTCAGGATGCCATCAAGGAAGGCCAGGAGCTCCTGATCCAGGTCGAGAAAGAGGAGCGCGGCAACAAGGGCGCAGCCCTGACCACGTTTGTATCCCTGGCGGGTCGCTATGTGGTACTGATGCCCAACAACCCGCGTGGTGGTGGTGTGTCGCGCCGGATTGAAGGCGAAGACCGTGCCGAACTGAAAGAGGCACTGGACCAGTTGGAATATCCCAACGGCATGAGCATCATTGCGCGCACTGCGGGCATTGGCCGCAGCGCACCGGAACTGCAATGGGACTTGAATTACCTGCTCAAGCTTTGGTCTGCCATTGATGGCGCAGCCAAAGGTGGTAAGGGCGCATTCCTGATTTATCAAGAATCCAGCCTGGTGATTCGCGCCATTCGCGATTACTTCAACCACGACATTGGCGACATCCTGATTGACACCGACGATGTGTACGACCAGGCCCAGCAGTTCATGGCACATGTGATGCCCGAGCACGCTGCCCGCGTCAAACGCTATCGCGACGATGCCCCACTGTTCTCGCGCTTTCAGATCGAGCACCAGATCGAATCTGCTTACGCCCGCACCGTGACCCTGCCCAGTGGTGGTGCCATCGTGATCGACCATACCGAAGCCTTGGTTTCGGTGGATGTGAACTCGGCACGCGCCATCAAGGGCGGCGACATCGAAGAAACCGCTACCCGCACCAACCTCGAAGCCGCTGAAGAAGTGGCCCGCCAGGCCCGCCTGCGTGACTTGGGTGGCCTGATCGTGATCGACTTCATCGACATGGAAGAAAGCCGCAACCGCCGCGAAGTGGAGAACCGCCTGCGCGACGCGTTGCGCCAGGACCGCGCCCGGGTTCAGTTCGGCACCATCAGCAAATTCGGTCTGATGGAAATGAGCCGCCAGCGTCTGCGCCCGGCTTTGAGCGAGGGTGCCTCCATCCCCTGCCCGCGCTGCGGTGGCTCTGGCCACATCCGCGACACGGAGTCCAGTGCGCTGCAGATTCTGCGGATCATTCAGGAGGAGTCGCTCAAGGACAACACGGCGTCGGTGCTGTGCCAGGTGCCGGTCGAAGTCGCCTCGTTCCTGCTCAACGAAAAGCGCACCGAGATCGCCAAAATCGAACTCAAGCAGCGCATCAATGTGCTGATGGTGCCCAACAAGTCTTTGGAAACCCCCAACTACAAATTAGAGCGCCTCAAGCACGACGATCCGCGTTTGGACAACATCACCGCCAGCTACAAGATGGCCGAAGAAGTGGAAGACGTCACCGCCGTCACGCGCCGTTCGCAAGAACCTACGAATCGCCAAACGCCCATCATCAAAGGCGTTCTGCCCGATGCACCTGCACCGGTGGCACCACCCAAGCTTGACCCCGTGCCCGTGGCGGCCAAAGCGGTCACCCCACCGCCACCGGCCGTGGCTGAAACTGGCTTTTTTGGCTGGATCAAAGGATTGTTTGGCGGCCAAACCCCTATGGCACCCGCGCCCACACCTGTGGTGGCACCGGCCAAAGAGGACAAGCGTGACCGTCCTGATGGCCGCGGTGGCCGAGACGGCGCTCGCCGAGGCGAACCTCGCGGTGAAGGCCGTGGTGACCGTGGCCCCCGTGGTGATGGCCGCCCTCCCCGCGGTGAAGGTCGCGGTGNNGGTGAGCGCACTGAGCGCGGCCCCCGCGAGCGCAGCGATGCCCAGGCCAACCCTGGCGTAGATGCCAACGCCGGCGTGCCAATTGAAGCGGGTGCTGCCAATGCCGCCGATACCACCAACCGCAACGAGTCACGCGCAGAGCGGCCCAACCGCAACGGCGAGCGTGGCAACCGCACCGAACGTGGCGAACGCCGCCCACCACGCAATCAGGCACCCAGCAACGGCAATGCTCCGGCACAAGAAGCAGGTGAACCTTTTGCTTTGACAGGCGACTCCGAGCCAATGGCCAACGACCAGTCCGTGGGCAACACGCAGGACGACGGTGCTTCCCGCGAAAAGCGCTCGCGTGACCGTTATGGCCGCGAACGCAAACCCCGTGGCGAACGCGTTGAGTCCGCCCCGACGCCAGCGGATGCGTTTACAGAAGCGCCCAGCCAGCAAGACGACGCACCCCGTAAGTCTTACTTCAAGCAGAGCTCTGACGCGCTGGATGCAGGCCATGCTGAAGCGAGCTTGGCAGACATGGGGTCGACAGTGCAAAGCGATGTCGGCAACGCCTCTGCTCAAGAAGCGCAGCCCGTCAACGCAGTGGCAACTGTTGCTGCGCCTGCTCTCGCGACTGCGCCCGCCGCAAGCGCACCAGAGCGCGTCGCCCCCGCACCTGTGCCTGTGGCTGCCGCACCGGCTGTGACCGCGCCAGCGGCAAACAGCATGCCCGCGGTGGCTTCCTATGCGTTGCCTGTAGACCAGCTGGTCGGCATCGCACAGGGGTCCGGTCTGACCTGGGTGAACTCCAACGCCGAGAAAATTGCCGCTGTACAAGCAGCCATTGCAGCCGAACCCAAGCCGGTCCATGTGCCGCGCGAGCGCCCGCCGGTGATTGCCCTGGATGACCGTCCTCTGGTGTTGGTGGAAACCCGGCTTGACCTGCGAGACATCAGCCTGCCGTTTGAGGAAACACAACCGGGCTAGGCTAGTTGTGCAAACAAAAATGGGCACCGCAAGTGCCCGTTTTTTTTGGTCAACTCAGGCCAAACTGACTTCCGGCGGTTTGCTGGGTTTTCCGAAAAAACCGCGCGCGGCCAGCCCGTCATAACTGCATGCCTTGTTGCCCCCACTGCGCTGGGCAAAATCTACTGCCATCTCGGTTTTGTCAAGGCTGCTGGCAGGCGAATCGTCGGCCAGCACCGTGGTGAACCCACAGCTCACCGTGACCCGGCCAGCCCTGCCAAAGTTATAGCGCTCCACACTGCTGCGAAAACGCTCAAACGCGCCTAACACCAAAGCTTCGTCCGGGCAGTGCAGCAACACGCCAAAGTGGTCTTCATTAAAACGGTAAAGCCGGTCATAAGTGCGAAATGTGCCACTGAGCAAACGGGCCACGCGCGACAACACTTCGTCCGCCAGTTCCCGGCCATGCTGCTCAATGATCAATTCAAAGTTGTCGACATTGGCCGAACCCAGCCAGTAGTTCGCTGGCACCCGATGGCGTCGTTCCTGCTCAGTCATCGCCTCCTGGCTGGTGTGGGCCAGACCAACCTCGATGTCTTCAAGCACCGCGCTGTAAAACGCATCGTCAAGCGATTTGCGGTTGAGCAAACCGGTCATTGCGTCGCGGTCGCTGTATTCAAGCAGGCTGTACATGTTGCGGTAAATGCGCTGCAGGTTGTCCACCATCTGCAACTGCTCATCGTTCAACGGGGCGTCTGAATGCAACTCAAGCACGCCTTCGTCATCAATACGCAATTGAGAAAACAGCGGCAGCAGGCTGATGCGGGGGCCAGCCTCACCGGCCCAGTCAATGTCCACTCGAGCCCGCGCCTGCAGGCAGCGCATGCGCTCTGGCTCATCGTCAAGCTTGACCAGCGACTGAAAATCCACCCGCAATGGATCAATCACCCGGCCACCGCCCTTGGAATCAAGCCGTGCCACTTCCAGCCAGCGACGCTCGGTCTCCTCACGCACCACGCGGGCAATGACGATGCGCGTCACTGGCAATAGATCCAACATGGCCTTGGACAGCGTGAGTTCAAGCAAATCGCGGTCGCGGTGGTCCGTGAGCCGCACGATGTGTTCAATGTAAGTGCTCATGGGCAAATCATAGACCCGAAAACCCGCGCCGTCACTGCCCCAAACGCCAACTTAGGTGGAACCAAGCCACGACAGGCCCGACGCGACAACTGCGCCGCAACCCATGGAGTTACAGGCCGCGGCGCTGCGAGGCCACCGCGGCCTGTCGCCAGGCTTCTGTCACCTGATCGGTATGGCCCTGCTGCTGGGCCATCTCAGCAATGGCTNNCTGCGCTTTGCCCCACAGGCGCAGGTGCAGGCAAGCCATGCCCGCTAGGTACTGCAGCACTGCGTCACCGGGTTGAGCCAACTGGACCTGCTCAATGCGCGACAGCCACACACTTTCCATGCTGCCGTCGTCCGCCGACAAACCGTTTTCCATCACCCGCACCAGCATGATTTTTTGATCTTCTGACAGTGCACCGGGCACCAGCGTCATCTTTTGCCACACCGGCAACAACCAGTCAAATGCGGTTTTGGCCGGGCCACCCAAACGCAGCCATTTGCCCGCTGCTGCACAGGCCACTTCGGGCAGAAGTTGCTCA
>DFWT01000232.1 GCA_002381045.1 Rhodoferax sp. UBA4127
TCACCACGGTGGACATGGTGGCGGGGCCGGTGAGCAACGGGATGGTGAGCGGCACTACAGCGATGCTGGCGCGGGCGGCAGCATCATGCATTTCTTCTTCGTTGGATTTGGCCTCCGCCGGTTGGGCGTTGAGCATGGCCAGGGATGAGGTCAGCAAGAGCATGCCGCCTCCGACCTGAAAGCTGGCCAGCGAGATACCAAAAAATTCCAAGATATGCAGCCCCATCAAGGCGCAAGTGGCAATGACGACAAAGCTGCTGAAGGAAGCAATCCAGATGGTGCGGCGCCGCTGCGCACGAGTGAAGTCCTGCGTGTAATGAATGAAAAACGGCACGATGGCCAGCGGGTTGACGATGGCCAGCAGGGTGACCAGAGGTTTGAAATCCATGGGGGCATGTTAGCTGTTGGGCCGGCTGCATGCATTTGGTCAGGCAAGTCAAAATGGCTTGCATTGCATTTTTGAACCCATTGCTTTAGGACACGTTATGAACGCACAGATTGAACTGATTGGCGCCGATGGTTTTCTCTTTCCGGTTTACCAGGCATTGCCCCAAGGGCCGGTGTTGGGCGCGGTGGTGGTTTTGCAGGAGATTTTTGGGGTGAACGCACACATTCGCGCGGTAGCGGACGGTTATGCGGCGCTGGGGTATTTGGCGTTGGCACCTAGTACCTTTCACCGTGTCAAGTCGGGCGTTGAGATGGGCTACGCGCCCGAGGACATTTCAGCAGGGGTGGCGCTCAAGGCGCTGGTGGAAGGATTGCCCGCGCCAGGTGTGCTGCAGGACATTCAGGCCACCATTAACTATGCTGCACAGACCAGTCAAGGAAAGGTCGGTGTGGTCGGCTTTTGCTGGGGTGGTTTATTAACATGGCGTGCGGCCTGTGAATTGCGGAGAATTGCGGCTGCCGTGCCCTACTACGGCGGCGGCATGACCCAGCCGATCGAAATTGCCCGCATCCCTCACTGCACAGTGCTGGCCCACTTTGCTACCCACGACCAGTCGATTCCGATGGATGGTGTCACGGCCTTTGGCCAGGCCCACCCCGAGGTGGAATTGCATCTTTACGACGCCAGCCACGGTTTTAACTGTGACCACCGCGGCGCCTACAACGCGGCTGCGGCGGCACTTGCAGCCCAGCGAACAAAGGCATTTTTCCAGCGCCTGCTGTCCTAGCGAGTGATCCACACTGGCTTTGGCCATTTATGGAAAATTGGCCTCTGGCCTCTTGAATAAAAGCGTAAGCAGCTATCCAATACGTAGTGGTTAGGCGGGTGATACTGTCAACGTGCGGTGCGCGCCAGGTAGCGTTTGCGCCAGAACAGCAAGGCCAAGCTGATGGCAACGACCACCATCAAACTGATTGCCCACCACACACCGCGTTGNNGTGCGCATGATGTCATTGGTGCGGCTGCCCTGCACGCTGAAGTGCATTTGCACCGTGGTCTCTGTGCTTTGCTCCAGACGGCGCACATGGTGCACCACGCGTTCGATGTGCTCCAGCACGTCGCGGCTTCGAACCTGCAGCAGGTCACGCTCGCGCTGCTCGGCGGCGTCAACGGTGTCCGGCCAGGTTTTCAGTGCCTCAATCCAGTCTTGGACGGCGGCACGCTGGTCTTCGCAAATTTCGTCCAGATGGTGAAGTGCCAAGCGGGCGTCGAGCAAGGCACCCCAGTTGTTGAAGCGGGTTCGGGGGTTGAGCAGTTCAACCTGCCAGTGGTCCAGTTGGTGGGTCAGTTCACGGCGCAATGCCAGGAAACCGTCCACCATGTGGTTGAGCACGCGCAGCATCAAATCGGCCGGGCTTGTTGGGATGCCACGCGCACCAGTGGAGGGGCTGTCCGCGGATGTGGTTCCCGTGCCTGCGGCGGCGCTGGCGTTCCCATTGGCTGTGAGCAGGCGATCCAAATAACTGTCTCGTACCGCACAGTCTTGCGGGTGCACACTAAGCAGCAGCTTCTCCAGCACTACAAAACCAACCGGGCTGGTGTCAATACGCCGCAGGATAGGCGGGCCGCTTTGTCGTGTTGGGGTCAGATTCTTTTCTGTTGGCGCAGATTTGTCGGTCTTTTCGGCCTTGCCTGCAGCCAAGCGGCGAAACACCAGCACGTCATACAGCGAGGTGAAGTCATACCGCGAGGGCAGTTGCGAATTGAGCAGGTCTGACACATGCAAGTCCACCAGTTGCAGGCTACACAGCCGATGCAAGGTGGCTTGGATGGCCGACAAGTGCAGTTCGAACTCGGACCGGGTGCAGCTTAGCCACAAATAGCCCGATGCTGGCAACGCAAGGGTTTCAAACGGATTCACTGCGGATGAGGCCGCAAGCTCAGTGACTTTGGTGCCTTGGATGGAAAAGATCCGCATGGTGGTCGTTCGCAGCAGCTTGTAAAAGAAATGCGGCTTTAGCCCTTACAAAATAAGCATCAATAGCACTTATTTAGATAGCAATCGCGCTGCATCCCTGGCAAAGTACGTCAGGATGCCATCTGCGCCGGCACGTTTGAAGCCGAGCAGGGTTTCCATCATCACCGCGTCATGGTCAAGCCAGCCGTTTTGTGCGGCGGCTTTAAGCATGGCGTATTCGCCCGAGACCTGGTAGGCAAAGGTGGGTACTTTGAATTCATCCTTGACGCGGCGCACGATGTCAAGGTAAGGCATGCCTGGCTTGACCATCACCATGTCTGCGCCTTCGGCGATGTCCAGTGCCACCTCGCGCAGCGCCTCATCGCTGTTGCCGGGGTCCATTTGGTAGACCTTTTTGTTGCTCTTGCCCAGGTTGGTTGAGGAGCCGACCGCATCGCGAAACGGCCCATAGTAGGCGCTGGCGTACTTTGCGCTGTAGGCCATGATGCGAGTGTGCACAAAATGGTTGGCTTCGAGTGCATGGCGGATGGCGCCAATGCGCCCGTCCATCATGTCACTTGGGGCCACAATGTCAGCACCCGCACCCGCTTGAGTGAGTGCCTGCTTCACAAGCACCTCAACCGTGGCGTCGTTCATGATGTAGCCGTCTTCGGCCGGGCGTGGGTCTGGCAAACCGTCTTGACCATGGCTGGTGAAGGGGTCAAGCGCCACGTCGCACATGATGCCGAGCTGCGGAAACTCTTTCTTCAATGTCTGCACCACCGTCGGGACCAGGCCTTCGGGGTTCAGGGCTTCACGGCCATCCGGGGTTTTCAGGGATTGGTCAATCACTGGAAACAAGGCCATCACCGGAATACCAAGCTTCACGCATTCTTCAGCCACAGGCAGCAACAGGTCCAGGCTGAGGCGTTCCACACCGGGCATGGAAGCAACCGCTTGCCGCTGTTGCTGACCAGCCAGCACAAACACTGGGTAGATCAGGTCGTGGGCTGTCAGGATGTTTTCGCGGACCAGGTTGCGGGTAAAGCTGTCGCGGCGCAAGCGGCGCGGGCGACCCAACGGATAGGGAGCAAATGGGGTCATAGTGGCTTTCTAAACAATCTTCAATGTCATCAAGCTGACAAATTTCTTTGGTTTGTTGAAATGGGCATTGCCAGACAGAATTGGTTTTGGTACAGTTCTACCCGGGCAGTTTACTGCTCCCCGCTTTTCCTCCCTGAGCGGGGCCTTGATGTGTGACAGCATATAGGCTTACCACCCCAGCCCTCGTGCTGGGGTTTTTTTTGTGCGTCCCACATGGGCGTGCATCAACGGTCCTATTTACCTTGTCATAAACTGACCCTATGCTTTGGATTAAATCTCTTCACATCGTCTTTGTCGCCAGCTGGTTTGCCGGGCTGTTTTACCTGCCGCGCATCTTTGTCAATCTGGCCATGGTGGCGCCGGGTTCAGTGGCTGAGCGAGAGCGCTTGCTATTGATGGCGCGCAAATTATTGCGCTTCATGACCATCATTGCAGTGCCCGCGATTGCACTGGGCGTGTGGCTATGGGTGGGTTACGGTATTGGCTGGGGGCCAGGCAATGGCTGGATGCACGCCAAATTGGCCGGCGTGGTGGTGGTGATTGGTTACCACCACATGTGCAGCGCAATGCTCAAGGCCTTTGAGCGCGGTGAAACGCGCCACGGCCACGTTTGGTACCGCTGGTTCAATGAGGCACCCGTGATTTTGATGCTGGCCATTGTTTGCCTGGTGGTCATGAAACCTTTCTGAGCCCAATATGCCGATGCGCAAGACTTCGGCATGGCCCCTGGCACTGGTTTACCTGGGGCTGATTGTTTACGCCAGCCTCTACCCGTTTGCTGACTGGCGCGATCAGGGCGTTGTACCCTGGACATTCTTGACTGCCGCCTTGCCAAAGTACTGGACCGGATTTGATGTGATCAGCAATGTGCTGGGCTACATGCCACTTGGGTTTTTGTTGGCCTTGAGCGCGTTGCGAACCTACCGGCGCAAGCGGGCGATCACCATGGCGGTCTTTGCTGCGGCCGCGTTGTCGCTGGTGTTGGAGTCCTTGCAGTCGTTTTTGCCTGAGCGGGTGTCCTCCAATCTTGACCTGTTTTTGAATGTGGCTGGTGCTTTTTTGGGTGCGTTGATGGCCTGGGCCTTTGAGCGCATGGGTTGGCTGCAGCGCTGGAGCCGATTTCGAGCGGCCTGGTTTGTCGAAGACGCCCGCGGCGCGATGGTGCTGCTGGCTTTGTGGCCGATGGCCTTGTTGTTTCCAACTGAAATCCCATTCGGCCTGGGGCAGGTGATCGAACGGCTCAAGCTTGTTTTGGAAAGCTGGCTGGAAGGCAGTTTGGCATTGCAATGGGTAACCTGGCGCCCGACCACGCCACAGCCGTTGTCCGCATTTGCTGAGTGGTGGTGTGTGGTGTTGGGGCTGGTGGTGCCTGGGTTGCTGGGCTACTGCGTGATCTCGCGTCGCACCAAACGGGCATGGTTTTTGGGCTGGTTGCTGTTGGCCGGCGTGGGCGCGACCGGCTTAAGCACAGCGTTGAGCTTTGGTCCACAGCATGCCTGGGAATGGCTTGTACCAGCCAATCGCCTGGCGCTGGGCGTTGCCATCCTTGTATTGGCTTTGCTGTTGTGGGTGCCAACTGGAGCCGCAGCCGCGCTGGCGATGTTGGCTTTGGTAGTGAACTTGAGTTTGGTGAACCAAGATTCTGTGAGCCCTTATTTCGAGCAAACCTTGTTTTTTTGGGAGCAAGGGCGCTTTATCCGATTTCATGGTGTGGTGCAGTGGTTAGGTTGGCTATGGCCGTTCGCTGCGCTGGTCTACCTGCTGAGTCTTCTCTGGAGTCGGGATACAAAAAACTAAAATCGGGGATATGAACCAGATCACACCGTCCGAAGCGTCGGAATCAAGCGGTTGCACCGCCCCCAGTTATTACCAGCGCCATATCTTTTTTTGCCTGAACCAGCGTGAAAACGGGGAGGATTGCTGTGCACGGCATGACGCCCAAGCGGCGTTTGACCGCTGCAAATCGCAAGTCAAGGCAGCCGGTTTGTCCGGGCCCGGGCAGGTGCGCGTCAACAAGGCCGGTTGCCTGGACCGCTGTGCCGCCGGACCAGTCGCCGTGGTTTACCCCGAAGCGGTGTGGTACAGCTATGTGGACGCCAGCGACATTGATGAGATTGTCGAATCCCACCTCAAAAACGGGCAGGTGGTACAGCGGCTGCTGGTTCCAAAGGATCTCGGTCGCTAAACATCTGATAGATTTATTGCTCTAGCCCTTATATAACAAGGGTTTATAGCTGCGTTTTACGTAGCATTTCTCTGTGCCATTCTTGGCACCTTAACTCCGATTATGAAAAAACTCATCCTTTCCTTTGTTGCGGCGATCAGTTTCTTGGCCCACGCGCAAGCCCCTCAAGCGCCAGAAATAGCCGCCCGGTCCTACCTGTTGCTGGATGTCACGGCCCGGCAGATCCTGGCGCAAAAGGACATTGACATGCCGCTGGAACCGGCTTCACTGACCAAACTAATGACGGCCTACCTGGTATTTGATGCGCTGCACAACAAGAAAATCAGCTTGCAGCAGACCTTTCCAGTGAGCGAGCGCGCCTGGAAAATGCCAGGTTCGCGCATGTTCATTGACCCAAAGATGAGCGTACCAGTGGAGGATTTGCTCAAGGGCATGATCGTGCAAAGTGGCAACGACGCCACTGTGGCGCTTGCTGAAGGTGTGGGCGGCTCGGTGGACCGCTTTGTGCAACTGATGAACGACCAGGCCAAAGTGCTCGGTATGAAAGCCACCAGTTACAAGAACCCGGAAGGTCTGACTGAAGCTGGTCACACCACCACAGCGCGCGATCTAAGCATCTTGGCAACCCGCTTGATGCAGGACTTTCCGGATTTCATTGGCTACTACGCCATCAAAAAGTACCGTTACCAAGGGACACCCAGTGCCAACGACAGCAACCGCAATTTGTTGCTTTTTCGCGATCCTAGTGTGGATGGTCTGAAAACCGGCCACACCGATGCGGCAGGGTTTTGTTTGATTGCTACTGCCAAACGCGAGGTGCCTGGGTTGGGTAAATCAGGCCCGGCAGGTACACCCGAAACCAACGGAAACCGCCGTTTGCTGGCCATTGTCCTTGGCACGGCCAGTGAAAATGCGCGCGCCAATGAAGCGCAAAAATTGTTGAACTGGGGTTACACCGCTTTTGAGGCCGTCAAACTTTTTGATGCAGACCAAGCCGTCACTACCCCCGCGGTCTGGAAAGGCAAAAGCCCGACCGTGGCCCTGGGGCAAACCTATCCCATTGTGGTGGCCATACCCACCGGCAGCCGAGCCAACCTGAAAACTCAGGTGGCGCGCTCTGACCCGCTGGTCGCACCTTTTAGCAAGGGTCAACAGCTTGGTGTGCTGAAAGTCACTCTGGCGGATCAACCTCTGGCTGAAATCCCACTGCTTGCGCAGGCTGCCGTTGAACAGGCCGGTGTGTTGGGGCGCGCCTGGGATGCGCTGCGTTTGTGGATCAAATAAGTTGCCGGTTTCTCGATGGCCTGTTATGATCGCGGGCTTTTCAGAATTTCTGAAGAGATTGGCGTTTGCGCCAATTTCATGTTTAGAACGTTTAGGGACGTTTAGTTTTTAGGAGGCTCGATGCCAACCATCAATCAGTTAGTTCGTCAGGGGCGCTCGGTCGAAGTGATCAAGTCCAAGAGCCCGGCGATGGAAAATTCTCCACAGCGCCGTGGCGTGTGCACCCGTGTGTACACCACCACGCCGAAAAAACCCAATTCCGCCTTGCGTAAAGTGGCCAAAGTGCGCTTGACCAATGGTTTTGAGGTGATTTCGTACATTGGCGGTGAAGGCCACAACCTGCAAGAGCACAGCGT
>DFWT01000234.1 GCA_002381045.1 Rhodoferax sp. UBA4127
ATGTGGTCATCATGGCCGCTGGCAAGGGCACCCGCATGAAAAGCAAGTTACCCAAGGTCTTGCACCGCTTGGCCGGGCGGGCTTTGTTGCAGCATGTGGTGGACACCGCCGCCGCTTTGTCCGCCCGTCAAGTGACGGTGATCACTGGACATGGCGCTACTGAAGTTGAAGCTGCTCTCGCAGATTCAACAAGGGATACAAGCCAATTTGTTATAAATTTTGTCAGGCAGGAGCCACAGCTTGGCACCGGCCATGCGGTGCAGCAAGCGGTGCCGCATTTGCATGACGATGGCATTGTGCTGGTGCTCTCGGGTGATGTGCCTTTGATGGAAGTGGACACGCTGCAGCAGTTGATTGCAGCCAGCGGTGGTACCCAACTTGCCTTACTCACCATTGCCTTTGACGACCCTACTGGTTATGGTCGCATCCTGCGCGCAGGGGACCAGGTGCAGGCCATCGTCGAGCAAAAAGACGCCACCCCAGAGCAACGCCAGATCACCGAGGTGTACAGCGGCATCATGGCCGCACCGGCTGCGCACTTGAAGGCTTGGCTGGCCCGACTGGACAACAAAAATGCCCAGGGCGAGTTTTACCTGACCGATGTAGTGAAGTTCGCGGTGGCGGATGGCGTGCCCGTGGTGGCTCACAAGATTTCTGATGCCGTCCAAGTGGCTGGTGTCAACAGCCCGGTGCAGTTGGCCGAACTGGAGCGCGCCTATCAGCAGCGTTTGGCCTTGCAACTGATGGAACTAGGCGTGCGCCTGGCTGACCCGGCGCGCCTGGATGTGCGTGGCACGTTGACTTGCGGGATGGATGTGTCGATCGACGTGAACTGCGTGTTTGAGGGCCAGGTGAGCCTGGGCGACGGCGTGCGCATTGGTGCCAATTGCGTGATCCGCGATGCGGTGATTGGTGCCGGCGCAGTTATCCACCCTTTCACCCACATCGAAGGCGGTAAGCCGGGCAGCAAGGACGCAGTCGAAGTAGGCGAGGGCGCGCTAATTGGCCCCTTTGCCCGCCTGCGCCCAGGTGCCAAACTGGGTGCCGAGGTGCACATTGGCAACTTTGTCGAAGTCAAAAATTCCACCCTGGCCAAAGGCGCCAAAGCCAACCACCTGGCTTATCTGGGCGACGCCACGGTAGGAGAACGCGTCAACTATGGCGCTGGCAGCATCACTGCCAATTACGACGGTGCTTTCAAGCACCGCACGGTGATCGAAGCCGACGTGCATGTGGGCAGCAACTGCGTGTTGGTGGCACCTTTGACGATTGGTGCGGGTGGCACGGTGGGGGGCGGTTCTACCGTCACCAAAGACACCCCCGCGCAAGCCTTGACGGTGGCGCGTGGCAAGCAGGTGAGCATTCCGAACTGGAAGCGGCCCAGCAAATGAGCCCCAGCGACCCACCGACTTCACCGGCCGACGCTGCTGCCGGCGCTGGCGGGGCTGCGGTGGCCGCAGATGTGGCCCAACTCCGCGCTGAACTGGCGCAAACGCAAGCCGAGTTGCAAGACTTTGTCTACACCGTGTCGCACGACTTGCGCGCACCGTTGCGCCACATCTTTGCTTACGCTCAAGTCATTGAAGAAGACTGGCCCGACGCGCCGCTAGAGATGCGTGGCCACCTGGCCACCATTCGCAGTTCAGCCCAGTTGTTGACCCAACAACTCGACGGGTTGACCCAACTGTCGCGAATCGCGAATCAACCCATCCAACTTCAAGCGGTTGACGTTTCTGCCTTGGTGCGTGATCGAGTCGATGAGTTGATGCAGAACAAGCCTGAGCGCAAGGTGCAGTGGAAGTTGGCCAATGACGTGCCGCATGTTGTGGCAGATGCGCCGGGACTCTCGCAAGCCTTGTCTCACCTGTTGGACAACGCCCTGAAATTCAGCCGTGACCGCGATCCGGCCACGATTGAACTGACCTGGCGGCGCTTGCCTGCCACCGTGGCGCCTCAAAGTGAGCGCATTGAGATCAGCTTGAAAGACAACGGCATCGGTTTTTCACCCGAGCAGACCGAAAAACTGTTCAAAGTCTTTAGCAAACTGCACCCGGTGCGCGAATTTGAAGGCCTGGGTTTGGGCTTGCTGTTAGCACGCAAATGGCTGGCGAGCATGCAAGGCATGATCGGCATCAAGGGAACGTTGAATGGTGGTTGCTGTGTGTTGATCACCTTGCCGCTTGCCAATTGAGCTTTTGAAGTATTCGGCAGAGGGGTTCGGCTGTGTCAAGCGCTCTCTGCCGCCTCACCCTGATTGCCCACGTGAAAGTGGATCGATCTTGCAAGACCAAGCTGGTATCCTTGCATGGATTTCATAGGTTTCGACGCATGGCACCCACAGTAGTTCGCGATGGTCAGTTTCGTTTGTTTTTTTTCTCACGCGAGGAAACCCGAACCCATGTCCATGTAGCGCACCCTGATGGTGAGGCCAAATTTTGGTTAACACCAGAGGTTGTTGTTGCGACGGCCACGGGTCTATCGGCGCGTCAAATTGCTGATGCTAAAGCGGTTGTCATCAAACACCTTGAGGAGATTCAAAATGCCTGGAAGCACCACTTTGGCAGCTGAAGTGACCCACATTTCAAAACACGGCTTCTGGTTGCTTTTGGCAGAAGAGGAACTGCTGTTGCCGTTTGAGCAGTTTCCGTGGTTCAAACAAGCCACGATTGAACAAATTTCACAGGTTGAATGGCCCACGCCCGACCACCTTTATTGGCCGTTGCTGGATGTTGATCTAAGCGTGGCTTCAGTCCGCGACCCTGTTCAATTTCCTCTGATGGCCAGGGCATGAATTTTGCCCGGTGCCTCACTGCCTCTCGGGCAGCGGCAAATGCGCCCCAAACTTGCTGCGCTTG
>DFWT01000136.1 GCA_002381045.1 Rhodoferax sp. UBA4127
ACGGCCGCTACGCCGCCAAGCTTGCAAAACTGCGCCCCGCCATGAGCGAACAGGGCTACATGCACCGCCGCGTTCAAGTCGAAATTGCCTGGTTTATTTCACTGAGTGACTGCGGGTTTGCCGAATTCAAGCCACTCTCACCCGGCGCCCGCACCTACTTGCTGGGCTTGGTCAAGAACTTCTCGGAACTCGATGGCAAAGCGATCAAGGAGATTGAGAAAACCACCAACCATGACGTGAAGGCGGTGGAATACTGGATCAAGTCCAAGTTTGAAGCCCGGCCTGAGTTGGTGGCAGCACAAGAGTTTGTGCATTTTGGTTGCACCAGCGAAGACATCAACAACACCAGCCACGCGCTACAACTCAAAAGCGGGCGCGACCAGGTGCTGCTGCCGGCGCTGGATGCCATCATCGCTAAGCTGCGCGAGATGGCGCATGCCTTTGCCGAGGTGGCCATGCTCAGCCGCACCCATGGCCAAACTGCCAGCCCAACCACCGTGGGCAAAGAGATTGCCAACGTGGTGGTGCGCCTGCAAGCCGCGCGTGACAAGGTGGCTGGCATCAAGCTCATGGCCAAAATGAACGGCGCCGTGGGTAACTTCAACGCGCACCTGGCCGCCTGGCCCGAGTTTGACTGGGAGGCCTTCAGCAAGAAAGTGATTGAAACCCCTGAGCCCTTGGGCCTGGGCCTGACCTTTCAGCCTTACAGCATTCAGATTGAACCGCACGACTACATGGCCGAGTTGTTTGATGCCGTGGCGCGAGTCAATACCATTCTGATTGACTGGTCGCGCGATGTGTGGGGCTATGTGAGCCTGGGCTACTTCAAGCAGAAGCTCAAAAAAGGCGAAGTGGGCTCCAGCACCATGCCGCACAAGGTCAACCCGATTGACTTTGAAAACGCCGAGGGCAACCTGGGCCTTGCCAACGCGGTGCTGCGACATTTGTCAGAAAAGCTGCCCATCAGCCGCTGGCAACGCGACCTGACCGACAGCACGGTGCTGCGCAACATGGGTGTGGCCCTGGGCTACGCGGTGCTGGCCTACCAGTCGCTGGCCACTGGCTTGGGCAAACTTGAACTGAACGAAGCCGCCATTGCCGCCGACCTGGACAAATCATGGGAAGTGCTGGCCGAGCCCATCCAGACCGTGATGCGCCGCTTTGGCTTGCCCGAACCGTACGAGCAACTTAAGGAATTCACCCGAGGAGCGGCCATGACGCCCGAACTGATGCAAGGCTTTATTGCCAAGCTGGCGATCCCCGAGTCTGAAAAGGCCCGCTTGCTGGCCTTGACACCGGCCAGCTATACCGGTAAGGCGGCAGAGTTGGCACGAAGGGTGTAGGCGACCTGCGCCTGTTCCCTACAAACTGAAAATTTGAACTTCAGATTGAATGAATTCATCCCCGCGTGATTGAGCCCAGCGCGGCTCTTCCTACACACAGCACACATTCCCAAGTTGGACCGCTTGCAATCTGGCTGCTACTTGGACGACTCTATTCCTTAACCCCATGGCCACCAAATCCACCATCTTCAAGGCCAACCTGCAGATTGCAGACATTGACCACAGCTACTACGCCGACCATGCACTCACGCTGGCGCGCCATCCCAGCGAAACCGACGAGCGCATGATGGTGCGGCTGTGCGCGCTGGCCTTGCAAGCACACCAGTTGCAAAGCGTGTGCGGTGGCGATGGCACGTTGGCCTTTGGCGCAGGTTTGTCTGACCCGGACGAGCCCGATGTTTGGCTGCGCGACTTCACTGGCCTGACCCGGCTCTGGATCGAAGTCGGTCAACCCGAAGACAAACCACTGAGCAAAGCCTGCAACAAGGCCGATGCCGTGGTGCTCTACGCCTTTAGTCAAGCCGCAGACATCTGGTGGCGCGGCATCGAAACCAAACTTACCCGCCTGGACCGGCTACAGGTATGGCGCTTTCCCAGCGCCAGCGCACAGGAACTGAAACCGCTCGCTCAGCGCAGTATGAACCTGCAAGCCACGGTGCAAGAAGGCGCTTTGATGCTGGGTGACGCCGTGTACAACGTGCACATTGAGCCGGTGCGGTGGAAGTAGGCAACCATCTCGCTTTTTGGTACAACTGATGCTGGCTCACAAAACCAGCGCATGATGATCACCAACCCGCCCCTCGTCCTCACCACCCACGCCCCACGCGGGCTGGTCACCCTCACGCTGAACCGGCCAGACGCCTTTAACGCCTTGTCTGAAGCGTTAATGACGACGCTGCAAAAGGAACTGGACACACTGGCGCAAGACGACAGCGTGCGCGTCGTCGTCATCGCGGCCGCCGGCAAGGCATTTTGTGCGGGGCACGACCTGCGCGAAATGCGGGCCAACCCCTCCCATGACTACTACCAGATCCTGTTCAAACAATGCGCCCGGCTGATGATGCGTATCCAGACGCTGCCTGTGCCCGTGGTGGCACGGGTGCATGGCATCGCCACCGCAGCCGGCTGCCAATTGGTGGCCATGTGTGACTTGGCTGTGGCTGCCAGCACCGCCAAGTTTGCGGTAAGCGGCGTGAATTTGGGTTTGTTTTGCAGCACGCCTGGCGTGGCGCTGTCACGCAACCTGGGACGCAAAGCCGCCTTTGAAATGCTGGTCACCGGTGAATTCATCGATGCCCAACGCGCCATGACTCAAGGCCTAGTAAACCGCGTGGCCGAGCCTGAGCAACTGGATGCCGAACTGGCCCGCCTGACCGGAAGTATTCTTGCCAAACCCCGCGCCGCCGTCACCCTGGGCAAGAGCCTGTTTTACCGCCAGCTGGAAAGCGGCATAGAGGCCGCCTACCTGGACGCCGCCCAAACCATGGCCTGCAACATGATGAATGACAGCGCCCTGGAAGGCGTGCAAGCGTTCATCGACAAACGGTCACCGAGTTGGAAAGCTACTTAAAAACTAGAATCTTTTGATCTTGAGTGCGCAGCCAACAGTGCCTTCCGCAGCCATGGAAATGTGACAGCGCCCCACCCAAAGCACATGACAAAAATGTCACATTGTGTAGGGCTGTGACGAAAATAGCCGGCTTTCACAGACCAGTTTTGGTTTTACAGTGATCAATCGGCCAAAAACACCCTTGAAAGCCGCCAAAAAAGCGTGGCACAAAAAATGCTGTTCTAGCTTGTCCGAATGTGGATACGGGTGTTTAACTTAAAGGAATCTCAAATGAAACGTTCAATGCAAAAGGGTTTTACCCTGATCGAGTTGATGATCGTCGTGGCAATCATTGGCATTTTGGCGGCCGTGGCGCTGCCGGCTTATCAGGACTACACGGTGCGTGCGAAAGTGTCTGAAGTGATTTTGGCGGCTTCAGGCGCAAAGACTTCAGTAGCGGAATCGGCGCAGGTTAATGGTGAAATGCCCCTTGCTGCCAGCATGACTTTTGACACTGCCTCGAAATATGTGTCCGCAGTGACCTACACCAAAACAAGCGCCTCGGTTGGTGTCATCACAGTATCGACAACCGCCGCCGAAGCAAAAGTCAGTGGTAAGACAATTCAAATGACAGGTACATTGAATCCAAATGGTAATGGCCAAGTCGATTGGGTATGCGCACCAGGCGCAACCAATCCAATCGATACAAAGTATTTGCCCGCCAGCTGCAAGTAAACTACAGGAAATCAGCCAAGAGCCCCGCACGGGGCTCTTTTTTTGCCTGAACTTTGCTGTGACAACCACCTTTCTTCCACTTTGGATTCTGGGTTTGGCGGCGGCATGGCTTCTCCCAAATCATTACCCACCGTGGTCATCGTTCCACACGGAATTGTTGGTGGCAGGGCTGATGCTTGCGGCGGCTTTGCGCGTTGCACTCACGCATCGGACGTTCGTTCCTGGTGCATTCTGGATTGCGTTTGGACTGGCAGGTGCGTTGGTGCTTCAGCCTTTGAGCGGGCACATCTTCAAATCAGGTACTTCATGGGTGGCAGGCTCCTATCTACTTGGTGCTGCTTTGTGCATTGTGCTAGGCGCCACTTGGCAACGAGGCCGACCCGGGCAGCCACTTGCAGCGCTATTGACGGCGGTCTTGGTCGCTGGCTTACTGACCATTGGCTTAATGTTGACCCAATGGGTAGGTGTTGATGATGCTCTTGACATCTGGTCTATGGGCTCAGGCAACGGGCGCCCGTTTGGTAACTTTGGTCAACCCAATCAAACAGCCACTTTTCTACTTTGGGCATTAGTCGCGGTGGGCTGGCTTTATGCGCAAGCACATGTTCGCGCCGGAGTCGCCATCACCGCTGCGCTATTTGTGC
The DNA here is from genome assembly GCA_002381045.1 of Rhodoferax sp. UBA4127. Lineage (GTDB taxonomy): Bacteria > Pseudomonadota > Gammaproteobacteria > Burkholderiales > Burkholderiaceae_C > Rhodoferax. Next base: position 4,272 of record DFWT01000136.1, read on the forward strand.
TTTTGGGCATCGCCCTCACGCACTCCAGAACTGCTTGGGTAGGATTAGGGCTACTTCTCGTCGCAAGTTGGGTATGGCGCAAACACTGGCGTTCAACCAAACTACCCGCTGCTACCACCGTTTTGATGCTGTGCTTTGCCGGCATGGTGATCCTGATCAGTTGGCTCAACAGTCTGTTCGCATTGAATTCAAGCTTGAATGTGAGCGACATTGGTCGCATGAACGCAGAGATTCGGCCGCAAGCCTGGCTCATGTTTTTGGATGCGGTGTCCAAGAGTCCTTGGACCGGCTACGGTATCAACCAAGTGGCGTGGGCACAGATGTCAGTTGCACATGACCACCCTGCGCTAAATCTTACTTTTTCGCACGGGCACAATCTTTTTCTCGATCTAGTGCTGTGGTTTGGCCTACCTATTGGGGGCCTGGCCAGTGTGTGGCTGGTGGCCTGGTTTTGGAAGCACTTGCGAAGGGTTCGCCGCGCGGACCAAACCTGGCCCTTGCTGCTTATTTTGGTCATGGCCAACCATGCCATGCTGGAGTTGCCACTGCATTACGCCTACTTTTTGCTGCCCACCTGCCTGCTGATGGGTGTCGCCAGCGTGGATGTACACAACACTCCTCGCGCAAATTCGCAAGGGTTCCTGCGCAAACTCACAGTAGTAACAGTGTCCATTTGCTTTGTGATGGTTGCCACGCTTTGGGCACTGATTGCACGAGATTACCTGCGGGTGGAAGAAAGCTATACAGATTTGCGCTTTGAGTTGGCACGCATTCAATACAAAGCAAGGGGCACACCACCCGATGTGCTGTTGCTCAACCAATGGCACGACTTCATTGAATTGGCCCGCACTGAACCTGAGCAGCTGACAACACCCGAGCAACTTGCAAAAACCCGAGCCACCGTTGCCAGCCTGCCCAGCCCAGGCGGTTTTTACAAGCTGGCTAGGGCACTGGCACTGTCAGGTCAACCGCAGGAGGCCACCCAGTGGCTGGTAAGGCTGTGCAGGGTTGAAGCAGTAGATCAATGCAAGGCTGTGCGTGCCATTTGGGAACGAGATGCCGTCACAGAACCAATGCTGAAAACGGTCCGCTGGCAAGACATTGAGCCACAAACAAACCCCGCCCCAACTTCAACCCTTGATCAATAGGAGGGCTGTATCTGCGGAAAATTGCTTTCCCGAAATGTCGAACAAATTGTGTCCCAAACCTTTTGCAGGAAAGGGATATTGCTCTACAAATGATAACAATTCAGTTCTGGCCCTTACGAACAAAAAGCCTTTCGCCCCAATGCATCCAAGCGACGCCTGTCAGTTTCAGCGAATGACACAAGCTTGGTGGTGAATCCTACCAATCACCTCATCCCAAAAAAATCGCCACAAAATCACCAATTTGCTCTAATTTGCATAGCTTCATTGCCATGGCATCATGCGACTGCCATGCAATTCATGTATATTGGCACTCTGCACCTCACTACCGAATCCATAGCGCCGTTTATTGAGCCTCGCAACCTTGAACACGTCTCAAGCCCACCACGACATCCGCAACCAGCTTTTGGTGGCTCGTTTGCCGGCCATGCCGCAGATTTTGCTCAAGTTGCTGGCGCTGTGCGAGGCCGATGAAGCTGGCATGGCCGAATTGGCCAAGCTCATTGGCAACGACGCGGGCATGACAGCACGGGTGCTCACCGTGGCCAACAGCGCGGCTTACCACCGGGGTGATGGCAAGGTGGATCTGCTGCAGGCCCTCAATGTGCTGGGCTTGGAACTGATCAAAACCCTGGTGATCAGCGAGGCGGTGTTTCAAACTTTTCATGGGTTTCCGCACGCCAGCGGCATTGATTTACGCAATTTTTGGCGTCATTCCTTAAAGGTTGCGGTGCTGGCACGCCACGTGGCCAAAGCCATGGACTATGCCCAAGCCGAAGAGGCTTACCTAGCCGGCTTGCTGCACGACGTGGGTCAGTTGGCCCTGCTGTCTTCGGCACCCAACGACTATGTGAGCCTGTTCCTGTCGAACGATGGCGAAGGGCTTTGCGCCAAAGAACAAAACGCCCTGCATATTTCACACGCCGAGGCAGGTGCCTGGCTCATCGAGCGTTGGAACCTGGATTCGTTCATGGCAGACACGGTGCTTTATCACCATGAGCCTGCGGCGCGCTTGCAAGGTGCCCACCTTTTGATTCGCATCGTGCGCCTGGCTCATTTACTGCTTGAACACGGCAACCAATTGCCACCAGCGGCGGATTTAACTTCACTGAGTGAACTTGACCCGGATGTGCTGCAAGACATTGTGCTTAATGCAGATGCGCGGGTAAAAAAGGCGGCTGAAATGTTGGGGGTGGATATCTCTGAGGCTGCTGACACGCTGGTCGCTGCGCTGCCAGTGACCCCAGCCGCGCCAGCCGACCCGGCACACAGCCAGCTCAGTGATGAGATGCGTCACCGCACGCTGATGGCCGAGTTTTCTCAAGCCCTGACTAGGCAAAGGACTGACGTGCAACTGTTGGACGCTGTACGGCACAACGCCCAGCTGATCTTCAACCTGGAAGACACGCTGGTGTTGCTGGTCAGTGCCAACAGCCGCGAACTCATTGGCGTGTCGTTTGGCGCGCACTTGCAGCG
>DFWT01000106.1:0-2999 GCA_002381045.1 Rhodoferax sp. UBA4127
GGGTAGCCCTTGCCCATGCTGCCGGCCCTGGCCGGCCACTGGACCGCGCAGTTGCCCACGATGTAGTTGATCTCGGTCTGGCCAAACATCTCGTTCACCGTCACGCCCAGCTGACTTTGGCAGTAGTCAAACACCGCGTCGCCCACCGCCTCACCGGCGCTCATGACGGCTTGCAACTTCAATCCAAACTGCGCGCGCACCGTCAGACCTGGCGCCCCCGGGTTGGCCTTCATCATGGCCTTGAGCGCCGTGGGGAACAAAAAAGTATGGGTCACCGCGCAGTCACGCATTAGTTCCAGCGCCAGTTGCGGGCTAAAGCGACCATTGAAAGCGATGATGGGACGGCCATAAAACAGCGTGGGCAACAACGCGTCCATCAACCCGCCGGTCCAGGCCCAATCTGCCGGCGACCAGAACACCGCTTGCGAGCCTTGCGGCAGTGGCTCGATGCTGGCGAGCTGACACAGGCGTTGCGCGGGGCTGGAGGCGTGGGCAAAGTCAAAACCGAAGCCGTTCTGGCTGCAAATGAAGCCAGTCAGGTTGCCCAGCAGCGCACGGTGCGGAATCAGCGCGCCCTTGGGATTGCCGGTGGTGCCGCTGGTATAGATCAGGATGGCAGGCTCATCGGCCTGGGTGGGCACCAGTTCAAACTGGTCGCTGGTTGTGGCCAACGCTCGGGCGTAATCCACTTCGGCGAGTGTTGCAGTTCCGCCCGTTAATCCCACACCGATCAGCTGCTTCAAATGCGGACATTGGCCGCGCACCGATTGCACATGGGTCAGGGTCTGGGCGTCACCGATCGCTACCACAGCCTCGCTGTCTTGCAAACGAAATACGAGCGCCTCGGGGCCAAACAACTGCGACAAAGGCATGGCCACCGCACCCATTTGCAACACCGCCATGTAGGCGACAGCCGTCTCGAAGCACTGCGGCAACACAATGGCTACTCGGTCACCACGCTGCACACCCATGCCGCGCAACACATGGCTCAGGCGATCGGCATCACCCTGCAATTGAGCGTATGAATAAAAAGTGCTCTCAGCCTTTGTCTTGTATGCGCTGACAGCTATCAACTCTGAAGCGTCTGGCAAAGCAGCCCAGCGTCTGCAACACACCTGCGCGATGTTGAATTGCGCCGGAATCTGCCAGGCAAATCCCCGATAGAGGTCGGTGTAGGCGGCCGGCAAATCCCACGCCTGCGCGGATGGGGTGGCGGGCGGATTGGGCGGCTTGTCGCTGGGTTGACGCGTTGGCATGGTGTTGTCTCCTAAGGGTCCTTATGATTTGGTGAATGTATCAAGTCAAAAAAATTGCCCGCAGCGAGTTTGTACCTATCCGTGATCTGCAATACCACCTGCGCTGCTGGGGCCAGCCGCAAGCCAGCACACCGCCCCTGTTGCTGCTGCACGGCTGGATGGACGTGGCCGCCAGTTTTCAGTTTGTGGTTGATGCTATCCAACAAGACCGCTTCATCGTCGCCCCCGACTGGCGGGGCTTTGGCCTGACTGCCTCAACCGGTGTGGACTGCTTTTGGTACCCCGATTACCTGGCCGACCTGGACGCGCTGCTGGACCATTTCGCGCCCTCCGGACAAGTCAATTTGGTCGGCCACAGCATGGGTGGCAACCTGGCCATGCTCTACGCCGGTGTGCGGCCTGAGCGGGTGCACCGCTTGGTAAACCTGGAAGGCTTTGGCCTGCCCGCCACCCAGTCCGAGCAAGCCGCAGGTCGGTTCGCAAATTGGCTCAATGAGCTCAAGGCGTTTCATGCGGGCAAGATGCAACTCAAGACCTATGACTCGCTGGACGCGGTGGCGGCCAGGCTGATCAAAACCAATCCAAGGCTGGGGCCTGACAAGGCGCGCTGGCTGGCCATTCACTGGTCTGCCGAAGTGTCGCCCGGACATTGGCAAATTCTGGGCGAGGCGGCACACAAACTCACCAACCCGCAGCTCTACCGGGTAGACGAGGTGCTGAGCGTGCATCGCCAGATCACCGCACCGACTCTGATGGTGGAATCCGAAGACGACAGCATTACACAGTGGTGGCGCGGCAAATTCACCCGCGCCGAACACCGCGAACGCCTGCTGGCCGTACCCTCACTGGAGATTGTGGAAGTGCCCCACTGCGGCCACATGCTGCACCATGACCAACCCGAGGCAGTGGCCGCTTTGATCGAACGCTTCTTGGCTTGAGATCGCGCGACGCCGTTGGCGGTGTGTCTATGCGATGCTACTTCGCCGCCATTTTTTGATTGCGCAACACGCACAACAAATCCGCCGCAATGTGCGCTGCCGCCAGCGCGGTGATTTCACTGTGGTCAAACGGCGGCGACACCTCCACCACATCCATGCCCACCAGATTGACCGACCCCATGCCGCGAATCAGTGTCAAGGCCTGGGCTGAACTTAAACCTCCTGCCACTGGCGTGCCGGTGCCCGGTGCAAACGCTGGGTCCAGGCAATCAATGTCAAAAGTCAGGTAGGTCGGACGCTTGCCGACGATGCCCAGAATCCGGTCCAGTGTGGCTTGCACACCGTGGGTGTGGACCCAGGGCGCATCAATCACGTTAATGCCCATGAAGTCGTCGTTCCAGGTGCGAATGCCGATCTGAACCGAAGTGACCGGATCAATCAGCCCTTCCTTGACTGCCTTGTAAAACATAGTGCCGTGGTTCAACGACTGCGGGTTGTCGTCAGGCCAGGTGTCGCAATGGGCATCAAAGTGAATCAGGGACAAAGGTTTGCCAAACCTTTCTGCATGGGCTTGCAGCAGCGGGTAAGTGATGAAATGGTCACCGCCAAAAGTCAGCATCTTGGCGCCGCTGGCGAAAATGTCGCGGGCATGCTGCACGATAGACGGCGCAATGCTCAGCGGGTTGTGCGCATCGAACCAGCAATCGCCGTAATCAATCACCGCCAGTTCGTCAAACGGATCAAAACCCCAGGGGAAAGCCATCAGCTCAGCCAATTGCACACTGGCAGCGCGTATGGCGGCCGG
>DFWT01000106.1:3032-3917 GCA_002381045.1 Rhodoferax sp. UBA4127
CTGCCATAGAGTGAAGTGCGGCGGATGGCGCCGTCGCCTTGGATGGGATCGCTCATAGGTGTGAAGCTCGTGTGGGTTCGGGGGAAAGATACGGTAATGTATTTTGCGGGGAAATTGCGCCAATAGCCCACACCATCCAGCTGTTGCCTGCGCATGAGAAAATCACTGGTTTTCCGAACCAACTACAAGAACAGGATTTGCATCATNNTCGATTTGACCGCTCGGACACTCGATTTACGGGGGTATCTTTGACTACGATGCCAAATTTGAGCGCCTGAGAACCGTCAACGCGTCGCTGGAAGACCCCAACGTCTGGAACGATCCCAAGCGCGCCCAGGAATTGGGCAAAGAGAAGAAGGCGCTGGATGGCGTGGTGGTCACCATCAGCAACCTGGAACACGACCTGTCAGACAACACTGAACTGTTTGAGATGAGCAAGGAAGACAGCGACGAGGCCGGCCTGATGCACATCGAAGCCGATGCAGCCAAGCTGGAAGAACTCGTCAAGGGTCTGGAATTCCGCCGCATGTTCAACAACCCGGCCGACCCGCTGAACTGCTTTTTGGACATTCAGGCCGGCGCCGGTGGCACCGAAGCCTGCGACTGGGCCAGCATGCTGCTGCGCCAGTACCTGCGCTACTGTGAGCGCAAGGGTTTCAAGACCGAACTGGAAGACGAAACTGCGGGCGACACCGCTGGCATCAAGGGTGCCTCCATCAAGATCGAAGGCGAATATGCGTTTGGCCTGCTGCGTACCGAGACCGGTGTGCACCGCCTAGTGCGCAAGAGCCCGTTTGACTCGTCAGGCGGGCGCCACACCTCGTTTGCGTCGGTGTTTGTGTACCCGGAGATTGACGACTCGATCGAGATCAACATCAACCCGGC
>DFWT01000106.1:3933-4101 GCA_002381045.1 Rhodoferax sp. UBA4127
GCCGCAGCCAGCACAGCAACCGGGACGTGGCCTGGAAGCGTCTACGCTCCAAGCTATACGATCATGAATTGCGCAAGCAACCAGAGGAGCAGCAGAAGCTCGAAGACGGCAAGACCGACGTCGGCTGGGGCCACCAGATCCGCAGTTATGTGCTGGACAACAGCCGCA
>DFWT01000220.1 GCA_002381045.1 Rhodoferax sp. UBA4127
GAGCGCTGCGCTCAACATTCAGTGCCAGCAGGCGTTGCAAAATCGTTTCATCGGGCATCTCAGGGTTGTAGTCCGCCCAGCCATATGCGTGTGCCACCGCCATGTCCAGCGCTTTGTGCGCGGCGTCCAGCCACGCGGGGCGGGCGTTGTAGAGCTTGGTAAGGGTGCGCTCACTCAAATCTTTCTCATGACCGGCTTTGGCAACAATGCGGTCAGGGTAGGGCGAGTGCGTCATGCCCAGCGGAATCACCTCAGGTATGCGCTGTGTCCACTCAGGCGGGTTCAACCAGTTTTCGCGCAGCGCATTGAGTTTGAACGCCGCCTGCGCAATCGCCTGTACCGCTTCCTCCGTTCGGGCTGAGCCTGTCGAAGCCTGCAACACAGGCACCACCGCGCCACTGTCCAAAGTGCGGGTTTGCTGACTAGCTGTATCTTTTGGGGTGAGGTTGGTGGGGAAGGGAAAGGTTTCGAAGCACGATTTGGCGTTGTACGTCGGGTCGTTGCCTACACCGTGCATGGAAGCATTCGCCAATGACCAAACTTCATGAATTCGGCTTGAGAGGATGCCAAACGAGGCGTCATCGGCGCGTGAAATGACGTTTAAGCGCGTATCTGGAAGCACAGTAGCGTCTAAAAATGCAAAAAGTCGGTGTTTTGCAACGCGCGGCGTGGCAATGTAGCGCGGTAAATCTTTCAATGCAGTTCGCATCGAAACGCGGGCTTCTTCATGAATCCACCAGAGCCGTTGAGTTCGTTCACGACGTACTAACAGCCGCACAGGCTTTATGTGCTGCAAAAGGTGAGCAAAAGGTAGCTCGAATAACGACGAGTCCGCCTCTGTCATGTGTGGACCGAAGTCAATGATCCACATATCACTGGCGCGGCGGGTCAAGTCTTGCCCATNNAGACTTTAGAGTTCGGTTTGCCATGTGGGTTTGGCTGCCGCAGCCATTGGCGTGCCAATTCGCCTGAAATATCAAAATCGCCGTATTTTTTTGTGCCTTCAAAGCTGCTGTTCGCGTTTTCAGGCAAAGGTTTGGCCAACGTCATGTCTGTCGCGTTGCTCAATTCAGCATTGATGCCGTCAACCTTTTGACCATTCAAAAAGTAGTCTTCACCCCAGCCAAAACTCACCAAAGACACCCGAACGGCTGCGCCATCGTTGACCCAAGCTTCGTCACTCCAAGCGTCAAAAATCTTGGTTTTCTCGCTGATGGCTTCCAATACAACGCGGTTGGAGCCGCTGCGGATGCTCTGCGTCGTTACCAAACCTGCCGCGCCCAAGCCATTGCTTTCAATTGCTTTGAGTGCTTTGTCAAACCAATAGCACACCAAATCCGCACCGCCTGGCACGCGGCCTGTGAACACGCTGTCCAGCGCTTCAAAGTACGCATCGCCCAATTCGCGGCGCTTTTTGCTACCACCCAAAAACGGTGGGTTGCCAACAACTACGCTGGCTTTTGGCCAATCGGCTTCGACTGGCTCAGGCTTGAACTTCAAGAGCGCATCGCGGCACTCTATGCAATCTAGGGGTTCTAGCACCGGGTTGGTTTTGAATTCGTAGCCGTGGGTGAGCCGCCATTGCAGCTCGCCTATCCATACCGTCACCCGCGCCAACTCTGCCGCGTATTCGTTCAGCTCTATGCCCAGCATGTTGTGCGGGCCGGTGACCAAATCGGTTTCGCGGTCCAGGCCCAGTGCCACGGCTTCGATGTGGCTGGCGTGTTCGATGTCTTTCAAAACCTTCAAACCCAAAAACAAAAAGTTGCCACTGCCACACGCTGGGTCAAGAATGCGAAAGGCACGTAAATCTTCTAACCACTTTACAAAGGCAGCCTTGGCAAGTTTGTGGTGCTTGTCGTTTTTAGCCTTAGAAAGTGACATCAGCCGGCGTATTTCTTGCCTAGTTTGCTCCCATTTTTGTAGCAATGGACGGCGCACCACAGGGTCGATGATGCGCGCAATGGTGGCGGTGTCGGTGTAGTGCGCGCCCAATTGGCTGCGCTTTTTGGGGTCTAAGCCGCGTTCAAACAAGGTGCCGAAGATGGACACGTCAATGGCGGTCCAGTTCAGCGATGCGGCATTGCGCAGCTCGGTCACGTCCATGATGGTGAGCGCGGGCACAGCAATTTTTTTGAACAAACCACCGTTGAACCAAGGTATGTCGTCGTTGCCATACAAGCCGCCGTCACGCATGGTGGTAAACAGGTTGCGCAAGCCCACAGACAGTTGGTCAGCGGTCAACTTGCGGTTGTTCACCAGCCCTTCAAACATGCGCCGTGGCAAGAGTTCAACGTCTTCGGCAAAAAAGCAAAACAGGCATTGCGTTAAAAAATGCGCCACCACTTCAGGGTCAGCACCGCCAGTGACTTGGCCTTCTGCATTTTTGGTTTTGCCACGGTTGCGCAATTGCTCGGCCAACAGGGCAAAGCTTTTGGCTGCGGCTTCGGTGATGTCGCGTGTGGTTTGTTTGGGGCGAAACCATTCTGGGTTTTCCCAAACGCGTTTAAGCAGCGCGCGTTTTTCGGGTTGCGCCAGCTCGTCCAGCGTGATGGTGTGCACCACGCTGGGGTGACCCGTAAACTGGGTGTGGATTCGTATGGTGTGGCGATTGCACACTACCAAGAGCGGCGGGTTGCTCAGCGCCAAGCTGTAGCCCAGCAGTTGCTTCAGCGCTTTGTCTAAATCTTTACCTGGCGCTTTGTTTTCCCAAGCGAAAAAGCCACGCTTGAACACATCGGCATAGCCGCGTGCTTCGCCCAAGAGCAAAGTGTCTTGCTCAAAAATATAGTCGTCTGTGCCATCTTGTGCGCTGCTGCCGGGCGTGGGCACACCCAACAGCGCACACAAATCCATAAAGTGCGCTTGCGCACCTTGGCGTTCATTCAAACCAGCAGCCGTGCCACCTGCACCCCATTTGGCTTGAAAGTCTTGAAAATTCATTTCAAATCACACCTTCAAACATCATCACATCCACCGCATCGCCAACATTGACTGAACCTTGGTCGTGGTGCAGGACGATGAGGCCGTTGGCTTGGGACATGGAACTCAGCACTCCAGAGCCTTGGTTGCCTGTGGTTTTGACTTGCAAGCTGCCATCGGCTTGGGTGGTGACGATGCCGCGTTGGTATTCGGTGCGGCCAGGTTTTTTGCGGATGGGTTCGAGGCTGGTGGCTTTTAAAAGCGGTAAGGGTTTGGCGTTGGCACCCATCATGCGCAGCAGGGCGGGGCGCACAAAGGCCAAAAAGGTGACCATCACCGCGACTGGGTTGCCTGGCAAGCCAAACAAGATAGCGCTATTGTTTTCATAGCAGTCTAGGCAATTATCACACCGGCTAGAGGCACTTTTTGCCCTATTATTTGCAGTGATACGGCCTACTGCCATGGGTCTGCCTGGCCGCATGGCGATGCGCCAAAAAGCAACGCCGCCCGAATC
>DFWT01000217.1 GCA_002381045.1 Rhodoferax sp. UBA4127
CGTTCATGATGCCGTCCCAGGTTTTTTGCACATGCATGCGCGAGAAGGCCGAATACAGCGCCTCAAAGCTTGCGGCGTTCATGGCGCTCATGCAGATCGAGCCACTGGCCAGAAACAGGATGTAGGGCACCTGTGTACCGTCGACAGTGACTTGGCCGACCAGCGTGCCCATGCCGTAGCCAAACGCCACCAACCACATCAACGGCTCGGCAATGTTGCCCACCAGACTGGGCAGCGCGAGCTTTTTCCAGACCAACCAGTTGCGCCGGAACACCGGCCACCAACGGCTGGAAAGTTGCGGTGCACGCCAGATGGATTGAACCAATTGGCCTGTAGCCCTTGTAGTTTCTTGGGTATCAGCTACGGTTTGCATAGTGTTAAGCATCTTCCCGAATTTGACGACCGGTCAGTTTTAAAAAGAGGTCTTCCAGATTGGCCGGCCGGTGCAGGGTGCGCAGATGGGGATAAGCCTCCAGCGCTTGCAGCAAGGGTTTGGCCTGCGCGGTGTAGAAAAACACGGTTTCGCCACTGACTTCCACCCGCGCCGCCAGTGCCTTCAAGGGCGAGTCCACCAGCGCCAGCGCTCCGTTGCCAAAGACTTCGACCACGTCAGGCTCCAGGTGCTGGGCAATCAGGTCACGCGGCGCGCCCTCGGCGATTTTTTGCCCATGGTCGATCACCAGCAGACGGTGGCACAGACGCTCGGCCTCGTCCATGAAGTGGGTGGTGAGCAAGATGGATTTGCCCTCAGTCAGCAGCAACTGCAGGCGCTCCCACATCAGGTGCCGCGCTTGCGGATCCAGGCCAGTAGTGGGTTCGTCCAGCAGCAGCAGGCGCGGGTTGTTGACCAATGCACGGGCCAGACTCAGGCGGCGTTTCATGCCGCCGCTCAACTCGCCGGGCTTGGCATTTGCCTTGCTGGTGAGCGAGGCAAATTCCAGCAGCTTGGGTACGCGTTCTTTGATCTGCGCGTCTTTCATGCCGAAATAGCGACCGTAGACCAGAAGGTTCTCTGCGCAGGTGAAGTCCGGGTCGAGCGTGTCGAATTGGCTCACCACGCCCAACTGGGCCTTGATCGCCAGCGCGTCACGCGGCATCTCCAGATTGAATGCGTTGACCGTGCCGGAATCCGGGGTGGTCAGGCCCAAGCACATGCGGATGGTGGTGGTTTTGCCCGCCCCGTTGGGGCCAATCACCCCCAGGCATTCACCCGGTGCGATGTCGAAGGACATGTCTTTGACCACAGTGGTTTCACCGTAGTGCTTGTGCAAATGCTGGACCGATAAAATGGTGTCACTCATGCCGGAATTGTCACTGCTTCCAGCACCCATTTCGGCATCAGATTGAATAACCCCAAAGCGCTTTGCGCCCCTTCACCATGACCACCATCGGCACCCCACTGTCCCGCCACGCCACCAAAGTCATGTTGCTCGGAAGCGGCGAGCTCGGTAAAGAGGTGTTGATTGCTTTGCAGCGTCTGGGCGTGGAGACCATTGCGGTGGACCGCTACAACCACGCGCCTGGTCATCAGGTGGCACACCACGCGCGCACCACCGTCATGAGCGACCCGGCGCTGCTGCGGGAACTGATCGAGCATGAAAAGCCCGATTTGGTGGTGCCCGAGATTGAAGCCATTGCCACGCCGATGCTCGAAGTCTTGGAAGCCACCGGTGTGGTGCGGGTGATTCCCACAGCCCGGGCCGCGCGCCTGACCATGGACCGCGAGGGTATCCGCCGCTTGGCCGCAGAAGAGTTGGGCCTACCGACCAGCCCCTACAAGTTTTGTGACTCTCTGGCTGAACTGCAAGCGGCCATTGATGCAGGCATTGGCTACCCCTGCATCGTCAAACCGGTGATGAGTTCCAGTGGCAAGGGCCAAAGCAAGATCAACGTCCCAACGGATGTTCAAAAGGCTTGGGATTACGCCATGTCTGGTGGACGGGTCAGCCACGGTCGGGTGATCGTGGAAGGCTTCATTGACTTTGACTACGAAATCACCCAATTGACAGTGCGCGCCAAAGGAGCCGATGGCCAGATCGAGACGCATTTTTGTGAACCGGTTGGCCATGTGCAGGTGAATGGCGACTATGTGGAGAGCTGGCAGCCGCACCCGATGAGTGCCGTGGCGCTGGAAAAGTCACGCCACATTGCCAAAACCGTCACCGACAACCTCGGCGTGGGTTTGGATGGTCAGCCCAGTGGCTTGGGCCTGTTTGGGGTGGAGTTGTTCGTCAAAGGGGACATGGTTTGGTTCAGTGAGGTGTCACCACGCCCGCATGACACAGGCTTGGTCACGCTCAGCACCCAGTGGCAAAGTGAATTTGAGCTGCACGCCCGCGCCATTTTGGGCTTGCCGGTCAACACAGCGCTGCGCAACCCCGGCGCGAGCGCGGTAATTTACGGCGGTGTGGACGCCAAAGGCATCGTGTTTGATGGGGTGGACGAAGCCCTGCGCGTGCCAGGCACCGACATCCGCCTGTTTGGCAAACCAGAGAGTTTTGTGAAGCGCCGCATGGGCGTGGCGCTGGCTGCGCATGCCGATGTGGAACAGGCGCGTGTGAATGCCAAGTTGGCAGCATCCAAGGTGAAGCCGCGCGTGGCGTAAATCAGGGGCAATCGGCCGGCAGTCAGCACACTATTTGTCTAATGCGCTGGCAAGCCGGATTCTTCCTTGCCGGCCTCTTCAAGCAACCAGTTGCGAAAGGCCTGCACCGCAGGGCGTTGTGCAATGGTTTGCGGAATCACCAGGTAGTAGGCGTAGTTCTGGCCCACGGCGATGTCAAACGGGGCGACCAGCCGGCCCTGCGCCAGTGCGTTGGCCACCAGAGGCTTGGAGGCCAAGGCGACACCCAGACCGTCCAGGGCGGCGACATAGACCAGGCCTGAGTCACCAAAATGTGGCCCAGAGCCACTGTCTACCCCACTGATGCCAGCGCGTTTCAGCCACTCGTCCCAACCCAGGCCGGATTTGTCGCTGGTGGTGGCATCGTCATGCAGCAGCACTTGGTGGCGCATGTCTTCGGGCTTGCGCAGCGGCCGCTTGCCTTTGGTCAGCGCCGGGCTGCAGACCGCGATGTAGTCAGCGCCAAAGATTCGGTCAACCTGAAAGCCGGGGTAGGTGCCGGCACCGTAGCGAATGACCACGACGGCGTCATCTTGGCGCAAATCCAAGCCCTCAAAGGAAGCGACATCAGCAACTTGATCGCCGTCGATCGCTTTCAGCGAGCGGACAATGTGCAGGTTCAGAGACGGTTCGGCAACGGCGAATCGGCGCAAGCGGGGCACCAGCCAGCGGGTGGCAAAAGAGGGTGGCAGCACCAGAGTCAAGCGGCCATGTGGGTCAGGTACGCGCGCCATTTCAACCGCTGCCACAAAACATTCCAGGCCTTCACGGACCTTGGGCAACATGGCTNNCGGCCCTGTGTGGTCAGTTCCAGTGAGCGCGTCAAGCGATGGAACAAGGGCAGGGCCAGAGTTTCTTCTAGGAGTTTGATCTGATGGCTGACCGCCGTGGGTGTCACTGACAACTCCAGCGCCGCATTTTTGAAGCTGAGGTGCCGCGCGGCCGCCTCAAAGGCACGCAAGGCATTCAGAGGTGGCAGGCGGTAGGGCATGGATGAATTTTAGTTATCTGTCGCATGAGAATTGATCGGTTGCTGCGCTGCAGCACCCTTGTTATCGTTGCGGCAGTCCTCAAAAGGGACAAATTTCACGAAAAGGAGCCCACATCATGGAATACAACTACATCGACATTGACGCCCACATCCGCGAAGCCAACCGGGCGCGTTCCGAAGCCATGGGTGAAATCCTGGCTTCTGGCTGGCACAAATTGACCCACTTTGTCATGAGTCTGGTGCACCATCAGCCAGAAGGTCACCACGCCTAATCTGGACAACTTGCCACAGCGGCCCCGAATGCGGCCGTGGTGGCCACGGGTTGAATCCAAGGCGGATAGCACGGATTACTGAAACGCCACTTCGGC
>DFWT01000175.1 GCA_002381045.1 Rhodoferax sp. UBA4127
GCTTGGTCCCAAGGTACGTCCTGCAGGCGCAGGGTCACCGCACCGTTCACTGAATCGGAAGTAATCACGTTGAAATTGGTGAAGTCTGCAATCACCTGAAGCAACGAGCGCACTTCAATACTCTGGAAGTTCAAGGACAGCTTTTGCCCGGTGTAGCCTGGGCCTTGACTGAGCTTGGTGGAATCAATCTTGATGGGTTTGATTTCGACCACGAATTGGTTGTCAGTCTGGTACGCACTGTGCACCCACTGACCCTGCGGCTCAATGACCAAGCGCACTCGGTCCCCCGACTGAAATGTACTCACCGTCTTGACGGGCGTACCAAAATCCGCCACGTCCATGCGGCGGCGCAAACCTTCAGGCAAACTGGTCTTCATGAATTCAACCACCAGGGTTTGACCTTGCTGGCGAATATCCACACCCACTTGGTTATTGGGCAAAGCCACGACAACCCGGCCAGAACCTTCTTCACCTCGACGGAAATCAATATCCTTCAATGCCACTGTGTCCCGATTGTGGTTTTCAGCAAACACCACCGGTGCGGTCACCGGCGCGCTGTCGGCCAACGCATCCAACACCACCAGCAACGACTTCCCTTGAATCTGGGTTTTGTAGGTGGTGAACTGTTTGAGGTTCAACACCACACGGGTCCGGTTGCCGGCTTGAACCACGCTGACCGACTTGAGGTTGCCTTGGTTGACATCCACATTGGTGCGACCCATAGCGCTGACTACATTTTGAAAGTCCAACGCAATGCGAGCCGGCGACTGAATGGAGAACCCCGCCGGGAGTTCGGTCAGGGCCTGACTCAAATCGACCTTGACTACTTCCACGCCGCCTTGTACTGAGCCAGTCACTGACTCAATCGCAATCTGGGCTTGAGCCACGCCAGCCAAAAGTGTCAAAACAAGACTCGACCAAAAACGTCGGTCCAAGAGCTTACCGAAAACCATGTGATTTGCTTTCATTTAGACCTCTCTTGCAACTGCAAGCTCGCTACACGCTCAATCCATTCACCCGCGGCGTCTTGCACGATTTCACGCAAGGTCACCTCGGTTTCCGTAATCTTGGTCACCCGGCCATAGCTTTGCCCCAAATGCTCACCCACCCGCACTTGGTACAACAATTTGCCCACCGTCACCAGCGCCACCGGTTTGCCGGCTTGTACCATGCTGCCCACCAAGGCCATGGTATCCAAAGGGAATTCTTCCAAGGGCTCCTTGCGACGCGCCAACTCGGGTGCAATCAACGCACCATTGAGTGCCGCTTGAGCAGAGTCTTTGCGCAACGCCTGAGTCAGCTTTTGGTTGCTGAACGGCTCCATCTCGCTGACCATGCCGTACAACTCAGGCTTGAACAATTTGGGCTCGGCAATCGGCTTCACCTGAGGGTGAATTTCATTCTTTTGAGCGGTCATCCACTGACGCAACTCGTCTTCAGACGAAGAAGCACAGGCACCCAACAAAAGCACCGCCAGCAAACCAATCCACTGGGTGAAAGGCTTGATCATTTTTTGGCCCCCTTTGCACTGGCTGCACGTTGGGCCTGAATTTCATTGGCATCAAGGTAACGGAAGGTTTTAGCCGTGGCGTCCATGGTCAATAACCCATCTTTGGCGGGAACAATCGTCATGTTGTTCAACGTAACAATTCGCGACAAATTCGCGATATCTGAGGCGAAATTGCCAATGTCGTGATACCGCCCCACCACCTTCAAGGCAATTGGCAATTCGGCGTAATATTCTTTGACCAACACTTGCCCAGGTCGGAACAGGTCAAACTGCAAACTGCGGCCCAGCCCGGCTTGGTTGATGTCTGACAGCAATGCGTCCATTTCAGACTTGCTGGGCAATTGCTTTTCCAGCTGTGTCACATACTGCTGGACCTGTTCGCGTTGCTTTCTAAGCGCATCCAGATTGACCGCTTTGGTCAACTTGATTTTGTACTCATCACGCAACTTCAGTTCTTTTTCCTGCTCTGCGGTCAGGGCATCTTTGGTGTCGCTCAGCCAGACAAACCAGAGAACAATAACCAGCGTGAGCGCCAACAGCACAAACACGGTGTAACGCGGCGCCTGAGGCCAGCTTGATGGATCTTTGGTGTCCAGATTTCGGAACTGGCCCGTCAGGCCGTCAAGTTGCTTCTTGAGGTTGATATTGAGTTTTGGAGCGCTTGCCATACGAGCTACCCTTTTGTCACTGCAGACGCTGCGGCAGCGGGTGGTACCGAAGCCGCTGCGCCAGGCGCCGCAGCTTGCGCTTTTTCAACGTCACTGGCGCGCAACAGCTTCACCTTGATGTTGAAATTGGAGACACGACGCACATCCCTTGGCGCAAGGGTCACGCTACCGGCCACAATTTCAACCAAGTCAGGTTTGGTGAACCAAGGAGAATTGTTAGCCAAGTTACGCAGCAACTCTGACACCCGTTCATTCGATTGGGCCACCCCTTTCAGTTCAAGCGACTGGCCCTCTTGGCGCATGCTGCTGATAAAAACGCCATCAGGCAGTTGCCTGACCAATTCTGTCAACAAATGAACTGGTAAATTGCGATCGGACTGCAAGTCCTCCACCGCTTGCTGCCGCGCGCGCAGGGCGGCGATTTCGGCCTCCAGTCCCGCGATATCTTTGATTTGGGCATCAAACTTGGCAATGTCTGTCTGCAAAATTTGATTGATGTCCTTTTTAGACGAAATCTGCGCCTGGAGCGACAAAAACATGGTTCCAGCCAACAAGCCACCCATCAAAGCGGATGCACCCAAACCAATGTTGAAGAGTTCTTTGCGCCGCTTGCGGGCCAGTTCCCGATGCGGCAGCAGGTTGATCAATATCACTGCATGAACCTCCGTAGCGCCAAACCGCACGACGTCAGGTACGAAGGTGCCTCACGCGAGATTTTGTTCAGCTTGACACCGTCAGCAATCTCCATACCCTCAAAAGGATTCACTACTTTGCAAGCAAATGTAGTTTCTTGTGTCACCGCCTCAGTTAGACCCGGCAGCGCCGCCGAACCGCCAGCCAACATCACCATATCGACCTTGTTGTGGGTGGTACTGGTAAAAAAGAACTGCAACGCGCGCCCAATTTCTTGGACCAGACTCTCGACAAAGGGTTTAAGCACTGAGCCCGCGTAGTCGTCAGGCAAATCACCACTGCGCTTTTTGCTTTCAGCTTCTTCAGTAGAGAAACCATACTGCCGCACAATCATCTGGGTGAGCTGGGCGCCGCCAAACGCTTGGTCTCGGTCATAGAGCACCTCATCATCGCGAATAACTTGCATGCTGGTGGTCAAGGCACCCACCTCAAAAAGTGCCACGATGCTACCGACTCCCTTATTGGGCATGTTGCCAATGAGTCGACCAGCCGCCAAGCGAGAGGCATACGATTCGACATCCACAATGATCGGCTTGAGGCCAGCAGCCTCTGCCAGTCCCTGAATGTCTTGCACCTTTTCTCGCCTTGAGGCAGCAATCAGCACCTCCACATCGCCACTGGCATTTGAACTCGGCCCGAGAATACAGAAATCAAGGCTGACTTCATCAAGGGGAAATGGGATGTACTGGTTGGCTTCGGATTCAACTTGTTGCTCCAACTCATAGTCAGACAAGCCGCCAGGCAACACGATCTTTTTGGTGATGACCGCCGAGGGCGGCAGGGCCATAGCCACACTCTTGGTCTTGGTTCCGCTGCGTTTGACCAAGCGGCGCAGAGCGTCAGCGACTTCGTCAAATTTTTCAACGTTGCCGTCGGTGATCCAGCCGCGCTCCAGAGGAACAATAGCGCAACTCTCAAGCACCAGCTTGCCGCTCTTGTCCTGACCGAGTTCAACCAGTTTCACACTCGACGAACTGACATCCAGACCCAGCATAGGAGCCGGCTGGCGACTAAACAACGAGCTGAAAGATAACAATGCGGACCCCTTTGTTGATCATGTAGAGTGGGCAAACTCTTGATATTTCACTTCAATAGTAGCAGTAAGCGCGTTGTCCAGCAAAGAGATTTGACGTTTTTTCTTGGTTTTCGCGTTGCCCAATATCGACGTTTGCCCGACTCCAATGCCTTCAGAAAACAGCTGGCAATTGCTCTTTTGACAGTGTACGCACAAGCCGACCCGGATTTTTTCCAATTGTTACCGAGATGCATTTTTATAATCACCTGCATTCTGATTAGGTTTTCATGACCACCAACACCCCAAAAAATCCCCCGAGCGCCGTTAAACAAAAAGCCACCTCTGGCATGCGCTGGACCCTGAAGTGGGCGCTGGGCGGATTGGCTTTGGCAAGCGCTGGCCTGCTGGCGGGATTGATGGTCATTGCCATCTCGATGGCTGTCGCCTTTCCCAATTTGCCAGACATTTCTGATTTGTCCGACTACCGGCCCAAATTGCCACTGCGGGTGTATTCGGCAGAGGGATCGCTGATTGGTGAGTTTGGCGAAGAGCGTCGCCAGTTGACTCCCATCAAGGAGATCCCCAAGGTCATGAAAGACGCGGTGCTGGCCATTGAGGACGCACGGTTCTATGAACATGGTGGAGTTGATTACAAAGGCATTTTGCGCGCCGCCCTTGCCAACTTGGGTCGGTTCAAGAGCCAAGGTGCTTCAACCATCACCATGCAGGTGGCGCGCAATGTGTACCTGTCGTCTGAGAAGACCTACACCCGCAAGATCTATGAAATTTTGTTGACTTTCAAGCTCGAACACATGCTGACCAAGGACCAGATCCTGGAGGTCTACATGAACCAGATTTTTCTGGGCAACCGGGCCTACGGTTTTGCAGCGGCATCCGAGGCCTACTTTGGCAAACCCCTCAAGAGCTTGTCCATCGCCGAAGCGGCAATGTTGGCAGGTTTACCCAAAGCGCCGTCAGCCTACAACCCCATCAACAACCCCAAGCGCGCCCGCGCACGTCAGCTCTACATCATCGAGCGCATGCTGGACAACAACTTCATCACAGCGGAACAGGCTGAGGCCGCCAAACGGGAGCCTCTGCGGGTCAAGACCAATTCAGACAATACCAGCGTGCACGCTGAGTATGCGGCAGAGACGGTGCGCCAGTTGATGTTTGCCCAATATGGCGACACCACGTACACCCGCGGGCTCAACGTGTACACCACCGTGAGCGCAGTTGCGCAGGACACCGCCTATCAGGCCTTGCGACGCGGCATCATGAACTATGAGCGCAGGCAGGTGTACCGTGGTCCGGAAAAGTTCATCAGTTTGCCAAGCGACCAAGCTAGCTTGGACGACGTGATTGACGAAGTCTTGCTAGAACACCCGGACAACGGTGACGTGCTATCGGCCGTGGTGCTGGATGCCAACGCCCGAAAAGTAACCGCCATCCGCCAGACGGGTGAGGCGGTTGAGATCACCGGTGAAGGCTTGGCACCGGTTCGTTCTGGTTTGGCCGACACGGCAGCAGCCAACATCAAGATCCGCCGTGGCGCGGTGATTCGCATCGTGCAAGGCAGCAAGGGTGCGTGGGAGATCACCCAACTGCCCGAGGTCGAAGGCGCATTTGTGGCTTTGGACCCCCGCACGGGTGCCATCAAAGCATTGGTCGGTGGCTTTGATTTTGAGAAGAACAAGTTCAACCACGTCACCCANNTCATCAACGATGCGCCGCTGTTTTTCAGCGCCGGCGTGACGGGGGGGCAACCATGGGAGCCGAAAAACTACGATGGCAAGTTTGAAGGCCCCATGACCATGCGCCATGCCCTGGCCAAGTCCAAGAACATGGTCTCGATCCGAATTTTGCAAACTGTGGGTGCTCAAAATGCGCAAGACTGGATCACCCGTTTTGGCTTCGAGGCCGACAAGCATCCTGCCTACCTGACCATGGCTCTGGGTGCCGGTTCAGTCACACCCATGCAAATGGCCACCGCCTATTCGGTCTTTGCAAATGGAGGCTACCGTGTCAACCCCTGGCTGGTGAGCAAGGTCACCGATCAGCGAGGCAAGGTGATCAACGAGTTCAAATTGCCCGGTCTGGATGAGTCGATGCGCGTGATTGAAGCCCGCAACGCCTTTGTGATGGACAGCCTGCTGCAAGAGGTTACCCGCAGCGGAACCGCGGCCTCGGCACAAGCCACACTGAAACGCCCTGACCTCTACGGCAAGACCGGCACCACCAACGACTCGATGGACGCCTGGTTTGCCGGTTTCCAGCCCACCTTGGCGGCGGTGACCTGGATTGGCTACGACAACCCAAAAAAACTGGGCTCACGTGAAACGGGTGGTGGGTTAAGCCTGCCGGTTTGGATTGAATTCATGTCCAAAGCCTTGAAGGATGTGCCGGTCAGCGAGCCCGAGGTTCCGCCTGGTGTCGTCCATGTCGGCGGCGAATGGTTCTTTGAAGAGTTTGCCGGCAAAGCGGGCGTCTCGAATTTGGGGGCGGATAGCACTGAGGCACAGGTGATCCCCATGCCACCTTCAGACGAGAAAAAGAAAATCCTGGATCTGTTCAAAAACTGATGGTCAGCCAACTCTGGCCTAGCCGCGCACTTTACGGCGCAGCGAAGTTCAGTGTGTGGCCAGATTGCTCACTGGCATACCGCGACAGTGACGTAAAAAACTCGCCCTGGCCCTTGGTATCCATCCATTGTTTGCCATCAAATTTATAGTGAAATCCGCCGCACTTGGCCGCCAGCCAGATTTCGTGCAGCGGCTTTTGCAGGTTGATCACAATCTGACTGCGGTTGGCAAACACCAGTGTCACCATGCCGCCCGTGCGTTGGTTGTCAATGTCAACGCTGCTGACTTCATTGATCCGATCGCAATTGGCTTCGACCGCCTTCAGCACACGCTCGGCCTGGTCCATAAATTCTGTGTCGGTCATACAATTCCGTGATGAGTTTGATGCTGCAAATTTTAGTTCGCGCGGGTTCCATGGGTGCTTTAGCAACGCTGATGGCATGCGGCCAGCAAGGTCCGCTCCATTTGCCACAAACCGAGGGGCGAGCGCCTGGCTCGCTGCCGCAAACCTTGCTGCCTTCCCTGGGCGCCAAAGATGTCGCAACTTCGCCACAGCTCCCTGCATCTGGTGTCAAACCATAAGTTCCTTTTATTGTCCAGTGACCTTTGCCATGACTTCAAATCGCCTGCCAGGCCAGCCTTTCGTCGCCTATAAATCGGGTGTACTTCATGTCGAAGAAGTCGGCTTGAACGACTTGGCCCGGCAGCACGGCACTCCCTTGTTTGTGTATTCGAAAGCAGCGATGCTGGCCTCACTTGCCGCCTACCAGCGCGGTTTGGCCGGGCGCAATGCCCAAATTTGCTACGCAATGAAGGCCAACTCCACGCTGGCCGTGCTGCAGTTGTTTGCTCAGGCCGGCTGCGGCTTTGATGTGGTCTCCTCTGGAGAAATGGCACGTGCCTTGGCTGCAGGTGCACCGGCCAGCCGCATCATTTTTTCGGGTGTGGGCAAAACCCGCGCCGAGATGCGCGCTGCGCTGGACGCAGGCATTGGCTGCTTCAATGTCGAAAGCGAAGCCGAACTGGACGTGCTCAATGAGGTTGCGCTGGCCATGCACCTTCAAGCACCTGTGAGCATTCGCGTCAACCCAAACGTGGATCCCAAAACCCACCCCTACATTTCGACCGGACTCAAAGGCAGCAAATTTGGCATTGCCCATGAACGTGTGGTGGCAACCTACCAGCGTGCGGCTTCTCTGCCTGGTCTGAAAGTCAGGGGCATTGATTGCCACATTGGTTCGCAAATCACCGAGGAGGCGCCGTACCTGGACGCCATGGACCGCATGCTGGACCTGGTGCAAAGCATTGAGGCTGCGGGTGTGCCCATCCACCATATTGACTTGGGCGGCGGCCTGGGCATCGACTACCACGGTGACACCCCACCACAAGCAGATCAGCTGTGGGCCAAGCTGCTGGCCAAGCTGGACGCCCGTGGCTACGGCGACCGCGCGCTGATGATTGAGCCGGGCCGCTCATTGGTGGGTAACGCAGGCGTTTGCGTCACCGAAGTGCTGTACCTCAAGCCCGGTGAGCAAAAGAACTTTTGCATCATCGATGCGGCCATGAATGACCTGCCGCGCCCGGCGATGTACCAGGCCTACCACCAGATCGTTCCAGTCACTCTGAGTCAGACAAAGACCAGTTGCTGGGAAGTGGTAGGCCCGGTGTGCGAAAGCGGCGACTGGATCGGCCATGACCGTGAACTGGCTGTTGCCCAAGGCGACTTGCTGGCGGTGTTGTCAGCGGGTGCCTACTGCATGAGCATGGCCAGCAACTACAACACCCGCAACCGCGCGGCCGAAGTGCTAGTGGATGGCATCCAGGCCCACGTCGTGCGCACACGGGAAAACCATGCCGATCAAATGCGCCAAGAGCGCTTGCTGGCAGTTTGATCACGAAGGCCTTCGCCCTCAGTTGCACCGATGCAGCATGCAGATGCTGCACTATTTATAGCTACTAGCGCATA
The DNA here is from genome assembly GCA_002381045.1 of Rhodoferax sp. UBA4127. Lineage (GTDB taxonomy): Bacteria > Pseudomonadota > Gammaproteobacteria > Burkholderiales > Burkholderiaceae_C > Rhodoferax. Next base: position 8,435 of record DFWT01000175.1, read on the forward strand.
CTAAACCAAGGCTCAGGCCTGTTTTTCCTTATAGCCTGCCAAACGCGCCAGCCCAGCAGAAAACCCAGCACTGCGGCATAAACTGCCACTTCCGCAAAGTCATTTTTGCCAGCACGCATCCAGAAAAAGTGAAGAATGGCCAGGCCAGCCACCAGATATACCAGGCTGTGTAGCCGCCGCCAGTTTTTGGCTCCCAGCGTCTTGATGGCTTGGTTGAACGAGGTCAATGCCAGCGAAGTCAGGATCAAAAAAGCGGCAAAGCCCACCAGAATGAACGGCCGCTTGGCGATGTCCTTGGCGATGTCACCCACATCGAACCCCATGTCAAAGCCGCTGAAACTCAGCAGGTGAAGCACCACATAGAAGTACACAAACAGGCCCAACATGCGGCGAAAACGCGCCAGCACGGCCAGTCCAGCCATCACACGCAGAGGAGTAACCGCCAACACCACGCACAGAGCCCGCAGCGTCCAGTCTCCCGTGGAGCGCACCAGCGCCTCAGCAGGATTGGCCCCCAAATGGTCGAACACAGCCGCCCACAGCAAGTACACAAAGGGCAAAAGGGAAAGGCAAAAAACCACCGGCTTGGCCAGGCGATGCCCCAAGGCAGATCGAATGACTGCCATGCCAGCAGACCCTGACTTCATCAAAACAGCTTCTTCAAATCCATACCGGCGTACAACTGACCGACCTGGGCTTCATAACCATTGAACATGAGCGTCTTGCGCTTTTTGGCAAACAAGCCGTCTTCGCCGATGCGCCGCTCAGTGGCCTGACTCCAGCGCGGGTGATCCACATCCGGGTTCACATTCGAATAAAAGCCGTATTCGCCCGGTGCGGCCTTGTTCCACGCCGTGGCTGGCTGCTTGTCGGTAAATCGGATTTTGACCAGGCTCTTGCCACTCTTAAAGCCATATTTCCACGGCACCACCAAACGCACCGGCGCACCACTTTGTTTGGGCAGCTCTTCACCATACATGCCAAACGACAGCAAGGTCAACGGGTGCATGGCCTCGTCCATGCGCAGTCCTTCCACATAGGGCCAGTCCAGCACCCTTGAGCCCACGCCAGGCATGGTTTTGGGGTCAGCCAGGGTCACGAACTCCACATACTTCGCACTGCCCAAGGGTTCAACTTTTTTCACCAACTCAGACAATGAGTAACCCACCCACGGAATCACCATGGACCAACCTTCCACACAACGCAGGCGGTAAATGCGCTCTTCTTGCGCGCTGAGTTTCAGCAGGTCTTCCAAGGCATAGCGACCAGGCTTTTTGACCAGTCCTTCGATGTCTACCGACCAAGGGCTGATTTTCAAAGTCTTGGCGTTTTGCGCCGGGTCGGCCTTGTCGGTGCCAAATTCATAGAAGTTGTTGTAGGTGCTGGCGTGTTTGTACTCAGTGACCTTCTCCATGACCATCGCACCATTCACAGCAGATTTAGCCCGGGCCAAACCAGCCAGTTGACCGGGCGGGGCCCAGCCAGTTGCCTGCGCCAGCGCCTCGCGCCCAGCCCATGTGGCCAGCGCCGCACCAGCGACGCCACTGCCCATCAGGCGGATCATGTCGCGCCGGGATTGGTAAATCCGAGCTGGCGTGATCTCGCTGCCTGCGGGATGAATAAAGCCTGCGGTATTGGTTTTGATCAGCATGAAAGCATCCTTTGTTTTGCATGAGTCGTCTGAGAATAGACTTTCTTACAAAACCTGCCCGCCCGAGGTGTAAAAAAGGCTGATTTGCACCTCCACAAACAACAACAGGCTCTTAAGAGCCTGTTGTTAATGCCGCCAGAACGTTTTGAATGGCGGGCTACAAATGCCAGTCGATTACTGCAGGCCAGCGATGTAGTCTGACACTGCCTTGATTTCACGGTCATTGAGCTTGGCGGCGATTTGCGTCATTTGCAGGCTGTTGTTACGCACGCCATCGCGAAACGCGGTCAATTGCGCCACAGCGTAATCAGCGTGCTGGCCCTTCAGCCGCGGGTACTGGGCTGGAATACCTGCACCATTGGGGCTGTGGCAACCCGCGCACGCGGGAATCTGGCGGTCGGCAATGCCACCTTTGTAAATCTTGGCGCCCAGCGCCGCCGCTTCTTTGTCCTTGGATTCACCCGGTGTCGCCTTCTTGGTGGCCAGCCAGGCGGCGATGTTCTTCATATCGGCTTCGCTCAAAGCAGCAGACATGCCCAACATGACCGCGTTTTCACGTTTACCCGCCTTGAACTCGGTCAATTGTTTGACCAGATAGTCCGGATGCTGCTGTGCCAGTTTGGGGTTGACCGGGATCACTGAATTTCCCTCTGGGCCGTGGCAAGCGGCACACACACCGTTGAAACTTGCTTCGCCTTTGGCCAAATCTGCCTTGGCGGCTGCGGTTGCGACCGCCTCTGACGCAAAACCAGTGACCGCAAACGATGCCAGCGCAGCGCCGGCCAGGATGACATTCAGCTTCATAGAGGGATAAATCTGTTAGGGGTGGGAGAAACCCTGCAATTCTACAATGGCATCGGGGACAATCGGCGGCTATGACCCAAGCCCCAAAACCAGGCATTCCTGTTGCCGCCAAGCCCCATTCGGCCGCCAACCTAACAGACCAAGCCACTGTGGCATCCGGCTGGCTCCACACCGCCAGGTTTCTGACCACCGCACCCCAATTGCAGTTTCTACCCGCACTGGACGTGCCTGAAATCGCATTTGTCGGTCGCTCCAACGCCGGAAAATCCACCTGCATCAACACCCTCACCCAGCAAAAGCAACTGGCATTTGCATCCAAAAAACCAGGTCGCACCCAGCACATCAATCTGTTCGCTCTTGGCAAGCAGGGCATCACCGACGCGGTGCTTGCCGATTTGCCCGGCTACGGTTACGCCGCGGTGCCCAAGCAGGACAAGATCCGCTGGCAACAGGTCATGGCCAACTACTTGGTGACGCGCGAGAACCTCACGGCCATTGTGCTGATGTGCGACCCGCGCCACGGCCTGACTGAACTCGACGAAGTGCTGCTGGAAGTGGTTCGCCCGCGCATAGAAGAGGGTTTGAAGTTTTTGGTGGTGCTCACCAAGGCCGACAAACTCACCCGGGCTGAGCAAACCAAGGCCTTATCGATCATGAAGCTCAATGCGGGAGGTGGTGAAGTGTGTTTGTTTTCGGCCACCAAGCGCCAAGGCATTGACGAAGTGTCTACCTTGCTGTGGCAATGGGCGCATCCGACGGTCGCAATTGAAACGCCTGCAGAATCAGCGCCAACCGCTATAAATTAAGAAGCTCCGTACGGATACTCCAGAAGGGCTAGAGCCTTATTTCTTATAAACATCCGGCACCCCGGCTGGGCGGTCCTTGAAACGCTTGTGAACCCAGTAATACTGCTCCGGCATGGCGTCGATGTAGGTCTCTAGCTGCTGATTCATGTGCGCGGTGTCGGCCTCCAGATCATCGGTCGGAAAGTGCGACCAAGCGGGCAGCACCTGCACCTCATAGCCCTGCGGGGTCATGCGAGTTACCACCGGAACCACTTTGGCACGGCCGAGTCTGGCGAATCTGGACAACGAGGGCACGGTGGCTGCGGGCACACCGTAAAACGGCACAAACAGGGACTCATGCACGCCAAAATTCATGTCGGGCAGCAGGTACAACGGATCACCCTCGCGCAGAGATGCCACGATGGATTTCACGCCGTCCACCCGTCCAAACAATTGGACCGATCCAAAGCGCTTGCGGCCCCGCAGAATCCAGGCGTCCGACACCGGGTTGGACTGGTCGGTGTAGATGGTGGTGAAGTGGCGCGGGATTTGTTGGGTCAAGGCGGTCCAACCGGCATCCAGACCAACAAAATGCGGGGCAAAGACCACGATGGGTTGCTCGCCACGCAGTTCTTCCACGGCACCCGTGATCTTCAAGCGACGGCGCACCTGTTCTGGCGAACCGTGCCACAGCCAGCCCCGATCCAGCCAGGCCTGGGCAAACCGAACAAACACATCACCGGTCAGCGCGGTGCGCTGGGCTTCGGTCAGTTCAGGAAAACACAAGGCTAAATTGGTTTGCACTACGCGGCGGCGTGAGGGCACCATGCGGCACAAGACCCAGCCCAGCAGGGCTCCCAAGGCGCGCAACCAGGAAAGCGGCAACACTGCGCTCAGGCGCAATAAAAACAATGTCAGTTGTGTCCACATAGCGGTAGGCGATGTCCAGGCTTAGGGTGTTTCGCGCGGCATTTTGTAGCGCGCGTAACCCCACAGGTACTGGCCGGGACATTCCATGACCAGCGCCTCCATAACGCGATTGATGGACGCCGCAGCCCCAGCCAGGTCTTGCGGCAAGTCACCCACAAATGGCCGAACATGCACACAAAAACCACGGCCCCAACTTAGCCGTTCGCCCCAAACCGTCAGTATGGTGGCGCCAGTTTGCTGCGCCAGCCGTGCCGACAAGGTCATGGTGTAAGCATCGCGGCCAAAAAACGGCGCCATCACACCCATCCCCTGCGGTGGCACCTGGTCAGGCAGCAAGCCCACGGACTCTCCCCGCTTGAGCGCCTTCAGCATTTGCTTCACACCGGCCAGGGTGGTAGGTGCGCCGCACATGCCAGGGCGATCGNNGTGCCTTGCGCACCAGGGCCGACAACCAAGCCTGACGCGATGGGCGAAACAACACCGTGATGGGTTGATGCGTTTGACCAAACTGCCGGGCATAGTCCTGCGCGGTGACTTCAAAACAGCCAAGGTGTGGCGTCAGGAAAAGTAAGCCCTTCCCCTGTGCCAGTGCATTGCTAATGTGTTCAACCCCATGCCATGTCACAGGTACTGGCGCTCCCAGCCAAAGGCGCGGCAGTTCAGCCACCAGTTTGCCGCTCTC
>DFWT01000144.1:0-200 GCA_002381045.1 Rhodoferax sp. UBA4127
GCACTTTGGGCCAGCTGATTGGCATGTCGGGCGTGTTCGGCATTTTGGTTCACCGCCTCGGTGACCTCGGCCATGGAGGCAGCAGTTTTTTCCAGCGCACTGGATTGCAGCTCGGTTCGCGCCGACAAGTCGACATTGCCGCTGGCGATGTGACTGGAGGCGCCAAATATGGTGTCAGTGCCTCCACGCACTCGCCGCAC
>DFWT01000144.1:374-3556 GCA_002381045.1 Rhodoferax sp. UBA4127
GTGGTGCAGTCTTTGCCAAGGTAGTTCTTGGATGCCAGTGCCGGGCGCACTGCGCGCAGGTATTCGCCCTTGGCATCGGACTCCACCTGCACGATAGTCTGTCCGGTTTGCAGGGCCTGTTGCTCCAGTGCGTCGGGTTTGGCATCGTCCTTTTCTGTACCCGCCCCAAAGGTGTTGATCACCGCCGGGCCGCGCAAGACACGCACATCACGGATCGACCCCAACTGCTTGACCTGGTCCAGAAANNTGCCGGTCAGGCCGGCCATGGTGGCGTCGTGCATGCTGCTAGAAAAGTCATCAGCTTGGGACAGCGCCGCCTGGCGCGTGGCATGGCTTTGCCACATGATCACCCCGGTCCAGACGACCAGCAAAGCGACCGCAATGGTGGTCAAGAGCTGGATCCAAATTTTTTGCTTTGTCGTCCTCAAGATTTACTCCAGAAGGGGCTTTATTGAGCCGCATTGTCAGTCAACCGAGTCGAAAAAAGTGTTCTGTTGTTTTGTCTTAGCGCAACTCAATCTGCACTTTTGGTTCATTCCGGGATTTTTTTGCGGTACAACGAATCGCGAAATAGGCAAGTGACTACGGACAATCGTGCGCATTGATCATATCCCTACCGCAGTAAAATTGATAGCAACCAGACCGGCGGGCATGATACCCTGCTGACGTATGACCGACAGTCAGTTTTTCCGTTCAGGTCAGCGCAGTTTCATGGAGAACACTTGGTATGAGTGAGAACGAATCGGTTGCAGTACCTGATGTGCAGTCGGCCACGATTCTTTGCGTTGATGATGAGCCAGGCATTCTTTCCGCATTGCGTCGGTTGTTCAGGGCCAAAGGGTTTCAGGTTCAGATCGCGGAGGGCGGCAAAGCTGGCCTTGCTCTGCTAGAAACCCAGCCTTTCGATCTGGTCATCTCTGACATGCGCATGCCTGAAATGGATGGTGCGGCGTTCTTGGAGCAGGTACGTTTGCGCTGGCCCGACAGCATGCGTTTACTGCTTACTGGCTATGCCGATATCACGTCGGTAATGGCGGCCATCAACAAGGGTGAAATCTACCGCTACATTGCCAAGCCTTGGGATGACAACGACATACTACTGATCGTGCGCAGCGCACTTCAGCATCGGCTCATGGTGCTGGAACAAGCGCGTTTGCAGGCCTTGATCAAGCAACAAAACGCTGAATTAAAGACCCTTAACGCCAGTTTAGAGGTCAAGGTACAAGAGCGCACCAAAGACTTGCAGCAGGCGGTTGATCGACTTAAGAGCAATTTTGTGACTTCGATCAAGGTGTTTACCTCTTTGATTGAAATGCGTCACAAAGACCTGGCGGGGCACTCACGGCGGGTGGCCGATCTGGCCAAACGGCTGGCGCTGCAAATGGGGCTGGACAACAAACAGGCTCAGGAAATTTTTGTGGCGGCTTTGCTGCATGAAATCGGCAAGGTTGGTTTTCCTGATGAGTTGATCAACACACCGGTGGTTATGCTCAATACCCGTCAGTTGGAGGAGTTCCGCAAGTACCCGGAGCGGGCTGAGGCCGCGCTCATGCCGCTTGAAGAACTCAAAGGTGCTGTGCAGATCATTCTCAACCACCTTGAGCGCTGGGATGGTGCCGGTTACCCCCGGCACATTGCAGGGGAGGCCATCCCTGTGGGTGCGCGGATATTGTCAGTAGCCAGTGACTACGACGGCTTGCAAATTGGGTTGCTGGCGCAGCGCAAATTGGAGCCTGGTCAGGCACAAGACGTGATTTTGCAAGGCGCCAGGCGACGGTACGATCCAACGGTTGTAGATGCTCTGATGGTGCTATGTGGTGCGCGACCAAAAACGCAGGTCCGACAGGACCGATGGGTTGAAGTGACGGTGTCGTCCATTGGCTTGAAGCCGGGGATGAAACTGTCGCGCGATCTGATCACACCCAGTGGGCTGTTGATGCTGACGGCTGGGCATGCACTTGATGAATCGGTTATCAAAAAGATTGTTGACTTCGAGCGCTCAAATGGATTGAGTCTTACCGCTGAGGTATGGCAACCACCAAGCGCAGCCGTGACTTGATCTGTACAAAGGAAAACCCCATGAACTTGGATTTGGCAGACTATGAACTGGAAAAGAACAAGTCAACCGCTGGTATGAAGCTGATGGCCTGGAGCCCGCAGTTTGAGACGGGCATTGAACTGATTGACACGCAACACCGGGCCTTGGTGAACATGATCAACCAGGCCGCGCCGCATTTGGCGTTGAATGGTGATGCGGCCAAACGGGCGGTGGGACCGCTGCTGGACAACCTGACGCGGTATGCGGCAGTGCATTTTCATGACGAAGAACACTTCATGGCCCAAAAGCAATTGGCCCGTGACTACCTGGCGCACCACCACCAGTCTCATGTGGCGTTCGTCAATGAGTTGACGCAGATGCGTGCCCAGTACGAAAACGAAGGTTCGCTGTCGGGTACGGATTTGCTGCGCTTTTTGACGAGTTGGTTAAGTTTTCATATTTTGATGGAAGACCAACGGATACCGCGTCAAGTGCAGGCAATTGAATCCGGTAAATCTCCAATGCAGGCGTTTGAAGCCCTGGGTGAATCGCAAGAAGCCGCGCACGCCATTTACAGTGACTCCCTGTTGGAGTTATTCACCCTGTTGACAGAGCGCAATCAGCGCTTGGTTCAGGCCAATGAAGCAGTCAAGAAGAGCCAAGTCGCGCTGGAAGCTGCCAACCAGTCGCTTGAGATGAGGGTGCAGGAGCGCACGCGCGACCTGACGGAGACACTCACAAAATTGCAGCAAGCTCAGAATCGCTTGCTTCAGTCTGAGAAGTTGGCCGCAGTAGGCCAATTGGCAGCAGGGGTGGCGCATGAGATCAATAACCCGGTGGGCTTTGTAACCTCCAACATGGGCTCGCTGGCTGACTATGTGAAGCAGTTGTTTGACCTGATAGATCAATACCAAAAAACGCTGACGGCGTTGCCCGAGGAACATAGAGCCGCGCTCCAGGCAACTGCCAAGCGGATTGATCTGGACTACCTGCGTGAAGACATCCCAACTTTGTTGAAAGAGTCGCGAGACGGCCTGAACCGGGTGAAAGACATTGTGAGTGGATTACGCGATTTTTCGCGTGCCGATGACGGTCAATGGACGCCCACTGACCTCACGCAAATTCTCGAGGGCGCCTTGAAGGT
>DFWT01000021.1:0-1120 GCA_002381045.1 Rhodoferax sp. UBA4127
ACCCAATTGATTCCCCTGCGGCGCGACTTTCCGGAACTCAAGATCGTCTTTGAGCACATCACCACACGCGAGGCGGCGCAGTACGTCCAAAGTACCGACATGTTCACCGCTGCCACGCTGACGGCGCACCATCTGCTGTTCAATCGCAATGCCATTTTTTCGGGCGGAATTCGGCCTCACTACTATTGCCTTCCGGTCCTCAAGCGTGAGACCCATCGACAGGCGCTGCTGGCCGCTGCCACCAGTGCAAGCCCCAAGTTCTTTTTGGGTACCGACAGCGCGCCGCATCCGGCACATCTTAAAGAGCATGCCAGTGGCTGCGCTGGCTGCTATACCGCCTACGCGGCCATGGAACTCTATGCGCAAGCCTTTGACTCTGTGGGTGCAGTGGACAAACTGGAGGCATTTGCGAGCTTCTACGGCCCCGATTTTTACGGCCTGCCTCGCAACATTGGAACCATCACTTTGCGGCGAGAAGATTGGACGGCACCAACCAGTTTTCCAATGGGACAGGCCGAACTCAAACCGCTGTGTGGCGGCGAGGTGCTGCCATGGCGCTTGATTGCCACAGCGCCAATGTGACTGCTGACAAGTCCAAAGCAGATTGGATCGCATCCATTGACTGGAGCGTCCCTTGGCTTGGACCTTTGCACGGATTAGGTGAGCCTGCGGCACAGCGGATATTGGCAGGTTCAACCACATCAAGCGCGTTGAATCTGCAGGCACAAGCCAGTCTGGCGCAGGCTAATCGACCAGCGGTCAAATTTGTCGTGCAGTCTGCAATGCCAGCTAACACAGCCTATGAACAGTTCATTTTTGACAGTGCGCAGGTGCCAACTCGAGAGGGTTTGCATGATTTTTTGAATGGCCTTGCCTGGCTGCATTTCCCACAGACCAAGAAGCGGTTGAACCAGCTGCATGTGGCGCATATTGCCAAAACTGGCATTGCGCCGGTGCGTGGCCCCACCCGAGATGCGCTGACACTCTTTGATGAAAACGCCGCCCTGATGCGTGCACCAGATGCTTTGTGGTCAGCCTTGGTAGCGAAGGATTGGGGCAGCGTGTTCGGTGAACTGCGCGGACTATGGGCGCAATCGCACTTGGTGCTGTTCGGCCATGC
>DFWT01000021.1:1152-1808 GCA_002381045.1 Rhodoferax sp. UBA4127
CTTGCCAATGTGAGCCGCTGCCAGCGACGCGACCGGAGTCGCTGTGCATGGCCGCAAATCGTTATTTCACATGTGGATTTGCGGGGCAACGATCTTGAAAATCACGCAGTCGCCACTACCATTCGTCCCGTCAAACGGATGATCCGTTGTTTTGAAGAAAGATCGTATGAAGCGAATATTGTTGTTTGTTCTCACCAATGTGATGGTGGTTGCGGTACTTGGCATTGTTGCCAGTCTTTTGGGCGTGAACCGCTACCTGACTGCCAACGGCTTGAACCTTGGCGCGCTGCTTGGCTTTGCCTTGGTCATGGGTTTCGGCGGCGCCATCATCTCCCTTTTGATCAGCAAACCCATGGCCAAGTGGACATCGGGCGTGCGCATCATCAACCAGCCGTCCAACGCAGACGAAGCCTGGATTGTGGACACGGTGAAGAAACTGGCCGACAAGGCGGGCATCGGCATGCCCGACGTCGGCATCTTCGAGGGCGACCCCAACGCCTTTGCCACCGGCGCCTTCAAGAACTCGGCCCTGGTGGCCGTGTCCACCGGGCTGCTGCAGAACATGACGCACGAAGAGGTCGAGGCGGTGATCGGCCACGAGGTGGCGCACATCGCCAACGGCGACATGGTGACGATGACGCTGATCCAGGGCGTGA
>DFWT01000021.1:1846-3783 GCA_002381045.1 Rhodoferax sp. UBA4127
GCCTGGTTCTCGCGCCAGCGCGAGTTCCGCGCCGATGCGGGAGCCGCGAGCCTGATGGGCCGCAAGCAGCCCATGATCAACGCGCTGGCCCGCCTGGGCGGTGTGCACACCGCCGAACTGCCCAAGAGCATGGCCGCCATGGGCATCGCGGGCGGCATCGGCAAGCTGTTTTCCACGCACCCGCCGATCGAGGAGCGCATCGCCGCGTTGCAGGCACGTCAGGGCTGAGCGAACGAGCCTTCGGGCGGCTGGCCGGGGTGTCCAGCACTCCAGACTGGATATTTCGAAAGAAATTGGCCATTTCCCAGCGCCGAATGGCCGAATGTTGCTATTGTTCTTGAGTATGTCCTGGGTTGGTCGCGAAGCCACCCTGGCGCGCCGATTGCGGCTCAGGCCAGCCTCAGCATGCAGCGAGCCACCGCTTCGCCGACCTTGATGCCGTCCACACCCGCTGACAGGATGCCGCCGGCGTAGCTGGCCCCTTCGCCCGCGGGGTACAGGCCGCGGGTGTTGAGGCTCTGGAAATGGTCGTCTCGGCCCATCTTCAGAGGCGACGAGGTGCGGGTTTCGACGCCGGTCAGCACCGCGTCGTGCCGGTCGAAGCCCTTGATCTTGCGACCAAATGCCGGCAAGGCCTCGCGCAGCGCCTCGATGGCATAGCCGGGCAGGGCCGTGCGCAGATCGCCCAGGCGCACGCCGGGCTTGTAGGAGGGCATCACATCGCCCAGCTGGCTCGAGGGCTTGCCCGCGATGAAGTCGCCCACCAGCTGGGCGGGTGCGCTGTAGTCGCCGCCACCGAGCCCGTAGGCATGCGATTCAAGCTGGCGCTGCAGCACGATGCCGGACAGCGGGTGATGATGTCCGGCGCCCAGCGCCTCGACACCGTAGCTGGCGCCCAGGTGCACCTCGTACTGGGCGGCGTCGGCGGGGTAATCGCTCGGATCAATGCCGACCACCATGCCGGCGTTCGCGTTGCGCTCGTTGCGCGAATACTGGCTCATGCCGTTGGTGACCACGCGGCCCACTTCGCTGGTGGCTGCCACCACCGTGCCACCTGGACACATGCAAAAGCTGTAAACCGCGCGGCCATTGTTGGCGTGGTGCACCAGCTTGTAATCGGCCGCGCCCAAAATGGGGTTGCCCGCGTGTTTGCCCCAGCGCGCTTTGTCGATGATGCTTTGCGGGTGCTCGATGCGAAAGCCGATGGAAAAGGGCTTGGCTTCTATGTACACACCGCGTTCATGCAACATTTCAAAGGTGTCGCGCGCGCTATGCCCCAGTGCCAGCACCACGTGCTGTGCGGGAAGTTGGTAAGTTTCGTTTTTCGCCACGTCCAGCACGGTGATGGCTTGTAGCTTGCCATCTTCAATGTGCACATCGGTCAAGCGCTGTTGAAAGCGAATTTCGCCGCCCAATGCAATGATTTGTGCGCGCAAATTCTCCACTACTTTCACAAGCTTGAAAGTGCCAATGTGCGGGTGCGCTTCAAACAAAATGTCTTCGGGTGCGCCGGCTTTGACAAATTCTTGCATCACCTTGCGGCCCAAATGGCGCGGGTCTTTGATTTGGCTGTACAGCTTGCCGTCTGAAAACGTGCCGGCACCGCCTTCGCCAAATTGCACATTGCTCTCAGAATGCAGATTGTGTTTGCGCCACAAATCCCAGGTGTCTTTGGTGCGTTCGCGCACAGGTTTGCCACGCTCTAGCACGATGGGTTTGAAACCCATTTGTGCCAAAACCAAAGCCGCGAAAATTCCGCAGGGGCCAAAGCCCACGACCACAGGGCGTTCGGTCATTTGCGCAGGTGCTTGAGTCACCAGCTTGTACGCCATGTCGGGGCTAGGGCGAATGTGCGGGTGGTCAGGAAAGCGGGCGAGGGTCTCGGTTTCCAGCGCAGGGCTGGCCAACGTCACATCGACAATATAGACCTGCAAAAT
>DFWT01000065.1:0-5804 GCA_002381045.1 Rhodoferax sp. UBA4127
TTCGGCCAGAAGGCCAAGGACGGCAAACTGGGCCTGGAAGACCTGTCCGGCGGCACCTTCTCCATCTCCAACGGCGGTATCTTCGGTTCGATGATGTCGACGCCGATCATCAATCCTCCGCAATCGGCGATTCTTGGCATTCACGCGACCAAGGACCGCGCCGTTGTCGAAAACGGCCAGGTCGTCGTCAGGCCGATCAACTATCTGGCCATGTCCTACGACCACCGCATCATTGACGGTCGTGAAGCCGTGTTGGGTGTGGTGGCGATGAAGGAAGCATTGGAAGACCCCGCTCGACTCCTGTTTGACATCTAAAAGCACACCCCAGGCTTCGCGCACTCCGTGTCGCTTCGCCACCCCCTTGCAGGGGCAACACCAGCGGGCCGGCAAAGCCGGTTCCGCGGTGTGACTGGTTGAAGTCACGCTGTGAATTCAGGCCTCTTGAACCAATTAAGGAAAAGTATGAGCAAGCAATTTGATGTGATCGTGATCGGTGGCGGGCCTGGTGGCTATATCGCCGCCATTCGGGCTGCCCAGTTGGGCAAAATAGTGGCCTGTGTTGACGAGTGGAAAAACGCGGCGGGTGGCCCAGCACCGGGGGGCACTTGCACCAATGTGGGATGTATTCCCAGCAAGGCGTTGTTGCAGTCCAGTGAGCATTTTGAGCAGGCTAGCCACCATTTTGCCGACCACGGCATCACTGTCAAGGGCTTGAGCATGGATGCGGGCAAGATGGTGGGTCGCAAAGATGCGGTGGTCAAACAAAACAACGACGGCATTTTGTACTTGTTCAAAAAGAACAAAGTGACGTTTTTCCATGGCCGCGCCTCGTTTGTGCGTGCAGTGGACGGTGGTTACGAACTTAAGGTGGTGGGTGCAACCGAAGACGCTTTGGTGGGGCAGCAGATCATTGTGGCCACTGGTTCCAACGCCCGGACGCTACCCGGTACACCGTTTGATGAGGAAAACATCCTGTCCAACGACGGTGCTTTGGCCATGACCTCGGTACCCAAGAAATTGGGCTTGATTGGTTCGGGTGTGATCGGTCTGGAGATGGGTTCGGTCTGGCGTCGCCTGGGCTCAGAAGTCACGATTCTGGAAGGGTTGCCCGACTTTCTGGGCGCGGTCGATCAACAAATTGCGAAGGAAGCGCAAAAGGCGTTTGTGAAGCAAGGCCTGAAGATTGAACTGGGCGTGAAAGTCGGTGAAATCAAGGTCGGCAAGAAGGGCGTGAATGTGGCCTGGACCAATGCAAAGGGCGAAGCCCAAGCATTGGATGTAGACAAACTGATTGTGTCAATTGGGCGGGTACCGAATACCATTGGTTTGAACGCGGAAGCGGTGGGTCTGCAGCTTGATGAGCGAGGCGCGATTGTGGTAGACGCCGAGTGCAAAACCAACCTGCCTGGCGTGTGGGCCGTGGGTGATGTGGTGCGGGGCCCAATGCTGGCCCACAAGGCTGAAGAAGAGGGTGTGGCGGTGGCTGAGCGCATTGCGGGTCAGCACGGACACGTCAACTTCAACACCATACCCTGGGTGATTTACACCAGCCCTGAGATTGCATGGGTGGGTCGCACTGAGCAGCAACTCAAGGCCGATGGCGTGGCTTACCGGGCGGGCACCTTCCCGTTTTTGGCCAATGGCCGCGCGCGCGCATTGGGCGACACCACAGGCATGGTCAAGATGTTGGCGGACGCCACCACCGATGAAATTCTGGGCGTTCACATTGTTGGTCCCATGGCCAGCGAGTTGATCGCGGAATGTGTGATGGCCATGGAGTTTCGCGCCAGCAGTGAAGACATCGCGCGCATTTGCCATGCACATCCGTCATTGAGCGAGTCCACCAAGGAGGCGGCATTGGCCGTCGACAAGCGCACTCTGAATTTTTAAAGTTTGGAAAAATAGACGCCTAGCCCTTATAAATTAAGCGCTAGGTGCTTCAATAAATAGAGCGCGCCAGTGACAGTCAGGAAAATTTACCAAGACGAGTTGCTTGCGCGGGGCTATGTGTCAGACCCGGCGCAATTGCGCGCGGTGGCTGCTCTGGAGGCCTGTTCAAGGGCTTGGGGAAAGTACCGCGAGCAGCGTTCCAATGCGTTCAAGAAGATCATCAATCGTCCACCGATTCCTCGTGGTGTGTACATGTATGGCGGGGTAGGGCGCGGCAAAAGTTTTTTGATGGACTGTTTTTATACAGCCGTCCCACTTAATCGTAAAACCCGTCTGCATTTTCATGAGTTCATGCGTGAAGTGCATCGTGAACTGGCAGCCATGCAGGGCACCGTTAACCCGCTGAACCTGCTGGCCAAGCGCATCTCAGAGAAGCACAAGTTGATCTGTTTCGATGAGTTTCACGTCTCGGATGTGACCGACGCAATGATCCTGCACCGTTTGCTTGCGGCCTTGTTTGAGCAAGGCGTGGGGCTGGTGACCACATCCAATTTCAAGCCCGATGACTTGTACCCGAATGGACTGCACCGCGATCGAATTTTGCCGGCCATTGCCTTGCTCAACCAGCGTCTTCATGTGATTAGTGTGGATAACGGCACCGACTATCGGGGCCAAACCATGCAGCAGTTGGAGCTGTACCACACGCCATTGAATGAGGCGGCAGACGCTGCGATGCAAAGCGCCTTTGACCGATTGGCGGAGTCGCAAGACGAAGATCCGGTACTAAATATTGAGACACGCAAAATTTTTGCGCACCGCAAAGCGGGTGCCCTGGTATGGTTTGATTTCAAAGCACTTTGCGGTGGACCCCGGTCACAACACGACTACCTTGAAATTGCCACCCAGTTTCATACGGTTTTGTTGAGCGGTGTACCACAAATGCCCCCGCGCATGTCTTCTGAGGCAAGGCGTTTCACGTGGCTGGTGGACGTGCTTTATGACCGACGCGTCAAACTAATCATTTCGGCTGCAGTGCCCGCCCAGGAACTCTACACCGAGGGCCAAATGGCGAACGAATTTGTGCGAACCGTATCAAGACTTCAAGAAATGCAATCTGCAGAATTTCTTGCGCTTGACCGTCGTGATGTGGACACCCGACTCACATGAGGCACTTGGCATCCTTGTTTTTTGTGTTGGTTGTAAGTTTGTTCTGNNTGCTTGGGGCAGGATGTCACCCCGCCACTGGATCCGACGGCAGAGCGATTGCGGGTGTCGCAGAAGCGCGCTGAGCAGGAGGCCATTTACCAGCGCCAGCAGCAGGCCTGCTATCAACGTTTTTCGGTGAACGATTGCCTGACTCAGGCAAGGCGCGAGCGGCGTGAGGTATTGGACGAATTGCGCCGCCGAGAGCTGTTGCTCAATGAATTGGAACGGCAAACCCAGGCCATTGATGCAATCAATCGGATTCAGGATAAGTTATCACCGGAACGTCAGCAACAATTGGCCGACCAAGCAGAGCAAGCGCGCCTGCAGGCGCTGGAACGTCAGGCCCGCAACAATGAAAAAAATGCCGAGCGCTTGAATGCACCGATGAAATCGACGCCACGCACGCCAGAAGATCCCTCAGCAATACCGCCATCCGATTCGGCGCAGTTCGAGCGCGCCTATCTGGACAAACTTGCCGAAGCACAGAAACGTAGAGCCGATCTGGAAAAACGATTGCGTCAGCAGGGCAAGGCCGCAGACAGTCTGCCAGTACCCAACTGAGTTCCAACAGCCACAGCAGCCGGCTTTATTCGGGTTCCATTTCCTGCGGTTGCAGGGGTTCGAGCTTGATGATGACCAAAGACAGGTTATCTCCAATGCCTTTGGCCCGCACCCTGGCTTTTTCTATCAAAAATTCACTGGCATCCCTGGGTGACAGGTTAGCCAACACTGAGCCTAATTCCAAGTCGCTAAAGTAATGCCAAAGGCCATCACTGCAAGCCATAAGAATGTCACCGGGCTTCAGGCGCGGGATGAAGTGGTGCGCTGCAGGGGGGTCTTTCTCGGCACCCAAGCAGCCCATCAAAATATTGGACTGCGGATGGAACGACGCCTCAGCGGCGGAAATTTCGCCCCGGTCCACCAAGGTCTGAACATAGGAATGGTCCAGGGTCCGGTACACCAGGCGTTGACCATGAAAATGGTAAATCCTGGAGTCCCCGACATGTGCCCAGTAACAGTCACCGCCAGGATGAATCAAGCAGGCCGCCAAGGTGCTGTGCGGCTCTTCCTCGGACGACAGCGCGGTGAGTTTAATCACGGTGTGCGCTTGCATTACCAGTTGCCGGAGTGTGTCTACTGGGTCATCCAGATCTGGCAGATAGCGCTCAAACAATTGCTTGGCAGTCATCATGACCTGGTCAGAGGCTTTGCGTCCGCCACTGCGTCCGCCCATGCCATCGGCCAGAACAGCCAAGATGCAACCCTTGACCCTGGGGTGACTGAACAGCATGACTTGATCTTGCTGGTAGGCCCGGTCGCCTTTGTGGGTGCCAGTGGCCGCGGAGAGCCGATAGCCAAGCGCGATCATGGGGTCACCAAACTTTCCACCAGGGGTCGCTTCTTGTCTTGAAACCTTGGGTGAGGTAAGTGGTCTGCGGGAAGGATTTTTCTAGCACCCGAGTGGTGTCGTCGCGCAGATCGTTCATACCCAGCGCATCATAGGACCTCACCATGATGTACAGCGCTTCCTCAACCGCCGGTACCTGAGCGTAGTCGGTTATGGCAGTTTGGGAACGGTTGATAGCTGCCAGATAGGCGCCGCGTTGGTAGTAGTAGCGAGCCACGTGCACCTCCGATTGGGCCAGTGAATTCACAATGTAGCCCATGCGCGCGGTGGCGTCTGCCGCGTATCGTGACTCGGGAAAACGAGTCACCAACTCTTTAAAGGACTCAAAAGACTCTTTCGCCGCTTTTTGATCACGTTCGGCCAGATCCTGGCGTGTCACAGCGGAAAACAATCCCAAGTCATCGTTGAAATTGACCACGCCCTTGAGATAAAGCGCGTAATCCAGAGCGGGGCTGGCCGGGTGCAGTTTCATGAAACGGTCCAGGGCGGCGGTCGCCAGTGCCGGCTCGCCTGCCTTGAAGTGTGCGTAAGCCTTATCGAGTTGTGCTTGCTGAGCCAGCGGAGTGCCGGCAGCCCGGCCTTCCAGTTTTTCATACAGCTGGATTGCCTTTTCATAGGCGCCAGTGCTGACTTCGTCCTTGGCTTCGGCGTAAATTTTGTTCGGGCTCCACTCGGCAGTTGGGTCTACCGGTTTTGTGGTGCATCCAGCGACCAACAAGGCAAGAGCCGACGCACACAGGCAGACAGCAGATAATTTGGCTCTTGACATGTAGCGTGACTTTCTCATTGAAAACTCCGGTGATTATATCGACGACCCCTGAATTGGATGACCCCGTGTCCGAGGGTGAGTTGGTACCCGATCTCGAAGTTCGGCGACTTGATTTTTCCTTGGTCGAGCCTGGTTCCAGGCTTGACGTGGCCTTGGTAGCGCTGGTGCCAGAGTTTTCCCGTAGCTACTTGCAGCAACTGGTTCAGTCTGGTGCGGTTTCGGTCAATGGCAAGTGCATCAGTAAGACTGCCCAAAAAACCAAAGTGTCAGATCGCGGCAGCATTGAACTGCGCCCGACGCCACAAAGTCAGGCTTTTCGCGCCGAGGCGATCCCGCTCGAAATTGTGTTTTCTGATGAGCATTTGCTGGTCATCAACAAGGCAGCGGGTATGGTGGTTCATCCGGCACCGGGCAACTGGAGCGGCACTGTGATGAATGCCTTACTGGGGATGGATGCGCGGGCGTTCAATCTTCCACGAGCGGGAATTGTCCATCGCCTGGACAAAGATACCAGCGGCTTGATGGTGGTGG
>DFWT01000065.1:5821-19613 GCA_002381045.1 Rhodoferax sp. UBA4127
CACACCGGCCGCACGCACCAGATTCGCGTGCACATGGCATCAGTCGGGCATCCCTTGGTCGCCGATGTGACTTATGGTGGACGAGCACTTGCGGGTATGCACCGTCAGGCATTGCACGCTTATCACCTGAGTTTTAACCACCCCATCGATGGGCGTGTGTTGTCATTTCAAGCCCTTATGCCAATTGACTTTGTGAGAGCGTTGGCGCAGTGGGGCATCCACTACAATGAACGCGAAACCGGCCACTGAGCCGCGCTTTCTGTGAACTACTTCACCGTTGACCCAACTGTCAAATTTTCCGGCGTCAGCGCTGGATTCCTTTATTGACTGTCAAGCCTTTTTTAGGGGATGAGTACCTCATGATGACTGCGGATGCAAAGCGCATCCTCGAAACTTCGCTTCTCTGCGCCCAGCAGCCCCTATCAGTACGTGACATGCGGACTCTGCTGGACGACGCCGTCTCGGCGGACAGTGTGAAGCAGATGCTGGCAGACCTTCAAGCCGAGTGGTCTTTGCGAGGCGTTGAATTGGTCGCACTTGCCAGCGGCTGGCGCTTTCAAAGTCGCCCGGAAATGCGGCGCCATCTTGATCGATTACACCCAGAAAAGCCACCTCGATATGCGCGAGCCACGCTCGAAACACTGGCCATCATTGCATATCGCCAACCTGTGACCCGCGGCGACATTGAGGATATCCGTGGCGTTACTGTCAATTCCCTGACCATTAAACAACTGGAAGACCGAGGTTGGATTGAAGTCATTGGTCACCGTGACACTGTGGGGCGCCCGGCATTGTTTGCCACAACACGCCACTTTTTGGATGATTTTGGTTTGGAGTCCTTGGATCAGCTTCCATTACCTTCGTCTGCGGCGCCAAGTTCTGGCGAACTTTCGGAAATGCCCGATTCAGGGACTGCAGAACTCGCCTTCGGTTCCGACGTCTTGGTCCGGGACGTTGATGCTTTACCCGGTGCCGATTTCGTCGCTCCGGACTATTCGAGTGTTGTTTCCTTGTCAACTCAAGAGCAACCAAATCCTCCTGAAGGGCCAATCCATGACTGAACCTAACGACATCGGGAACGCGCCTGATGTGCGATCGGCGCAAACCGAAGACAAGCGCCTGTTCGACGACGTCATTTCAGGACATTTTGATGCTGAGATTGAGAATGCAGGACAAGACGATCAAGTCGCGCCAGAGAAGCGGGTGCTCCAGCCTCAACCGGAATCTCCAAAGTTGCATAAGGTTCTGGCTCAGGCCGGCGTGGGATCCCGTTTGGAAATGGAACAGCTGATTCTTGAAGGGCGCATCAGCGTGAACAATGAGCCGGCCCACATTGGTCAACGGGTGCAATTTGGCGATCAGGTCAAAGTGAATGGGCGACCCATTCGATTCAGAATCCAACCGCCAGCAGCCCGGGTCATTGCTTATCACAAGCCAGCCGGTGAAGTGGTGACCCATGATGACCCGCAAAACCGGCCTACAGTGTTTCGCAGATTGCCCAAGCTGTTTCAGGGCAAGTGGCAATCGGTGGGGCGTCTGGATTTGAATACCGAAGGTCTGCTGCTGTTCACCAGTTCTGGTGAGTTGGCCAACAATTTGATGCATCCCCGGTTCGGATTGGAGCGCGAATACGCGGTGCGTGTTCTCGGGGCGCTCACCGCCGAGGAAAAGCAAAAGCTGCTTTCCGGGGTCAATATTGGAGATGGGCCAGCGCATTTTGGCGCCATTGAAGCGGGTGGTGGTGAGGGCTCCAATTGTTGGTACCGCGTAACGATTTCTGAGGGGCGCAATCGGGAAGTTCGACGAATGTTTGAAGCCGTCGGACACGCGGTGAGTCGCTTGATTCGTATCCGTTACGGGTCGATGGTCTTGCCGCGCGGTTTAAAACGCGGCGCTTGGATGGAGCTGGATGCGACCGACATTGCCTTACTGATGCGCGCATCGCACTCGACGGGACCCGGCGGCCCTCAGGTCGGCCAGTCGTCAGTTCGCGTTCAAAGGGGTGGATCAGTTGCATCACAGAAGGACGGTTTTGCCAGAAAAGGCGCTGGCCGGGGGCGAATTGGGCCGAACAATGGCGCTCGGTCCGGGGCAAGTTTGCCGGATCCAATGGGATCTAACGCTAACCCTGTAAGTCGCGCGCGAGCCCCATCGTCCGGCCAACCAGACCCGATGAAAACATCTCTGGGTTACATCGGTGCAGACAGTTACTCGCGCCAACGCCTGGAGGCTGGAAAGCGCCGCCCGGGGTCAAGTTCTACAGGTGGACGCAGAGCACCCAACCGAGGCCGTTGATTTTCCCTAGGTCCGTCTGTGGATACCCGGACGCTCAGCCGCTTCAGGCTAAAATTGAACGCTTTGGTCCACTGATCTTTTAATTACTTTTGCTCAGGAAAATTCATGTCTATCGAACGTACTCTCTCCATCATCAAGCCCGATGCAGTGGCAAAGAATGTCATTGGTCAAATATATGCACGCTTCGAAGCCGCTGGTTTGAAAATCGTGGCATCCAAAATGGTGCATTTGTCACGCGGCGAAGCCGAAGCGTTTTACGGCGTGCACAAAGAGCGTCCTTTCTTCAAGGACTTGGTCGGGTTCATGATTTCCGGACCGGTCATGATTCAAGTGCTTGAAGGTGAAGGCGCCATTGCAAAGAACCGTGAACTGATGGGTGCAACCGACCCGAAGAAGGCCGCTGTTGGCACTATTCGTGCCGATTTTGCAGACAGCATAGACGCAAACGCTGTTCATGGCTCTGACGCTCCTGAGACCGCCGCCGTCGAGATGGCGTTCTTCTTCCCCGGCATGAATATTTACGGCCGCTAAGAGACCAATCTATGACGGTCAATCTGCTCGAACTTGATCTCGAGGGCTTGGCCGCGTATTGCGAACAGCTTGGGGAAAAGCGGTTCCGGGCGGTGCAACTCTTTCGCTGGATCCACCAAAAAGGGGTTTCAGATTTTGCCGGGATGAGTAATCTGGCCAAATCATTGCGCGACAAGTTGCAAGGTGTCGCGTGCGTCGAGGGTTTGGTGGTGATGTCGCAGCATGCGTCCAGTGACGGCACCATCAAATGGCTTTTTGATGTGGGTGGTGGAAACGCTGTCGAGGCGGTTTTCATTCCTGAACAAGACCGTGGCACCCTTTGCATTTCATCGCAGGCCGGTTGCGCGGTCGGTTGCCGCTTTTGTTCGACGGGGCATCAGGGGTTTAGCCGAAATCTTACAAGTGCTGAAATCATTGCGCAGCTTTGGTTTGCCGAACACTACCTGCGCCGACATTTAAAGAGTGAAGAGCGAGTGATCTCCAATGTGGTGATGATGGGGATGGGCGAGCCGCTTCAAAACTACACCGCATTGATTCCGGCTTTGCGGGTCATGCTGGATGACCATGGTTACGGCCTGTCGCGCCGTCGTGTGACGGTATCCACTTCGGGAATTGTGCCTATGATGGATCGCTTGGCAGAGGATTGTCCGGTGGCCCTGGCGGTTTCTTTGCACGCGCCCAACGACGCCCTGCGCAACGGGTTGGTGCCATTGAACCTGAAGTATCCTTTGGCGGAGTTAATGGCGGCCTGTCACCGCTACCTCGCCTTCGCGCCACGTGACTTCATCACTTTTGAGTACTGCATGCTGGATGGGGTCAATGACTCATCTGCCAACGCGCGAGAACTGGTCGACCTGGTGAAAGCATTTCCAGGTGCTTGGTGCAAGTTCAACCTGATACCGTTCAATCCATTCCCAGTTTCTGGGCTGACCCGTTCCAAGCCAGAACAAGTACAAGCCTTTGCCAAAATTGTTGCCGACGCGGGGATCACGGTCACAGTGCGCAAAACGCGTGGTGATGACATAGATGCCGCATGCGGACAACTGGCTGGCGATGTGAAAGACAGAACACGGGTCAATGAACGGATGGCTCGTCAGCGCACATTGAACATCGTGCCGATTCACGGACCTGTGCTGGTCCCATCACAGGTCTAAACTATGCGTCATATCCGTCTCTATCCCGCGCTTAACTGTCCCATTCTTTGGATGATGTTGCTTCTTTCGGGGCTTGGTTTTGCTGGGCTGTCCGGTTGTGCCAGCGCGCCTTCTGCCACAGTGGGCGCAAGTTCTGCCAGAGGTGAAATTGTCACCGACTCAGATGAATCAGACCAGCGAAAACGCGCCCGCATTCGTGTGGAATTGGCACTGGGCTATTTCCAGCAAGGCAAAACAAACATTGCCCTTGACGAGATCAAACTAGCGATCGCCGCCGACCCGATGTTTTCCGATGCCTACAGCCTTCGCGGGTTGGTATACATGGCGCTGAACGATTTTGCTTTCGCAGAAGAGAGTTTTAACAAGGCGCTATCCATTCGCCAAAAAGATCCCAACGTGTTGCATAACTTGGGGTGGCTGAAATGCCAACTAGGAGCCTACGGTTCAGCCTTGGTTTTTTTTGAGCAGGCGCTGGCTGATCCTTCGTACATGGGGCGGGCAAAAACGCTTATGGCACAAGGGTTGTGCCAAGTGAAGGCCGGTATGCTCACCGAGGCAGAGGGTAGTTTTTTGAAATCGTACGAATACGATGCGGCCAACCCAGTCACTGGCTACAACTTGTCCCGATTGTTGTTCCAGAAGTCCGAATTGAACCGGGCGCAGTTTTACATCCGGCGCTTGAATAACACCGAGTTTGCCAACGCAGAGTCACTGTGGCTAGGTATCAAGGTAGAGAAAAAAATGGGAAACCTACAAGCGGTTGCACAGCTTGCCTCGCAGTTGGAGAAGCGGTTTTCACAGTCCCCCGAAGCTACCTCTTACCGCAAAGGTGCGTTTGATGAGTGATGCGGCCATGTTGCAACCTGAGCCGGTCGGTGAAATGAAAGATGCGCCGACCACGCTGGCTGCAGGGACCTTGTTGCGAACGGCGCGCGAGGCGCAGGGTTTGCACATCGCAATGCTAGCGGTATCGCTCAAAGTCTCGGTAAAAAAATTGGAGGCACTTGAGTCCAACCGCTTTGATTTGTTGCCAGATTTAGTCTTTGTGAGGGCGTTGGCTTCAAGTGTTTGCCGGCACTTAAAGATTGATGAACTGCCGGTGCTGACTGCACTGCCTCGGTCAGAAGCGCCTCGAATTGGTTTGATTGGCGATGGCCAGCGTCCGCGTTTTCAAGAAACCGGTTATCTCACACACAGTAACCTTCGCCGGCACCTCAAAAGTCCATGGGGAGTGGCCTTTCTCCTTGTTCTTTTGGCCATCGCAGTGATCGTTTTTTGGCCTGAGAATGGACCGCGAGTTGAAGGCGTGATAACACCCGTGTCGCAGTTGTCAACCAAAGACCCTGCTCTTGAAACGCCTGTGGTTTCTCAGTCAATTCAACCGGTTGCGTTGATACCCGCTGGCACTGCATCATCAATGGTTCCGGATGCCAAGGCAGCAGATGCGATTGGCGCGGCATTGACTGCGTCCGCTGCTGCGAGCGCTACGCCTGCTCCGTTGCTCACTGGCCCCTTGAAACTATTCGCCAGTGGAAGCTCTTGGGTTGAAGTGTCTGACGCGGACAGTGCCGTGGTTTTCAGGCGAACCCTTGTGCAAGGCGAAACCGCCGTTGTCAACGGCAAACCACCCTTGTCGGTTGTGCTAGGGCGCGCTGATCAAGTGACCGTGTGGGTTCGCGACCAGGCATTCGATACCAGTAGCTATGTCAAAGACAGTGTGGCTCGTTTTCAAGTGAAATGATTAATCAATCTGTGCCAATATCCTCTGCTTATGCGTTGGGCAGCCGTTCTCGGCAGGCGAAGATCACCTGGGGTGGTCGAACGGTGACTGTCNNAGATTACCTGGGGTAGCCGGACAGTGACTGTCGGCGGTGGGGCACCGGTCCGGATTCAATCCATGACCAACACCGACACAGTGGATGTGATTGGCACCGCTATTCAAGTCAAAGAACTCGCAATGGCAGGGTCTGAGCTTGTGCGTTTGACGGTGAACACACCTGACGCGGCTCAGGCAGTGGTTCATATCCGTGAACAACTTGATCGGATGGGCGTGGATGTACCCTTGATTGGTGATTTCCATTACAACGGCCACCGGCTTTTAACAGACTTTCCTGATTGCGCTCAGGCCCTGTCCAAATACCGAATCAATCCTGGCAATGTGGGCAAGGGCGATAAACATGATCGTCAGTTTTCCATCATGATTGAAGCCGCCATCAAATGGCAAAAGGCTGTTCGCATCGGGGTGAACTGGGGCAGCCTNNACGGCAAGCCCGTGCGCATCGGCGTGAACTGGGGCAGCCTGGATCAGGAACTCCTGGCTGGCATGATGGACCAGAACAGCAAACGGGCAACGCCTTGGAGCGCAAAAGCGGTCATGTATGAAGCATTGATTGCATCGGCCATCGATTCTGCCAAGCTTGCCGTTGAATTGGGAATGAACCCCGACCAAGTCATACTTTCATGCAAGGTGAGTGGTGTTCAAGATCTCATTTCGGTTTACCGAGAATTGGCCAAGCGCTGCGATTACCCTTTGCATCTGGGTCTGACCGAGGCCGGGATGGGGACCAAGGGCGCTGTGGCTTCAGCGGCGGCACTATCGGTATTGCTTCAAGAGGGCATTGGCGACACCATACGTGTTTCGTTGACGCCGCAACCCGGTGAGTCTCGAACGCAAGAGGTGTTGATTGCCACCGAAATATTGCAAGCACTTGAGCTTCGCTCCTTTGTGCCAAGTGTGACCGCTTGCCCGGGTTGTGGCCGCACCACCAGCACCACGTTTCAGGAGCTAACTCAACAGATTGAGGGCTTTCTGCGTCAGCAGATGCCGTTGTGGCGCGCCAAATACCCGGGCGTAGAAAAGATGAAAGTTGCGGTTATGGGTTGCATCGTCAATGGCCCCGGGGAGAGCAAACAGGCTGACATCGGTATCAGCCTGCCCGGTACGGGCGAGGCGCCAGCAGCGCCGGTTTATGTGGATGGGGAGAAGTTTGCGACCTTGCGAGGTGACACGATTGCGCAGGATTTTCAGGTGATTGTTGAGAACTATGTTGAAAAGAAATTTGGCGTCCCCAATGGGGTCGTTGCGTAAAGCTGAGTTGACATGACTGAAGTTACCGTACCTGCTCGCAGTGAAAAATTGACCGCTGTCAAAGGAATGAACGACGTTCTTCCACCTGATTCTGCGGCGGTGGAATGGTTTGAGGCCAAAGTTCGCGCCCTCATGGCTCGTTATGCCTATAGAAATATCCGCACGCCAATCGTCGAACGCACCCCTTTGTTTATTCGGGGTCTGGGGGAGGTGACGGACATTGTTGAAAAAGAAATGTATTGTTTCGAAGACCGTCTCAACGGCGATCCGCTCACACTGCGGCCAGAGGCGACTGCGGGCGTGGTGAGAGCCGCGCTTGAACACAATATGCTCTATGACGGTGGCAAGCGTCTCTACTATGTCGGCCCCATGTTTCGTCATGAAAGGCCGCAAAAGGGTCGCTATCGGCAGTTCGACCAGATTGGTGCAGAGGCACTGGGTTTTTCGGGTGCCGAAGTGGATGCTGAGCTGATTCTGATGGCTTGCGCATTGTGGGACGAGGTAGGTTTGACAGACGTACGCCTCGAACTCAATAGCCTGGGGCAACCCCATGAGCGTCTGCAGCACAGGAAGGCTTTGATTGCCTATTTTGAGCAGCACACCTCGGTACTGGATGAAGACGCCAGACGGCGTTTGCAAAGTAATCCGCTTCGGATTCTGGATACCAAAAATCCGACCATGCAAGCCATGGTTGAAAACGCACCCAAACTCATGGACTATCTGGGTGAGGCATCGCTTGCTCACTTTCAGTCGCTGACCCGTATTCTGGATGCCAATGGCATTCCTTATCGCATCAATCCCCGGTTGGTGCGCGGTATGGATTACTACAACCTCACCGTATTTGAGTTCACGACCGATCGTTTAGGCTCCCAGGGCACGGTGTGTGCGGGCGGCCGATACGACTACCTTTTTGAACAACTTGGTGGCAAGGCGGCGCCGGCCGTAGGCTGGGCACTGGGGGTGGACCGGGTGTTGGAGCTGGTGAAAAGCTCAGGCGGGGTTGCAGCAGGTCCGGTGCCGGATGCTTTCGCGATCGTGACGGATGTATCTGCAATGCCAGTGGTGTTGAGTTGTCTGCAGACGCTGCGCAAGGTCGGTATCAGTGTGCAAATGCAGCCCAGCAGCGGTGAGGCCATGGGTAGCATGAAGAGCCAGTTCAAACGAGCTGACAGCAGTGGTGCCCGTTATGCATTGATCTTTGGCGCGGACGAGTTGGCTGCAGGCCAGGTCACTGTCAAGGCACTACGGGACCCCGCTGCAGCCCAGTCTGCTCAACCCTTAAATGACATTGCCAGCTGGGCGGGCAGCCTACAATCAGCAGCTTAACTGGATACCCTCATGGCGAACGAACTAGACCTCGAAGAACAAGAACAGATCGATCAGATCAAGCATTTTTGGAAGCAATACGGCAATGCCATCACATGGGTGTTGATTGTCGTTTTAGGTGCTTTCGCAGGGTGGAACTTTTACCAGTATTGGCAAAGAAGCCAGGCTTCGCAGGCCGCGGTGCTGTTTGATGAGCTTGAAAAAACAGTGCAGGCCGCTGACCCAAACCGCATTGACCGCGTCTTTGCCGACATGAAGGAGCGTTTTCCTTCCACCGCATATGCACAGCAGGCTGGCTTGCTTGTTGCAAAGCAATACGTCAGCTTGGGGCAGCTTGATCAGGCTAAAGCGGCATTGTCATGGGTCGCTGACAAGTCAGCGGATAGTGGTTACCAAGCCGTTGCCAAGTTGCGTTTGTCGGCCATTTTTCTGGAGGGCAAGAAATTCGATGAAGCGCTGCAGCAGCTCAGCGGTGTTTTTCCAGCGAGTTTCGAGGCTTTGGTTGCTGACCGCAAAGGTGATGTGTTGTTGATCAAGGGTGATAAAACACAGGCAATCGCCGAGTACGAAAAAGCCTACCGTCTTTTGGACGCGCGATCTGACTATCGCCGCTTGGTTGAAGTCAAATTAAACGCCCAAGGCGTGGATGTGTCCGGACGCGACACGACGCCAACGGTGGCAGGAAAGTAGGCGGCATGACGCAATCCATTTTGTTGTCACAGGTTTTTCGGCGAGTTTTGTTGGCGGTCGTCGCGCTGGCTTTGTCTGCCTGTGCCAGTGGCCCAGACCAGCCCAAACCACTTGATCTTGGCCCTAATCCCGCGTTGCTTGGCGTGCGGCAATCTTGGTCTGCTCAGATTGGCCTGGTTGATTTTTCGATGCAACCGAAGGTGGTGGGGCAAACCATTGCTTTGGTCAGTTCAACTGGCAGAGTTGCGGTGCTGGATGCGCGCAATGGTCAGCAACTGTGGGCGGTTGAAGTGGGATCGCCTGTTTCCGCGGGAGTTGGGTTTGATGGGCGGTTTGCTGCGTTGGTTACCCGTACCAACGAACTGGTTGTCATTGAAGATTCCAAAATCAGCTGGCGCAGCCGGGTAGGTGCGCAGGTGTTAACGGCACCTTTGGTTGCTGGGGATCGTGTTTTTGTTTTGGGTGCAGACAGAAGTTTGGCAGCCTATGACGCAAAAACCGGTCGAAAGTTGTGGCTTACACAACGCCCTGGTGAGCCTTTGGTGTTGCGGCAAGCGGGTGTATTGACAGCCGTCGGGAATACCTTGGTGGTTGGGTCGGCAGGCCATTTGCTTGGCGTTGATCCCGTAAATGGCAATGTCATTTGGGATGCCGCCTTGGCCACACCGCGTGGCACCAACGACATTGAACGCTTGGTTGATGTGGTGAGTGGTTTTGTCCGGTCAGCGGACATTGTGTGTGTCAGGGCGTTTCAATCGGTGGTGTCCTGCGTCGACACCAAGCGCGGCACAGTGGTTTGGAAAAAACCTTCGGTGGGTTCTGTCGGCTTGGCAGGAGATGGCGAAAGTGTTTTTGGTGTTGACGAAACCGGTCAGTTGGTTGCGATGCGCCAGTCAGACGGCGAGCAGCGCTGGCTAGTTGACAGATTACGCTATCGTCAGCTGAGTGCGCCGCTGGCCTTGGGTAGATCAGTTGTTGTGGGTGATGAAAGTGGCTTGGTGCACTTGATCTCCAGGGCAGATGGGTCTGCATTGACACGGCTTTCCACGGACGGTTCTGCCATTTCCATTGCGCCGGTCGAGGCAAGTGGCACCTTGGTTGTGGTAACACGCAAGGGTGGCGTGTTTGGCTTTCAGCCCGAGTAGTAGGGTGCGCCCTTCGCCCGTGCTTCTATGAAACCCGTTATCGCACTGGTGGGCCGACCTAACGTCGGCAAATCGACGTTGTTCAACCGATTAACAAAGTCGCGTGATGCCATCGTGGCCGACTATGCCGGTTTGACGCGAGACCGTCACTACGGCAACGGTAAACAGGGCAAGCAAGAGTACATCGTTATTGATACGGGTGGTTTTGAGCCTGATGCCTCCACCGGTATCTTCAAAGAAATGGCCAAGCAGACCCGTCAGGCGGTTGCCGAAGCCGATGTGGTCATTTTTTTGGTGGATGCCCGTGCGGGTGTGTCGGCCCAAGATCACGACATTGCCAATTACCTCAGGCGTCTTGGAAAGCCATGTTTGCTGGTGGCCAACAAGGCAGAAGGCATGCTTGAGGGCGTCCAGTTGGTTGAATTTTTCGAGCTCGGTCTGGGTGAGGTACATCCCATTTCTGCCGCGCACGGTCAGGGCATTCGCCCCTTGGTTGATTTGGCATTGGCGCCTTTGGCCGGTTTGGTTGATGAAGCAGATGAACCCGAGCAGCCGGGAGTGATCAAACTGGCGGTGGCTGGTCGTCCCAACGTGGGTAAATCCACCCTGATCAACGTTTGGTTGGGTGAGGAGCGATTGGTCGCGTTTGACCTTCCAGGCACGACTCGCGATGCCATTTCGGTGCCATTTGAGCGTAACGGTCAAAAGTTTGAATTGATCGACACTGCCGGATTGCGCCGCAAAGGCAAAGTCTTTGAGGCCATTGAAAAGTTTTCGGTGGTCAAGACACTCCAGGCCATCGAGTCGGCCAATGTGGTGCTGCTGTTGATTGATGCCACGCAAGGTGTGACGGACCAAGATGCCCACATTGCCGGTTACATCCTTGAGAACGGGCGTGCTGTGGTACTTGCGGTCAACAAATGGGATGCGGTGGACGAATACCAGCGTGAAATTGTTAAGCGATCCATTGAAACGCGTTTGGCATTTTTGAAGTTTGCCAATTTGCATTTGATTTCGGCCCAAAAACGCCAAGGCTTGGGTCCGCTTTGGGCATCGATTGCGCAGGCGTACAAGGCAGCCAACTGCAAGATGTCCACACCCGTTTTGACACGATTGTTGCTCGAGGCGGTGCAATTTCAAAGTCCGAAACGCGCTGGCATGTTCCGACCGAAATTGCGCTACGCCCATCAAGGCGGTATGAATCCGCCAGTCATCGTTATTCATGGCAATTCCCTTGAGCATGTCACTGACGCTTACCGCCGTTTTCTAGAAGGACGTTTTCGCAAAGAGTTTGATTTGGTCGGTACGCCTCTGCGTATTGAAATGAAAACGTCGGCCAACCCTTTTGCCGACAGGTCAGAATGAGGGCTTGCAGGCTACCTGCCGCAGAGATATTTATTGTGGAAATTAAGGCGTGCCAAGCGACTTTGCACCTGGCCTGTGGTATCGTGCCCACCTGTTAAATTTCCCGAACACGGAGAATATCGTGAGCAATAAAGGCCAGCTTTTGCAAGACCCATTTCTGAACACTTTGCGTCGGGAACATGTGCCAGTGTCTATTTATCTGGTGAATGGCATAAAACTCCAAGGCCAAATTGAATCGTTCGATCAGTATGTGGTGTTGCTGCGCAATACGGTCACGCAAATGGTTTACAAACACGCCATTTCCACCATTGTCCCTGGACGTGCCGTCAATTTTTCTGTGAGCGAGGGTGACGAACCTGCTCCCGTCTGAGCAATTGAGCGTCCCCACACTGCTGGTGGGTGTTGATTTTGGGCGTCCTCACTTTGACGGTGAACTCGAAGAATTGGGCTTACTCGCACGCACCGCTGGGCTTAACCCGGTTGTCAGGGTGAGTTGCAAGCGACGTGCACCAGACGCAGCGCTTTTTATTGGTACCGGCAAAGCCGATGAGATCAAAATGCTTGTGGCACAACACGGCATTCAAGAAGTTTTGTTTGATCAAAGTCTGAGCCCGGCTCAGCAGCGCAACCTTGAGCGACACCTTGAACTTCCTGTGAATGATCGCACCATGCTCATTCTGGAAATTTTTGGCCAGCGAGCCCGCAGTCATGAAGGTAAATTGCAAGTGGAATTGGCCCGCCTGCAGTATCTCAGTACACGCTTGGTACGCAGATGGTCCCACTTGGAGCGGCAAAGCGGTGGCATTGGCATGCGCGGTGGTCCGGGTGAAACGCAAATTGAGTTAGACAGACGCATGATTGGCGAGAACATCAAGCGCATCAAAGACCGTCTTGGCAAGGTCAAGCGTCAGCGCCAGACCCAGCGCCGGCAGCGAGATCGGCGTGATACTTTAAATATCTCTTTGGTGGGTTACACCAATGCGGGAAAATCGACCTTGTTCAATGCGCTCGTCAAGGCGCACACGTATGCCGCTGACCAACTCTTTGCCACCTTGGACACCACCACGCGGCAACTGTATTTAGGAGAGTTTGGGCGTTCAGCATCGTTGTCTGACACGGTAGGTTTCATTCGGGATTTGCCGCATGGTTTGATTGATGCGTTTCAAGCAACGCTGCAGGAGGCAGTAGACGCTGACCTGCTGCTGCACGTGGTGGATTTTTCAAGCCCAGATCATGTTGAACAGATCGCGCAGGTGCAAAATGTGCTGGCAGAAATTGGTGCATCCCATATTGCGCAAGTCATGGTGTTCAACAAACTTGACGCAGTGCCGTTGGCGGCACAACCAGTCGGTGAGCAGGATACCTATGAACTTGATGGTCGACTCACGCCTCGGGTGTTTGTCAGCGCCAGCACAGGTCAGGGGCTACCAGTGCTTCGCCGCATGCTGGTTGAGCAGTTTGCTGCGCTTCAGGTTTCTCGCAACGACGTGTCGGATTTCCCTCGAAGCCATGAGGCTGGGCAGTGATTCGGCACAATCCAGATCAAATTGTGAAAAAGCAGATGTGATGAAACTACAAAACTTGATTCCTGGTCGGACTGGCTTCGGGCAACGCGTTTGGGGAATGTTCAACCTGAATGACCCGCGCTGGGGCCGTGGAGACGATAAGCCTGTCGATACCTCGGGTTCAGATCGACCCGAAACGCCGCCACCGGATGGTCCACCACCCGCACCGGAAGATCGCGGCCCACGGCGGCAGCCCAATGCAGGCCCGCCCGATTTGGATGAACTGTGGCGTGATTTCAACCGCAAACTAGGCGGACTGTTTGGTAACAACAAAGGTGGTGGCCGCAAGTTCCCACCACCTGGTGGCAATGGTCCTTCTGGGGGCGGTTTCCAGCCCGACATGAAGAGTGCCGGCATCGGTGTCGGCCTGATCAGCGTCGTGGCGGTGCTGATCTGGCTCGGCAGCGGTTTCTTCATCGTGCAGGAAGGCTACCAGGCGGTGGTCACCACCTTCGGCAAGTACAGCCACACCAAGGACGCCGGCTTCCAGTGGCGCATGCCCTATCCTGTGCAGGCGCACGAGGTGGTGGCAGTGACGCAGTTGCAGTCGGTGGAAGTGGGCCGCAATGCCGTGGTGCAGGCCACCGGGCTGCGCGACTCGTCGATGCTGACGCAGGACGAGAACATCGTCGA
>DFWT01000137.1 GCA_002381045.1 Rhodoferax sp. UBA4127
GCGGCCCGGTGCGTCACGTGCCGGGGCTTGAAAATTTCACCCGGCACCAAGTCAACCATGGGGTTTAACTCGATGCGCTCGTGAGTCACAGCCCAGCGGTAAACGGCTTTGACCCGCTTCAACACCCGGTCTGCCTGGTCAGCCGCGCCCCTGGCCTCCACCTTTTTAACGGCTGCCATGATCTCGCCGGGTTTGATGCTGGCAATAGGACGCGCGCCCAGCGTCGGGAAAATGTCAGCTTCTAATGAGGCACGAATGCGGGTAAGGGTGATGTGTGCCCAGCGGGCGGCCTGGTGCGTCAGCCAATCGCGTGACACCGCTTCAAGGGTGTTTATAGTTTCATGAACGATCTTGGTCTTTTGGGCTTTGCGCAACTCGGCAGGGTCGCCACCGGCCTTGATTGTCTTGCGTGCTTCCTCGGCCTTTGTCCGGGCGGCTTTGAGGCTCACGGCTGGGTAGACCCCCAGGGCCAGCAATTTTTCTTTGCCGCCAGCCCGGTACTTCAAACGCCAGTAGCGGCCACCGGAGTTAGTGAGATCAAAGTAGAGCCCGCCGCCGTCAAAGTGTTTGCCGGGCTCGGTCAGGTTGCGCAGTTGGGCATCGGTCAGGGGCATGATGGCTATCCTTTGCAATTTGGGGGTACATCTGGGGGTATTTTCTGCCAGTTTTCGACAAATAGCTAGCATTCATGCGGGTTACAGCCTGGTTTGTGATTCCTGTCAGCGGGACCATTTTTTAAATCCGGAACGGTCCGTAGCCTTCCAGGGGTTTTTGATTCGCCATTGCAGCGGTCCACACCAGGGCAAGTGGTGCTTTTTCTGCATTCAGTGCGACTTACACGAGCGAAGTATCCGCAAACGCCGAGTGCTGCGGATTGTTCTAAATATTCAGCAATTTCAGCACTCCAAGTTCGGAAAAATCTGAACAATGGTCTCCCGGTTAGCCACATACTTCCTGGCCTCATATCGTTGGCCCGTTACCAGATTCGGTCGGAAGACCGGTCTGGCACTTACTCCTCTGGAAAACCAAACCCATGCCCAACACCCGAAGCGCCAATGCCGTTCGTCTGGAGTTCGCGCCCGACTCCATGGTTCAAATCAACTTGTCGGGGGCAGCCTTTACCGGCGACTGGTTGTGGGTGGCAGGCGACGAGGCCTGCGGCCTTGACCGTCTGCGCCGGCTTGAACCGCTTGGGCGCGAGGCATTGCGTTTCGGCAAGGTACGCGACTTCCCTCTGGCCGACCTGTTGGACCTGCCGGGCGATGCCGAGGAAGAGGCCGATCTGGAAGGTATGGCGGTGGCTGACGGTTTCCTTTGGGTGGTGGGCTCTCATGGTCTCAAGCGCAAAAACGCCAAGCCTGATCGGGACCATGCTGACAATTCCAAACGCTTGGCCAAGGTGTCGCTGGACGGTAATCGTCGCCTGCTGGCCTGCCTGCCGATTGAGCCCGATGCCAAAGGCGAACCCTGCCTGGTACGCCTAGCCAAAGACGGCCGCCGGGCGATGCGTCTCGAAGGCGATGCGCAGCACAACCTGCTCACCCGCGCCTTGGCCGACGATCCGCACTTCGGTCCCTACATGGCCATCCCGGGCAAAGACAACGGCTTTGACATCGAAGGCCTGGCGATTGACGGCCAACGGCTGTTGCTCGGCCTGCGCGGCCCGGTGCTGCGGGGCTGGTCGGCGCTGCTGGAGATCGCGGTCGAGACCCGGGGCGACCAGTTGCGACTGGCACCCCTGGACGACAAGGGCACGATGATCCGCAAGCACTTCTTGCAACTCGATGGTCTGGGTGTGCGGGACCTGGACTTCTCTGGCGAAGACCTCTACATCCTGTCTGGTCCAACCATGGTGCTGAACGGTGATATCCGTGTTTTCAAATGGCCAGCGGCCCGCCCGCTTCTGGCAGCCAACCGCGAGCCAGTGCGGTTCGAAACTGGTTTAACAGAGTCGATTGCGCTGCCGCACGGGCGCGGAATCAACCGCGCCGAGGCGCTGTGCGACCTGCCTACCGAACTGTCCGGGGGCAAACCGGGGTGGCTGGTTCTGTACGACGCGCCTGGCCCAGACCGCCGCAAAGGTGAGTGCACCGTGTTTGGTGATCTGCTGCGCCGCGATTGAGTTCGTTCGCTGCTGACTGTCAAAGGGGTGTCATGGCAATCATCCCGGAAATCGATCCCGCATCTGCGCTGCAGTTTGTCATCAATGGCGCAGCGGGAAGCAACGACGCTGACACCAAACGCGCGGTGATCGAGGCCGCGCTGCGCTTGGCCGGACGGCGCGCAGACTTGTTTTTTAGCCGCCCAGCCGACCTGGCCCAGACAGCGCAACAGGCAGCGACCCAGGCCAAGCCCAACCGCACCGCTGTGATTGCCGTTGGCGGCGATGGCACCCTCAACACCGTAGCCCAGGCCGCGCACGCCGTGGGCTGCGCCATGGGGGTGGTGCCGCAGGGCACGTTCAACTATTTCGCCCGCACGCATGGTATTCCGTCAGATCCAGCCGAGGCAGTGCGGCGCTTGCTTGACTGGGCGCCGTGGCCAGTGCAAGTGGCTGCTGTGAACGACCGGGTTTTTCTAGTCAATGCCAGCGTCGGCCTGTACCCTGATTTGCTGGAAGACCGCGAGGCCTACAAGGCGCGCTTCGGGCGCAGCCGGTGGGTCGCATTGTGGGCCGCTTGTACGACGCTTCTGCGCGCTCAAAGGCGACTGCGGTTGCACATCGAACAGGGCGCGGTAACACGTGACGTGAGTACGCTGACCCTGTTTGTTGGCAACAACCGGTTGCAACTGGAACAGTTGGGGGTACAACCGCCGCTGCAGGCACAAAGTGATGTGGTGCGAAGCTTTGGAATGGGGCTAATCACAGCGGTGATGCTGCGGCCCATCGGCACCCTGTCCATGGTCAGGCTGATGTTGCATGGAGCGATGGGCTCACTGGGTGAAGCCCAGAGTGTCGAGCGTTTTGAGTTTGAACACATGGTGGTCCGACCCACCTTGGTGCCGGGCCGCCGCGGGGTCAAGGTGGCTTTTGATGGCGAGGTCACACGCATGCGCGCGCCGCTTGATTTTCGTGTACTGTCCAAGCCGCTGTATCTGTTGATGCCAAGCCCGCAGGCAGAACCAGTCGCCGCCACAGTCGACCCCCCGACCAGCCAAACGAGTGCCGACACATGAGCCTCTTGCTGCAAATTTCCGACCCACACTTTGGCACCGAACAACCGCTGGTCGTTGACGCACTGGTCAATTTGGCGCGGTTGCAAAAGCCCGACCTGCTGGTGCTCTCGGGCGACATCACGCAGCGTGCACGGCCCGCCCAATTCAGGGCCGCCCGCGCCTACATGGATCGTCTGGGCGCGCCATTCCTGGCCATTCCAGGCAACCACGACATACCGCTGTTTGATCTGTGGGCGCGCCTTAGCTCGCCTTATGCCCGGTACATCGAGGCATTCGGGTCTGATCTTGAACCTTTCTATGCTTCACCCGACTTGATGGTGGTGTGCGTCAACACCACACGGGTCTGGCGGCACAAACACGGTGAGGTGTCTGCGCAGCAAATCGATCGTGTTTCTGGCTTGCTAGCCAACGCAGCACCGGAACAACTGCGAGTGGTGGTGGTGCATCAGCCGGTGGCCGTCACACAGGTCGAAGATGCGCGCCACCGGCTGCGCGGCCACGCATTCGCGCTGCAACGTTGGAGCGCTGCCGGTGCGAACCTCGTCATGGGCGGACACATTCACCTGCCTTACGTTTTGCCACTGCACGACCTGGCTCGGCCCATGTGGGCGGTGCAGGCCGGCACGGCTGTCTCGTCGCGGGTGCGTTCGGGTGTCCCCAACTCGGTCAACCTGCTGCGCTGGGGCGAAGACGCCCCAGGCGGGTGTTGCCAGATCGAGCGATGGGACTTTTCAACCGCTAAGCGCTCTTTCATTCGCGTCACTGTCAGCGAAGTGCGACCAGCCAGGGTGCAACCATTTACACTTGTTTAATAGGAATTAAATTCAATAATTAGCTGCTTTTTCCGAACTGTTAATGGCGTAACAATCCTTCCCATTCATAATTAAAAAACGGGAAATCATCATGTTTTACGCCCTCAACTGGTTTGTAGTCGTCAGCCTTTTAATGCTTTGGTCGCTCGCCGCCTGGGCATTCCATTCGCTCGCAGCATGGACAGTCGCAAGTGCTGGCACCTTGACTGGAGGCGCTGGTGCGATTGCGGCCCTGCGGATGCCGGTTTGGCTCAGCGCATGGGTTCCACCTGAATTTGCGCTCGCGTTGAATTCGATGATGGCTGCCATCGGTCCTTCCATTGAGACGGCGGTTCAATGGGCTCCCGCGATGTCGGGTGGTCTCTCCGTTGCCATCTGGACTGTCTGGGGTATCGTGAGCGTCCTGCTCGTTTTGTTGGGGCTCTTTGCGACCGGACTGATTGCCGTAACGCGTCGCCGCCTGTCTGCATCTGCAAGTGCCTCACGGAACCTGGCAGCCGCGCGCTGAACAACGCGCAGACAACATTCGAAATTGCGGAATACGGCGCGCTTTAGCGTTGATACATCCCAGCATCCCGATGACATTGCATCCCATCTCTTTCATTCTTAATCGAGCACATGGAAACCCTGATCCTCTTCTTCGCAGCTGACTTTTTGGGCAAACCCGCATGGGTCTGGCTTACTTTCGTGGGTATCGTCGTCACGCTTCTGGCCTTCGATCTGGGTGTTTTGCACAAGGACGACAAAGAAATCGGCGTGCGTGAAAGCCTGCTGTTATCAGCCGGATACATCAGCGTAGCTCTGCTGTTTGGTGCATGGGTTTGGTGGTACCTCGGTGCGCAAAGCGGCATGGACTACTACACGGGTTTCATGATCGAAAAGTCGCTTTCCATGGACAACGTGTTCGTGATCGCACTGATCTTCAGCTTCTTTGCCATCCCTCGGCAATACCAACACCGCGTGCTGTTCTGGGGCATCCTGGGTGTGATCGTGCTGCGCGCCATCATGATCGGCCTGGGTGCGACGCTGGTGAGCCAGTTCAGTTGGGTGCTGTACCTGTTTGGTGCCTTCCTGATCTTCACCGGCATCAAGATGTGGATCATTGCTGACCATATGCCCGACATCGCCAACAACCCATTGCTGAAGTTCCTGAAGCGGCACATGCGTGTGACCGACGGGCTGCGGGGCAACGCCTTTTGGGTGAATGAAGCGGATCCCGCCACTGGCAAGACAGTCCGCTTTTTCACGCCGCTGTTCTTGGCGCTGGTGCTGGTGGAGTTCGTTGATCTGGTGTTTGCAGTTGACTCCGTGCCCGCCATCTTCGCTATCACCACCGACCCGTTCATCGTCTACACGAGCAATATCTTCGCGATCTTGGGATTGCGTGCCTTGTACTTTGCGCTGGCT
This sequence comes from Rhodoferax sp. UBA4127, assembly GCA_002381045.1. Taxonomy (GTDB): domain Bacteria; phylum Pseudomonadota; class Gammaproteobacteria; order Burkholderiales; family Burkholderiaceae_C; genus Rhodoferax. The sequence goes on from DFWT01000137.1 coordinate 5,397, forward strand.
GCCATGATTCATCGCTTCAAGTACCTGAAATACGCGCTGGCCCTGGTGCTCGTGTTTATCGGCAGCAAGATTTTCCTGGTGGGCATCATCGGCAAGATTCCGGCGGTCATCTCGTTGAGCGTGACCTTTGGCCTGATCGCCGGTGGCGTGCTGGTGTCCTTGTGGAAGACGCGTGAGCAGCCCGCAGCCACTGCGCACACTCAATAACTTCTCCTGAAAGACAGCTTTGGACTTCAATGTTTTGTGGCTTGCAAGTGCCGCACTGATCTTGCTCGGATTAGCGGGCACGGTGCTACCGCTGTTACCTGGCACTTTGCTGGTTTGGAGTGGTGTGCTCCTGGGGGCATGGATCGACGATTTCACGCGTGTGGGCGCCGGGACCATGGTGGTCATCAGTGTCCTGGCGGTGCTCGCTTGGGCGCTCGATTTTGTGGCGGGCTTGATGGGGGCCAAACGCGCACAAGCAAGCAAGTTGGCGCTGGTCGGCGCAGCGATAGGCACGGTGGTGGGGCTGTTCATGGGCTTGGTAGGCGTGCTTTTTATGCCCCTGGTGGGTGCAGCAGTGGGCGAGTACTGGGCACAGAAAGACCAAACCAGGGCTGCCAAAGTGGCCTTGGCAACCTGGATAGGCCTATTGGTCGGCATGGTGGCCAAGGTGGTGTTGTCGTTTGTGATGGTGGGTATCTTCCTGATCGCCCTCTGGGTATAAGGTCACCTCTTTTGCCTGCAACCCACGCTTTGATCTTGGCAAAGCCCCGTTCTTCTATTTTTAACTTGGAAAGTTGTGAACCATGAGTGCTCAATCGATATTGGATCAACTGTTGAAGTCCGGCATGTCCCTCCTCGACGGCAAGCGAAGTCCTGTTGGCGGAGCGTCAAGCGCCGGGTTTGGCCAGCTCGGTACAGGAATCGCCGCCGGTGGCGTTTTGGGTTTGTTGCTGGGCACCAAGCGGGGTCGCAGCGTTGGGGGTGCAGCCCTGAAATACGGCAGCGTCGCAGCGCTTGGCGCATTGGCATTTCGCGCTTACTCACAGTGGCAGGCTCAGCAAGCCGCACTGGTCTCATCCCCGGGAACCACGGGCCTTGCGGCACGCACAGTGGATTTGTTGCCCGCACCCGAAGCCGAAACCCATAGCCGTGCGATCTTCCAAGCCTTGATAGCGGCAGCCAAATCTGACGGTCACCTGGACGAGCGCGAGCGTGGCCTGATCGATGCCGAAATGGAGCGACTGCAAGCGGATGCAGGAGACCGCGCGTGGCTGGCGGCAGAGCTGCAACGCCCGCTGGACCCCGCCGAAGTCGCTCGCGCGGCAACCACCCCCGAGTTGGCTGCAGAGATGTATTTGGCCAGCCTGCTCGTCATTGACGACACCAGTTTCATGGAACGTGCTTACCTGGACGAATTTGCGCGCCAATTGAAGTTGCCCGCAGCGCTCAAAGCCGAGTTAGAAAAGCAGGCCAGTGCAAATTGAAGCGCGTCCCTCGGGACAAACAGCAGGGCGTCGTTTTGAATCACAGCAGCCATACCAAGGGGTCAAAATAGTGGAAAAGCTTTTGTCGGGGGTGGGATCCATGCTCTATGGCATGCGTTTCACAATGATGTTCTTTTACATCGGTCTGGTCGCGATCATTTTCGGGATCTTGGGCAAGTTCCTGCTGGAAACCTACAAGCTGATGAGCAGTTTGCTGTTTGACGATTTGCAAAAGATCGATCTGATCATCAAGGTGCTTGAACTGGTGGACATGACGATGGTGGCGCAACTCGTTTGGGTGGTGGCGCTGGCAGGTGTGTCGCTTTTTGTGACCACCGGCCACTTTGACAAAAAGGACATCAAAAAACCAGACTGGCTGGACCACGTCAACACCTACAACCTCAAATTGAAACTCGCATTTGCCATCATCTCTATTTCAGGCGTTCATGCCTTGAAGACGTATCTGAGTGGCGACCTGACGATCGAAAACATTCAGATCGTCACCATGGTGGCGGTCATTCACTTCACTTTCGTTCTGTCAGCGGTGGGCATCTCCTTTGCCGAACGGATGACCAGAGAGCACAAGTGAATCTGGCAATGGCAAATGTCCGTGGCATGTCTGGGCCAGGTTGCTTGATTCAGCACCTGGCCAACTCTGGGGCGCAGCACCTAAAAACCCCCCTCTCCCGCACCTCGCTGTAGTTCAATGGATAGAACGAATGCGTCCTAAGTGCGAGATACAGGCTCGATTCCTGTCAGCCTCTTTGTAGAAACGATGCATGGCCACCGGTGCGGCTAAACCATCGATTGGTCAATTTGCTTGGTGTGTACATGCGTTGCTTCGCGTAAGGTTTGCAGGGTATTCGATTAACGTCCATCGCGTTTCATCTCCAACCGCTGCCGCCCTGCCCTTCCCATCGCCTTCCACTGCGCCAGTTGTTGTTGTCGCTCAAGAACACTCCTCGTGTCACGGCGACTTTCGCGAAGCATTTTGTGGTAATTTTTCAGGCGAATCGGGTTGACTTGCTCCCGCACCGCACAACCAGGCTCGTCCTGGTGGCCGCAGTCACGGAAACGGCAGGACGTGGCCAAGACGCTGATATCTTCAAACAAAGCGCTTAAGGTCTGCGCATCCACATCCGGGCGTAATGTTCGCACCCCCGGTGTATCGATGACACAAGCACCTTTTGGCAGCAGGTGCAATGAGCGTGCAGTGGTTGTATGTTTGCCGCGGCTGTCATGTTCCCGAACTGCACCAGTGTCCTGTGTGGCACAACCCAACAGGCTATTGGTGAGCGTACTCTTGCCCGCACCAGATGAACCAAGCAGCACCAGAGTTTGGCCAATCGACAGATAGGGATCAAGAGCCTTCAGAACTTCTGCAGTCCGCGCGTCGACCGCCACCACATCAATATGGTGACCGACGCGCTGGCGCACTTCCTGGATTCGTTGCTCCACCAGCTCTTCCTGCGTCATCCGCAATACGTCTGCCTTGGTCAGCACCACCACGGGCGTGACGCCACTGCTACCCACCAAAGCGAGATATCGCTCCAATCTTTGCAAGTTGAAATCCAGATCCAGACCCATCACCAAAAGTGCAGTGTCTACGTTACTGACCACGGTGTGACGACTACCGTCGGCATCACGCCGGACAATTTGACTGACCGGTTGAGCACGAAATCTCACCCACAACTGCTGGTGCTCGTCTCGCTGGCAGAGCACCCAGTCCCCCACGGCCAGGGCACTCCCCTCCTCTATCAGGGCGCGGGTTAAGCGGGCAGTGCAGCGCGCTGAAAACTGCTGCACGCCATCGTGAACTTCAACGGTCTCGCGATGAACGACCGCGGTACGCATCCACTGTGGCAGTGATGCTTGTGGGCTCGAATCGACCGGCGCATCCGCCGTGGCCAAGGTCTGGGCCAGGAAAGCGGTAAGCCCCAAAGGGCGTAATGTCTCAAACGAAAATTCAATCATGTTTTGATATGTCTTTGTAGTGACCTGCGTCATGGGCGTGACGATGCACGGCACCCAGACGCAAGCGAACGAACGGGAGGGACGGGCTAGCGACCCGACAAAGACAGAGAAGACAAGAACCCTGTAAAACAGGGCGAAAATCCGCCGACTATTTCAAGAAAAAAACAGTGGCAAGATTGGGTAACTCAGCTCTCAGGCAGCCAGCGTGAAGGGAGTTGATAGGCGATCAATCATGGCAGTACTCCTTCTAGTGGGTAAAGAACTGTGGCCATACGGCGTGAACCATATGAGGTGCGGATTGTGTGCATTCGACATAGGCGCTGTCAACAAACAAGTGCCACTCGAATTTTGCAGGGTGCGAAATTGCAACAACACAGTAAACGTTTAAGCCATATCGAACAGTTCACTTAATTCGCTTTCCGGACGACGATGACGGCACCATTGGACTTGGTGGTCAACAGACGATCGATTTCGATAAAACCCTGTCCATGCCAAAAGGACAATGCCCGTGTTTTCTTGTCGATCACCGCCAACCGTATCAAGCCGGAGAATGTCAACCCCGCCGCCCATTTTGAGCCACGGGTGTCAAACCTGGACACTTTGAAAAGGCCAGCTACCCACGCCTATATTGCAAAGGCGTTGACAGTCGTTTTCCGAAAACAAGAAAGGGCCACGCGGCCCTTTTCCCAGAACGCAGTCGCGTCAGTTATGCGTAGCGACCCGCCATCACATCCAGATGAATTGGCTTGATTTTGCTGCCCATGCCCGCGCAACCAAAGGCTTCAAAGCGCAGTTTGCAGATGCCCATGGCGGCCTTGCGCGCAGCAATCAGGCTCTTGCGGGGGTCAAACTCACTGGGGTTCTGGGCGAAGCTTTGACGCATGGCGCCGGTCATGGCCAGGCGGATGTCGGTGTCGATGTTGA
>DFWT01000292.1:0-198 GCA_002381045.1 Rhodoferax sp. UBA4127
TGTGATGGCACCCGCCGATAATTGCACGCTGTATCCGGCACGCAGCATGGCCGGCAAAGCCAGCAGGCCCATCAGAGTCACGACCGCACCTACGATGCCGGTGGCGGTCGCAAAAATGGCACAGGTGATGATGGTGGCTACCGCGAGCGAGCCTGGCACCCGGGCAGTGGCCAAGTGCATGCTTTTGAACAGCTTCTC
>DFWT01000292.1:230-16723 GCA_002381045.1 Rhodoferax sp. UBA4127
CCATGCCCATCAGCGTGAATGCGGTGGGAAAACCAAGCATGATGGCCACAACCACCAGTGCCAGCATCAGTAGCCCCAGGTGGCCATTGGTCATGAGCGCCACAGGCGGCAACAAAACAAAGGCTGCCACCACGACCGCAGCCATGATGGTCAGACCAAACCAGACTTCTCTTTTCATTTTCGAGCCTTATTGGGGTTGACGATGTACTCGTCCAACTTGGCAATGTCCTCGTCCTTCACGTGAACCATTTCCTTCAATTTTTTGATGTCCACTTCAGCCACGTCATCGCCTCGTTCAGGCCAATCGCCTTGCTGCAAGCAAATCACGCAGCGCACAATCTCGACCAGGCCTTGCAGCAGCAGAATCGTCCCGGCAATCGGAATGATGGTTTTGAAGGGGTAGACCGGAGGGCCATTGGCCGTGATATTCGAGTGCTCATTGATGGCCCAAGAATCAGCCGCAAAGTTGTAGCCAGCCCAAGCCAGCGCCACCACACCGGGAATGAAAAACAGCAGGTACAGCGCCAAATCCAATCCGGCTTGCAAACGCGGCGGGAAAAACCCATACAGGACATCGCCACGCACATGACCGTTTTGCGACAAGGTGTAGGCACCTGCGGTCATGAATAGTGTGCCGTACATCATGCTCATCACATCAAATGCCCAGGGGTGGGGGTTGTCCAGCACATAGCGCGAGAACACCTCCCAGGTAATCATCAGTGTGAGCAACCAGATCAGCCATGAGAAGGCCTTGCCCACCACCGTGCTGAGTTTGTCAACCGCAAGCAATAGTTTTTGCATCTTTGTGCTGTCCAAAAAAATCAGCCACTCAGAGCGAGTCTGAATGGCTGACGTGAGGGTGCAAAAAGCTTATGCTTTCTTGGCACCGAAGAAGTGATTGACGGCCATGCGACGGCTGACGTAAGTGTCCTGATCCCATTTCACCGCACGCTCGGCAAAAGCCTTTTGCGAGGCGACGATCTCTTTGAAAAGCGGGTTTTCAGCCGACTTCTTCTCAACAATTTCAGTCCAGAGCTTGAGCTGATCTTGCAGGATGGCATCTGGCGTTTTGTAGAACTTGACCTTGTCTTTAGTCTGCAGTTCAACATAGTCTTTGGAGTAGCGGTCAATGGCCTTCCACGACATGTCGGCCGATGCCGCCTCAGTGGCGCCGGCAATGATGGCCTTCATTTTGGCTGGCAGAGCGTCGTACTTGGTCTTGTTGAACATGATCTCGAAGGTCTCCGCACTTTGGTGGTAGCTTTGCAGCATACACACCTTGGAGACATCCGGGAAGCCAAGCAGACGGTCTGATGACGCATTGTTGAACTCGGCGCCGTCTAGCAGGCCACGGTCCATGGCCGGCACGATCTCTCCACCCGGTAGCGCATTTACAGCCGCACCCATCGCAGTGAACAGATCAATGGCCAAACCGTTGGTGCGGAATTTCAGGCCTTTGAAATCAGCGGTTTTTGTGATTGGCTTTTTGAACCATCCCAAAGGCTGTGTCGCCATCGGGCCATACAAGAAAGACTGCACGTTGCCACCAATGGAAGCGTACAGCTTGGCCAAAAGTTCAGCACCACCACCATACTTGTGCCACGCCAGAATCATGTTGGCATCCATGCCAAATGCGGGGCCAGAATTCCACAGTGCCAAGGCATTTTGTTTGCCATAGTGGTAACCCAACACACCGTGGCCACCATCGAGCGTGCCTTTGGACACGGCTTCTAATAAGCCAAACGCCGGCACCACCGAACCCGCTGGCAAAACTTCAATCTTCAGGTCGCCGCCGGTCATGTCGTTGACTTTTTTGGCGTAATCCAGCGCGTATTCGTGAAAAATATCCTTGGCAGGCCAAGTGCTCTGCCAGCGCATGGAGATGGGGCCAGTCTGTGCTTTGGCGATCATGGGAGCCGTCAACGCGCCAGCCGCAATGGCAGCACCTTTAAGCAGACCGCGACGACGAGGGGTGTTTGAATTGACCAATACAGTCTCCTGGATAATTGAATGAGCAGCAAATTGTGCGTTTAAGCTCGGATTCGGGCGCTAGGGTTTTCACTCAAATTGTCGTGTCGGGGACACCGATGTTCGCCGACAGAAATGTCGTATCCGGAGTCTGGTTGGTATCAAGTGGATAACATTCGTCGAATCCGCAATGCCGCCGGCCCTAAAGAGCACATATTTAGAGTTTCACCATGCAACCCATCCAGCTTTTCGACACCGCATCCAGCACTTATACCTACGTGCTCTTTGATCCCGTCACGCGTGAGGCACTCATAATCGACCCTGTGGATACCCAAATCCAACGTGATTTGGAAGTGTTGCGCAAGCACCAACTCACGTTGGTGTGGGCGCTCGAGACCCATGCCCATGCAGATCACATTACCAGTGCGGGGCAACTCGCCGAACTGGCAGGCGCCAAAACCGCCGCGCCTGCGGGCTGCGGCATCGCCACGGCCTCAGTGCAGCTGGAAGACGGCGACACGCTGATGTTTGGCAGCGAGCAGATTCGCGCAATGCACACGCCGGGGCATACCGCGGGCAGCATGAGTTTCCTGTGGCGCGGGCACGTCTTCACAGGCGATACCCTGCTGATCGGTGGCTGTGGACGCACCGACTTTCAGTCGGGCAGTGCCCAGGCCATGTTTCATAGTCTGACACAAGTGCTGTTCAAACTGCCAGACGACACCACGGTTTGGCCAGGCCATGACTACCAGGGGCGCAGTCATTCCACGATTGGCCAGGAAAAAGCCAGCAATCCACGGGTGGCGGGCAAATCGCAAGACGAATTTGTCGCCATCATGGCCGCTTTGCACTTGCCAGCGCCAAAGCGCCTCGCCGAGGCGGTGCCAGCCAACTTGCATGGTGGTTTGCGCCATGATGCCCACCCTTCGAACGGGATGGAGGTGTATCCCGCTTCCGGCTATGCGGGTGATGTGTCTGGTGCGCTGGCCTGGCAATGGGTGCAAGACGGCGAAGCGGTGTTGGTGGACGTCCGCTCCAGCGCCGAATTGGCCTGGGTGGGCTTTGTACCTGAGGCAGTTCCTGTGGCCTGGAAGCAGTGGCCCGGCATGGCCATGAACCCCAATTTTGATGCCGAACTGTTAGCCGCGGTGCCTACTGGAAAAAAGGTCGCCCTGCTGTGCCGCAGCGGTGTGCGCTCCATCGCGGCGGCGCAGCGTGCGACCCAACTGGGCCTGCAGGCCTACAACATTCTGGAAGGGTTTGAGGGCGATCCCGATGAGCATGCGCAGCGAGGCCGTCGAGGTGGCTGGCGCCGCAATGGTTTGCCCTGGCGACAGAGTTAGGCTGAAATTCGCCTCGCCGCTGGTCTGAACCTGCTGATAATCCGGGCATGAGTTTTCTCGCCATTGATGTGGGCAACACCCGCCTGAAGTGGGCGTTGCACGCCGCTCCGCACAGCCATGCACCCGTTTTGGCTCAGGGCGTGGAATTTCTGGAGAACATTGATCGTTTGGCCGAAGGAGGCTGGGCCAGACTACCTTCACCCACCCGCATGCTGGGCTGCGCGGTGGCGGGTGACGCGGTCAGGCGCCGTGTCGAAGCGCAAATGGAGTTGTGGGACGTATCGGCCAATTGGGTGGTCGCCAGTAGCAGTGAGGCGGGTCTGACCAATGGGTATGACTACCCGGCACGTCTTGGTGCGGACCGCTGGGTGGCCATGATTGGCGCCTGGCATCGCAATCTGTCACAGCGCGCAGCGCAACCCTTGGTGGTTGTCATGGTAGGTACCGCTGTCACCGTCGACGCAATTGATGCCAGTGGTCGTTTTTTGGGTGGTTTGATCCTGCCTGGCCACGGCATCATGCTGCGTGCGCTCGAATCAGGCACCGCTGGCCTGCATGTGCCGACCGGCAACGTCTGTGAGTTTCCGACCAACACCAGTGACGCGCTCACCAGTGGCGGCACCTATGCCATTGCGGGTGCGGTAGAGCGCATGGTGCAGCATGTCCGCCAGCGCTGTGGCGTGGCGCCACGTTGTTTCATGACAGGTGGGGCAGGCTGGAAGATGGCGCCCACCATGTCGGTGCCGTTCGAGCTGGTAGACAACTTGTTATTTGATGGCTTGCTCGAAATGGCCGCCCACAGGTTTTCAAATAAAACAACACCCTAGCCCTTTTATTTAATGGGTTAGAAGCTATCTAATCAATAGTAAACGTCAGCCTGGCAAATTCAACCATCGCTCAGCCAGTCGCACCCAATAGGTGGCGCCCAGCGGCAGTAAATTGTCATTAAAGTCGTAGCTGGGGTTGTGCAGCATGCACGGCCCGCCGCCGTGACCAACGGCGCGGTGGTCGCCGTCGCCATTGGCAATAAAGGCGTAGCAGCCGGGTTTGGCCTGCAACATGTACGAAAAATCTTCGGCACCCATGGTAGGTTCCTGCATCTGAACGTTTTCAGAACCCACGATTTCGGCCATGACCTGGCGGCAAAAGTCGGCCTCAGGGGCGCTGTTGATGGTGGGTGGGTAATTGCGCCTGAATTCGAAGTCAGCGCGCAAGCCGGATGCCGCGCAGGTTTGCTCTGCCATGACCCGCATGCGTTCCTCGATCATGTCAAGCACCTCAAGCGAGAAGGTGCGCACCGTGCCCTGCAGTTCGCAACTGTTGGGGATCACATTGGTGGCCTCACCGGCGTGGATCATCGTGACCGAAATGACGCCCGCGTCAATGGGTTTGAGGTTGCGGCTGACGATGGTTTGGAAACTTTGCACCAGTTGGCAAGCCACCGGCACCGGGTCCAGTGCGTTGTGCGGCATGGCCGCGTGGCCACCTTTGCCGTGGATGGTGATCTTGAACTCATTGCTTGAGGCCATCACCGGCCCGGGGCTGGCGGCAAACTGGCCCACAGCAAAGCCTGGCCAGTTGTGCAGGCCAAAGACCGCTTCCATGGGGAAGCGTTCAAACAAGCCGTCCTTGATCATCTCGCGCGCGCCTCCGCCGCCTTCTTCTGCGGGTTGAAAAATCAAGTACACCGTGCCATCAAAGCTGCGGTGCGTTGCCAGGTGCTGGGCGGCTGCCAATAGCATGGCGGTGTGGCCGTCGTGCCCGCAGGCGTGCATCTTGCCTGGGTACGTGCTGGCGTGGGCGAAGGTGTTGGCCTCTTGCATGGGCAGGGCGTCCATGTCGGCGCGCAGTCCGATCGCACGGGTTGAGGTGCCTGCTTTAAGAATGCCCACCACGCCCGTGGTGCCCAGCCCGCGGAGGATGGGAATGCCCCATTCGGTCAGCTTGGTCGCGACCAAGTCGGAAGTACGTTGTTCCTGGAAACACAGCTCCGGGTGGGCGTGAATATCGCGTCGCAAAGCCGCCAAGCTGGCCGCCTGGGTCACCAAAGAATCGATCAGTTGCATAAGTTCATCCTTGAAAAAACACCAACCATCGCTGCATTTTGCAGTTCGTCGCATACCGCGTGCAACTCAGGTGGCAAATTTCTACAGTTCAACCCATCGCAACCCTTTTGATTGAACCGGAGCCCACCATGAAGACCCTTTCTCCCAGTCCCCTGAAACTCGTCGCTTTGCTCTTGAGTGTTGGCATATCCGTCGGCTTGATGGATGCCATCAGCACCGGTTTTGTCTCGCAACAGGCCGCCAGCCAATGCGTGGTCGAATTGCCGATGGTGACGGTGCATGGTAAAAGGCTGACCAGCGAGAATACCGTGGTCGCTGAAGTGAATGCCGATACGGCGTCCTCTCAGCCCGCTAGCAACAAACTTTGAGCCGATGAACCCGATGTCCACTAAACCGCCTGCTGCCGACCGCATGGTTTGGGCCAAGCGCCTGAATGCCAGCTTGAGCGCCTGGGCTGCGACATTGAGCTGGTGGCGCATGATTTTGCTTGCCTTGATCGTGCTGATTGCTGGCTCCTGGATTTCAGAGCGCATGCAGTTGTCGCACCATGTCACGCACAAGGTGGTGAAAACCAAGGTGGTGGCACCGCCGGATGGGATCGACGGCGAGGGCAAACCCTGCAAAGAAAAGAAGATCGTGATCGGTGGCAAACAAGCCATTGTGATCACCGAGGCCGGCTGTAAACCGGCCATTCCGGCCTCCGGCGCAGAAGAGCCAGCGATCAAGATTGAAGTATCTCCCGGCGACACTGGCGCCGATGCAGGTGACGGCGACGTTGCCGATGAAGAAACCGTGGTGGTCCAGCAATCCACGCTGGGCGGTTGGATTGGCGATGTCCTGTCTGCCCTGTTGATCGCCTTTTTTGCGTATTTGGCCGCCGCAAAAATCATCATGCGCAAATCAGCCGAATCGGATGCCAAGGTGCAATTGGCCACGGACAGCGCAGAAAGGGAAGCGATGGGGCGCCAGTTGGTGCAAGCCCGGCTCAAATTGCTGCAGGCGCAGGTGGAGCCACACTTTTTGTTCAACACCCTGGCTGCAGTGGACTACTTGATCGAAACCGATCCCAAGCGTGCCTCTGAGATGCAAAAGGTGCTGATTAGCTACTTGCGTGCGGCGTTGCCGCAAATGCGCCAGGAATCCTCGACCCTTGGGCGGGAACTCGCCCTGATCCGACCCTACCTGGAACTTCTGAAACTGCGTATTGAAGACCGGTTGACTTACGACATTCAGGTGCCCGCCGGGCTGGAATCAACGGTGTTCCCGCCGATGGTGCTGCAAACGCTGGTGGAAAACGCCATCAAACACGGCATCGAGCCCAAGCCAGAAGGTGGACGGGTGACCGTGTCAGCACAGGTGGTGGATGGTCAACTGCGTGTGGAGGTGGCAGACACTGGTCTGGGATTGAACCATGGTCATATTTTTGCCAGCACCACCCAAGGCATGGGCTTGGGATTGGACAACATTCGTAACCGGTTGGCGCTGCTTTACCCAAGTGCAAGCAGCTTGGACCTTCGTGCGGGTGTGCCAGAGGGGACCGTGGTGACTTTGACCATCCCTTATCAAGCTGAGTTGATCAAAAAACATGACTGAACCCACCATCCGCCCGGTGATTCGTGCCGTTTTGGCCGACGATGAGCGCTTGTTGCGTGAGCAGTTGCAGGCCCGTCTGAACGAATGTTGGCCCGAACTGGATATTTGCGGGTTTGCGCGCGATGGCCTGGAAGCTGTACGCATGGTTGAGGAGTTGCAGCCCAATGTGGTGTTTCTGGACATCCGCATGCCAGGGCTTACCGGCATTGAAGCTGCGCGTGAGATTGCTTGCCAGGACAACTGGCAGGGTGAGATCGTTTTTGTCACAGCCTACGACGAGTACGCGGTAACGGCTTTTGAAGAGGGTGCGGTGGACTACCTGCTCAAACCTGTGGAGCGCGCACGTTTGGATGTGACGGTAGGGCGTTTGCGTGCTCGGCTGGCCCAGACCAGCCCACCCGATCATCAAGCGGCGCTGATGCAAACATTGGCGCAGTTGCAAACCCGGCTGACTGGCGAGGTGGCGCCGCGCTTGCGCTGGTTGCAGTGCGGGGTTGGTAACAACACCAAGCTGGTCAATGTGGACGATGTCCTGTTTTTTCGCTCGGATGAAAAATACACCCGGGTCCAAACGGCGACGCATGAGGCCTTTATCCGCACCCCCATCCGGGAATTGGTGGGTCAACTGGACCCGCAGCAGTTTTGGCAAATTCACCGCGCCACCATTGTCAATCTGGCGGCCATTGCCGCAGTCCAGCGCGATGACACTGGCCGACAGCGTGTCAGCCTCAAACAGCACCCTGAGGTCCTGGAGGTCAGTCGCAGCTTTGGGCATTTGTTCCGTGCCGCGTGAGCGATAGCGCGGCAGGCCGCATTGACGCCCGCGCTGGGTGAGAATGCGCGATACCTTGCGCATTCCACGCCCCATCGGAGCATCCCAATCATGAGCCTTTCCCCGCCCCAAAACCACCCGAACACCGTCCAGGTTACCGGCGCCTGCCCGCATGACTGCCCGGATACCTGCTCGATGGTGACCACGGTGCAGGACGGCCAAGCGATCAAAGTTCACGGCAACCCGGCGCATCCACATACCGGTGGCAGCCTGTGCACCAAGGTGTCCCGCTACACCGAACGCACCTACCATCCAGAGCGCATCCTGCATCCCCTGAAGCGTGTGGGTGTAAAGGGGGCTGGCCAGTTTGAGCCGGTGAGCTGGGACTCGGCGCTGACCGATATTGCCAAGCGACTTTCGTCCATTGCCGCGCGCGACCCGCAAGCGGTGTTGCCTTACAGCTATGCCGGCACCATGGGCTTGGTGCAGGGCGAAAGCATGGCCGCCCGGTTTTTTAACAAACTAGGCGCGTCCCTTTTGGATCGGACGATCTGCGCCTCTGCCGGCGGTGAAGGCCTGATCCACACGCTGGGCGCCAAGGTGGGTATGCGGGTCGAGTTTTTTGCTGAATCGAAGCTCATTCTGATCTGGGGTAGCAATTCCATCACCAGCAACCTGCATTTTTGGCGCTACGCCAACCTGGCTAAGCGGCAGGGGGCAAAGCTGATTTGTATCGATCCGCGCAAAAGCGAGACGGCTGAAAAGTGCCATGAACATATTGCCCTTCTGCCCGGAACTGACGGCGCTTTGGCGCTATCAATCATGCAGCAGTTGATTGTTCACAATTGGCTGGACCACGACTACCTGGCGCAGCACACTCTGGGTTGGGAATTGTTGCGTGAACGCGCCCTGCAGTGGCCGCCTGAGCGTGCTGCCGCTGTATGTGGCATCAAGGCCGAGCAGATTCAGTCCCTGGCGCGCGACTACGGTGCCTGCGTGGCAAGCCGTGAGCCAGCGGCGATCCGCATGAACTATGGCTTGCAGCGGGTGCATGGTGGCGGCAATGCTGTGCGTTTGATTGCCTGTTTGCCTGCCTTGATTGGCGCCTGGCGCCACCGCGCGGGTGGTGTCTTGTTGTCGAGTTCCGGCACGTTCCCGGTTCAACGCGTTGCGCTGCAGCGCCCCGATTTGCTTGAAGGCCGCACGCCGCGCACCATCAACATGAGCACCATTGGGAATGATTTGCTGCGCCCGGCCAGCACGGCGTTTGGCCCGGCTATTGAGGCCCTGATTGTTTACAACAGCAACCCGGTGGCTGTGGCACCTGAGTCTGCCAAGGTGGTGCAAGGTTTTGCGCGAGAGGACCTATTCACCGTGGTACTGGAACATTTTCAGACGGACACCGCAGACTACGCGGATTACGTCTTGCCGGCGACCACGCAGTTGGAACACTGGGATGTGCACAGCAGCTATGGCCACACCGACGTGCTGCTGAACCGCCCGGCGATTGCACCGCTGGGCCGGGCCAAGCCCAATACTCAAATCTTTCGTGAATTAGCTCAGCAGTTGGGTTTTACCGAGGCATGTTTTCAGGACAGTGATGATGTGCTGTGCCGGCAGGCGTTTGGCGACACAGTCGATTTTGATGGGTTGTTGGCGCAAGGTTTTGCCACGTTGCCCACGCCGGATGCGCCCTTTGCACAGGGCAATTTCCCTACACCTTCGGGCAAGTGTGAGTTTTTCAGTGCACGCCTGGCTCAACTGGGTATGGGAGGTTTGCCAGATCACGTGCCCAATCACGAGGTGGCGCAGGCTTCGGCTGTCTACCCGCTGGCCATGATCTCGCCTCCTGCTCGCCATTTTTTGAACTCAACGTTTGTGAACGTCAGAAGCCTGCAACAAAGCGAGGGTCGCCCGCTGCTTGAAATTCATCCGCACGACGCTGTGCCTCGCGGCATTCAAACTGGGGACGTGTTGCGAGTATTCAATGACCGGGGATCGTACCTGTGCCACGCGGATGTGAGTGAGCGTGCGCGACCCGGCGTGGTGAACGGCTTGGGTGTGTGGTGGCGAAAACTGGGACTGGATGGCACCAATGTCAATCAGCTAACCAGTCAACGCTTGACAGACCTGGGACGAGCGCCAACCTTTTACGACTGTTTGGTTGAAATTGCAAGGGTGTAAACCCTCATAAATTTCAAAAAAATAGGCACAAGGCTGATTTGTGTCAATTTTCTGCAAAGCTCAGCGGTTAGGATATGCTGCATTGCAACATCCAACCAAAGGAAAACCATGACCGCTCGTTTGACCAATAAAGTTTCCATCATCACAGGCGCAGCCCAAGGCATTGGCTTGGCCACTGCGATTAAATTCGCTGCTGAAGGTGCCATCGTCATTGTGTGTGACGTCAAGCAAGAAGGTGTCGACCAAGCTGTGGCGCAATGCCGTGCGTTGGGTGCCACTGTGGAAGGTTTTGTGATGGATGTGACCAAACGTGCCGTCGTGGACGACGTGGTCGCCAAGGTCAAGGCCAAGTTTGGCCGCATTGATGTGTTGGTGAACAACGCCGGTATTACCCAAGATGCTCGCCTGCAAAAAATGACGGCAGAGCAGTTCGACAAAGTGATCGATGTGAATCTGCGCGGCGTATTCAATTGCACCCAGGCTGTGGCTGACGGCATGGTGGCCCAAGGCAGCGGTGCGATTCTGAACGCCAGTTCGGTGGTGGGCCTGTATGGCAATTTTGGTCAGACCAACTATGCAGCCACCAAGTTTGGCGTAATCGGCTTTACCAAAACCTGGAGCCGCGAACTTGGCCCCAAGGGTGTACGTACCAATGCAGTTGCTCCTGGTTTCATCACCACCCCAATGGTTGCCGCCATGCCGCCCGAAGTGTTGGCCAAGATGGCCGAAAAAGTGGCCTCACGCCGCCTTGGCAAGCCAGAAGAAATTGCTAATGTGTATGCATTCTTGGCCAGCGACGAAGCCAGCTACATCAACGGCGAAGTGATTGAAGTGTCAGGCGGCATTTCCCTCTGATTTAACCCGGCGC
Organism: Rhodoferax sp. UBA4127; assembly: GCA_002381045.1. GTDB lineage: Bacteria > Pseudomonadota > Gammaproteobacteria > Burkholderiales > Burkholderiaceae_C > Rhodoferax. Next base: position 11,025 of record DFWT01000292.1, read on the forward strand.
CCAACGGCCCAGCCAGTAAGCCCGAGGGCCCTGAGCTGGGTTTTTTATTGGGAAACTGCCGAATTGGCGCGTTCGGCGTACCGGTTAAACCGCCATGCCGTACCTTCCTGAGTGATGCGCCTCCAAGTGGCTCTTTTTTCCACCGGATGCATTTGGGTCCAGCGCTGAACTTCGTCAAAGGTTCGTCCACAGCCCTTGCATAAGTCATCTCCCTGGCTGGTGGAGCAAATCGCGATGCAGGGTGTGTCCGGGGTGGATCGAAACCAGGCCAACCAGGCGGCCATAGCAGTCGCAGGCAGGCTCAACTCGTCAACTTCAAAGGCGCGCTCGAACGCCATAACGGCGTAGATCTCCGCCAGTGCATCCAGTTCAGCTTGAAGTGGCATGCTGTCACTTGGCAGCGCTTTTTGCCGCCAGAAATTGATGGCCGCTTCGATGTCGGTGATGTGAATGGCGGTCATGGGCTTCGGATGATAGCGGTGCGGTGTGATGGCCTCATGTGGCACGGGAGCGCAGTCTGGCACAGATACTCCGCTGTTGTAGCTATGCACCCTTCTGGTAGTTGGTGTGTTTAAGGAGTGGTATGGAGTTTCTTTCAACGGCTTGGTGGTCTGCCTTGCTTGCGATCGTGGTGTTTGGCAGCACCATGGTGCACAATTTGGTTGAGCGATTCCGATCATTATTCAGGCAGGTGCGGCTGTACTGGCCTTCACCGCGGCAAAGATGATCTTGGAAGAGCCGTTGTTGAGCGGCGTGTTTGGCGCTGCCAAAGTCATTCATGAACCGAACCAGATGGTTGCACACGGGGTGGTCTATGCCATGGTCGTGGTTGGCGTGCTGGCGGTGGGTTTATGGCGGAAACGGCGTGATCAGGCGGCGAGTTAGTACCACAGAACCTGGACCTGCAACCTCATGAAATTGATTCTGAAATGGCTGCTTCACGCGGCAGCTCTACTTTGCGTGGCCTACCTGTACCAGGGGGTGGTTGTTAGCAGCTTTACTGCGGCCTTGGCGGCTGCATTTGTGATTGGCTTGTTCAACATGGTGCTACGTCCGGTTTTGGTGCTTCTGACCTTGCCGGTAACTGTCATTACGCTCGGTCTCTTCCTGTTTGTGATCAACGCCTTGATGTTTTGGGCCGCTGCCAGGTTGTTGGAAGGTTTTCAGGTGCGCGATTTCCCGGCAGCGCTTGTTGGTTCTTTGATCTACGCGGTATTTGGTTTGCTGATCGATTCAGTTTTCCAGCGCCTGATCCTTAAGTAGCACTTCAATCTGGCGGCGTCGCGTGTCAATGATCGATGCGTCAATATGATCTGCATTGCTGGGTGCGATGTTCGTGTTCGGTTTGGCGCCTTGGGCTGCTTTGAGCCGGTCGAGTGCGCCGGCATAGTCCAGGTGGGCGACACGTGATTCTGCCTCTGCCCTGATTGCGCGAAGAGCTTGGTTTTGTGCTGCGTAGATGCTGGCCAATTCCTGCCATGCCAACGCATCCTGCGGATTGACGGCCACCCAGGTTTGCAAATTTTGTGTTGCGGCGTTGAGGGCCTGGCCTTGGCCGAGTTGCATGGCAACCTGGGCTTGCAATAGCAATTCGGGGCGGCGCAATGTGCTGGGGTGGAGGTTGCTCAGGCCGAGACCATCTGCCATTGCGTTCCACTGAGATTTGGGCAAATCAGCTGCTGCCAGCGCGATTTCAACTGCCAGCCACTGGGCTTGACGCTTGGCCTCTGGATTGAAATCCACAATGCGCTGCAAACGGCCAAGTTGTTGACGTGCCTGGGCATGGTCACGCAGCCGGCTGGCAGCCATTGCCGCACCATAGAGCACCCCGGCTTGCACCGGATTGGGATCATTTTCAAGGGCTCTGCCATCGGCTTGGTTTTGCCAACTTCGAAGTGCGTCGACGCCCGAGTTTGACAACACCCTCGCCCGAGCGGTCAACATGGCGTGGGCTGGCGTCAGCGCCGTCTGTGGGTTGGCGGTCCCGCCAAGTGGCAGACGGGACCGCATGTCCGCAATACGTTCGGTCGTCAATGGGTGACTGCGCAGGTAAGGGTAGGCGCCACTGTCGTTGAGCCTGGATGCCTGCTGCAGTTTGTCAAACATGGACACAAAGCCTTGCGCCTCAAAACCAGCTTGGGTCATGACTCCGAAGCCGATACGATCTGCTTCCCGCTCCATGTCGCGCGAAAAATTGAGCTGACTTTGCGCCGACAAGGCCTGCCCGCCGACGATCAAGGCGTTGCCCGCATCGGCATTCTTGCTGGCTGCCAGCGCTCCCAAAATCATGGCACCAATGACCCAGGGTGCTTGCTGGCTGTTTTTTGTCATCAGTCGTGCGATGTGGCGCTGGGTCACGTGACTCAGTTCATGGCCGAGCACCGAGGCGAGTTCAGATTTGCTGCTTACCACCGCCATCAATCCCAGATGAACACCNNTCATCCAACTCGGGGGTCAGGTCACCGCGTTGCCGGGCGGCAGCCAGCAGTGGTTGCCAGATGCTCTGGACATAGTCGGCCAGCACGGGGTCATCAATGAAATCCGGGTCTCGATACAACTCTCGGGCGATTCTGTCACCCAGCCGACGCTCGGCGCTGCTGGTCATTTCGCTGCCGTCACCCAGCAAAGGCAAGGCCGCATTGGCTGTTTGACCAGCAGCAGAAGTCGCCAAAGTCGCTGCAATTAAAGTAGCTGCTAGCCCTTTATTTACAAGGGATAAAGGCCATTTTGTTTTCTCGCATTGCATGCAGCGCAGTTCCTTTGTTGGGGGCAAGTGTTGCCGAGCCTGACACTGTTGGCCAAGCGGCTTGATCGTATGATGCCACCCACAAGTAAAGGTTCGGTGAAGCCTTTGCCTTTTCCATTGTTGAATCCTTCCCTCATGAATCCACTGACACACTTTGACTCTGAAGGCCAAGCCCACATGGTGGATGTGGCGGGCAAAACGGCAAGCCACCGAATCGGTGTGGCTGGCGGGCGCATTGAAATGCAGGCAGCTACTCTGGCTTTGATTCAGGCAGGTACAGCCAAAAAAGGCGATGTGCTTGGTATCGCGCGCGTGGCAGCCATCATGGCAGCCAAACGAACCAGTGACTTGATTCCTTTGTGTCATCCCTTGGCACTTACTCGAGTTGCTATTGATTTCGAAGTCAATGAGGCAAATTTGACAAGGGCTAGCAATGTATTTTGTACCGCAACCGTGGAAACGGTCGGTCCTACAGGGGTCGAGATGGAAGCGTTGACGGCGGTTCAGGTGGCTTTGCTCACCATTTACGACATGTGCAAAGCGGTCGATCGCGGCATGACCATCACGGATTGCCATTTGCTGGAAAAGCATGGTGGCAAATCCGGTAGCTTTGTGGCGCCAAACTGAGTGTGTGGGTAGTCATTAGTTGTTGACTGATGGTGACCGGTGCTATTGTTCAAAGCATTGATGCGCTAGGGTTCGGCCTGTGAGGCAAGCCATTTGGCGTAACTCTCAGGAAAAGCCGCTTGGTAGCGCGGTGAGTAGTAGCGCACTTCGTCCTCGCGCCCCAGCAGGCCAGCACTTTCAATGACCAACTCAACGACACGCGACTCGGGCGAGAAATGCAGCATGTCAAGTGCCAGATCATGAACAACTTGAGCGTTCTGTGGGTCAAGGTCGGTGGTTGTCAGGTCGGCGAAGCGAACCTGGTCCTGATACAACGCCACGTGCCTGATTTTTTGAAGTGTGTTGTCCTTATAGGCACTCATTCGCTCACTGGGTGGCAGGTAAATTTGACTGGCCAATTGGTACTGCCACGCGCTGAAGGCGCATGCGGCAATCAAAGAAAGTCCTGCGACACCCGCGAGACTCCGGCGATGCCTCTGCAGGATGAAAGATGGTGAATTCACATCGTTGTGTGGATTGCGCCGGTACAACTGCCACAGGCAGAGCAGGGCCGCGGTTTGAAATGGGCCGTACCAGAGCGGATACTCCAGCAGACTGTGCAGGCCGATGACAGCAATCACGCCCCACCCGACCCGGCGGTATGCATCAGATTCGCGTTGTGGGCGGCCCCACCAAATCAACCAGATGACAGCGCAGCATAGGGTGAGGGCAGTAGGCAGCCCAAACTCAACTGCAATGTGCATCGGCAAGTTATGGGCGTTGTCCAGAATGTCGCAAAAGCGTGGTCCAGAGTACAAAGTCATGAAGTGGGCGTAATCAAGTTCGCCCCAACCCCAGCCTGTCCACGGCTTCAGAGTGATCAGGTGCCACACATTGGCCCATAGCGTGGTGCGGCTTGCGCATAGTGCGTCACCGGTGCGCAAGCGGGCGAACGCACCGCTGGAAAGTGGATCCAACCCAATCAGCCAGGGCAGAACCAAGGAAGCGATGGTGTAACCCACCAGTGCCGCTAAAGCGATTTGCCAACTTTGCACCGAAGGGCTGGTTCGCCCAGCTTGAAGCCTTGTGCCGAAGTGCCAGATAACAGTGAAAACGGACAAAACACCCAATTGAACGAGCCCAGTTCTTGACGACGATGCGGCATTTCCAAAACCTATCAAAATTGCGCAGAAAAGCAAAAGGTACTGCGCTGACTTGCCGAGGGGGTTCACAGCCGTCTGGTACGGCTTGCCTGGCGAAAAGTCAGAGGGCCGCCAAAGCAAAGTGGCCAATCCAATGTTCATGAGCGTGGCAAATTGGTTGCGTTGTCGCAGGTTGCCGTAGGCTTCACCCAAGTTGGTGTGGTCAATCCATACACCCGCCCAAGCCGTTGCGCCGACGTATTGCAGCACACCAATCAACGCACTCAAACAAGCAGCTACCAACCACGCAAGTGTTGCGCTGTGGAAAATGGTGTCGCGTCTTGCATCGGTCACTGAAGTGATGAGCAATCCCAGTGCGACACAAAACCAAGAAAAAACAAACGGTAGAACGGCTGGGGTGGGGCCTGGAGAAAAGGGGTTGAGCCACGGCACAAGGACGAGCGCAAAGATAAAAAATCGTGCCATGTGGGATGGTGCGTTAAACGGCAGTAATGGGCAGGTGCGCAAGTTCAGCTATGACCATCGATTATCTTTCGCGACCGATCATGTCCGCGGCCCTGGACACTGGTAGCTCTTTTTTGCTTGTATCTCTGGAGTGCCAATTGGCCGTGTCTTTGGTGGCATACATGCTCTTCAGCAATGACAAAAAAATCGGTATAGAATAGAAGGCTTCGCTAAGCATTGTCGAAAAGACATCAGCTGGCAGAGAATCGCAGGTTGCGAGCTTGCCAAAGCAGTAGTAGCTAGGCAAATTTTTTTGAAGGATTCACCAGTCTTTTAGAAAAAGCGCAAAAAGCGTTGTAGAATACAAGGCTTAGCTGATCACAGCGGGGTTTGCAAGAAGACGATGATTGACCTGTTTTGCGGGTTGTCTGAAGTCAAGAGATCTTTAAAAACATACAGCCGATAAGCGTGGGCGTTTGATGGTAATTGCCAAGTTCTTCGGAACTGGAGCCGAAAGGCTCCACAAACGCTCATGAAGTAAAAAAGATGTGAAATTCGTCAAAGAAAATCACGTCGATTCCAATTTATGAGTTGCATAGAAATGTGCAAAAAATTCAAGATCGAACTATAGAGTTTGATCCTGGCTCAGATTGAACGCTGGCGGCCTGCTTAACACATGCAAGTCGAACGGTAACATGCAACCGAAGTGGCAACATGGAAGTTATGATGACGAGTGGCGA
>DFWT01000059.1 GCA_002381045.1 Rhodoferax sp. UBA4127
AAAAGTTTAACCAAGGCCTCCAACACCATGCTGACGTGCCAGTGTCTGGCCCAGGGTCCCGAACTCAGTGACCAGGCGCGCCGGAGTGATGCATTAGGCGGTCTGTGTAGGCAATGGCCATGGCTGAAAGCAAAAAGGCAACGTGAATCAAAGTTTGGGCAATCAACACCTTGTCACTGTAATTGGCGGCATTGATAAACGTTTTGAGCAGGTGAATTGAGCTGATGCCGATGATGGCGGTCGCCAGTTTGACCTTGAGGACCGACGCGTTCACATGGTCCAGCCATTCGGGCTGGTCCCTGTGGCCTTGAAGGTCCAGACGAGAGACAAAAGTGTCGTAGCCACCCATGATGACCATGATCAGCAGGTTTGAGATCATCACCACGTCAATCAGGGCCAACACTACCAGCATGATGATGGTTTCGTTCAGGTGGGTAACGCTGACATCGGTTTTGTAGCCGATGCTGTCGACCAGGGCCTGAAGTGCGGTCTGGCTACCAAATGCGGCCTCCACCAAATGAATGAGTTCGACCCAAAAGTGGTAGACGTAGATGCCCTGAGCGGCAATCAATCCCAAGTAAAGTGGCAGTTGCAGCCAGCGGCTGGCAAATATCAGGCGAGAGACTGGACCTAAGGCGGTGGCTTTTGAAGGTGTGTGCAAAGACATGGGTACTTTGTGTAGGGGAAACAATGGCAGTTTAGCAAGCGCCCTTCAGACCGATTTATAGTCAGTAGTGTGTAAGTGCCAAACGTGACATTACCCGGCTAACGCTGTTTAACAAGAGGAGACTGATCTGTGACTACACCTGCTACCGCTATTGAATCCGTGCTGATCGAAAACCGGGTTTTCCCGCCCAGCGAAGCCACCGTGAAAGCGGCTCGCATTCAGGGCATGGACGGCTACAACGCCTTGTGCGCTGAAGCAGCCAATGATTTTGAAGGTTTCTGGGCCCGCCTGGCACGTGAAAACGTGGTCTGGAGCAAGCCTTTCACGAAGACGCTGGACGAGTCCAACGCACCGTTTTACAAGTGGTTTGATGATGGCGAACTCAACGCCTCCTATAACTGCCTTGACAAGCACATGGGTACGCCCAATGAGAACAAGGTCGCTGTCATTTTTGAAGCCGATGGCGGTGAAGTCACCAAAACCACTTACAAGGAACTGCTGGCAAAGGTCAGCCAGTTTGCCAATGCGCTTAAATCCCGTGGCATCAAAAAGGGCGACCGTGTCCTGATCTACATGCCCATGACACTCGAAGGTGTGATTGCCATGCAGGCCTGCGCCCGTATTGGCGCGACTCACAGTGTGGTTTTTGGTGGTTTTTCGGCAAAAGCGCTACAAGAGCGCATCATTGACGCAGGTGCGGTGGCCGTGGTCACTGCCAACTTCCAGATGCGTGGTGGCAAAGAGTTGCCGCTCAAAGGTATCGTGGACGAAGGCCTTGGGCTGGGCGGTTGCGAATCTATCAAGACGGTGCTGGTGTTCGAACGCACGCCGACCAAATGCAACATGGTGGCCGGCCGCGACATCACCTTCACCGAAGCACTGGCGGGTCAGAGCACTGAATGTGCGCCGGTCATGGTGGGTGCCGAACATCCGCTGTTCATCTTGTTCACGTCGGGTTCCACCGGCAAACCCAAGGGTGTGCAGCACTCCACTGGCGGTTTTGTGCTTTGGGCCAAATTGACCATGGACTGGACCTTCGATTTGAAGGCGAACGACATCTTCTGGTGCACAGCTGACATCGGCTGGATTACCGGCCACGCCTATGTGGGTTACGGCCCGCTCGCAGCGGGTGCCACGCAGATCATTTTTGAAGGTATCCCGACCTACCCGAACGCGGGCCGCTTCTGGCAGATGATTGAGCGCCACAAGTGCAGCATTTTCTACACCGCACCGACTGCCATCCGCTCGTTGATCAAATCAGCGGAGTCCGACGAAAAAGTGCACCCAGACCGCTCTGACCTCAGCAGCTTGCGTATTCTTGGCTCTGTGGGTGAACCGATCAACCCAGAAGCCTGGATGTGGTACTACAAAAACATTGGCCATGAAAAATGCCCGATTGTGGACACCTTCTGGCAAACAGAAACCGGTGGTCACATGATCACCCCACTGCCTGGCGCCACGCCGCTGGTGCCCGGCAGCTGCACCTTGCCATTGCCCGGCATCATGGCCGCGATCGTGGACGAAGCCGGTCACGATGTGGCCAATGGCTCGGGTGGTATGTTGGTCGTCAAACGCCCATGGCCTTCAATGATTCGTACCATCTGGAACGACCCAGAGCGTTTCAAGGCCAGCTACTTCCCGCCAGAAATGGGTGGTACCTATTACTTGGCAGGCGACGGTGCAGTTCGAAGCGCTGACCGTGGTTACTTCCGTATCACCGGCCGGATTGACGACGTGCTGAACGTGTCGGGTCACCGCATGGGCACCATGGAAATCGAATCGGCTCTGGTCGCCAAGACCGACCTGGTGGCCGAAGCGGCTGTGGTGGGCCGTCCGGACGATTTGACTGGCGAAGCCATCTGCGCCTTTGTGGTGCTCAAGCGCGGCGTGCCTACTGGCGACGAAGCCAAGCAAATCGCCAAGGAGTTGCGTGACTGGGTTGCCAAGGAAATTGGCCCGATCGCCAAGCCCAAGGACATTCGCTTTGGTGAAAACCTGCCCAAGACCCGTTCGGGCAAGATCATGCGCCGCCTGCTGCGTTCACTTGCCAAGGGTGAAAGCATCACTCAGGACACTTCAACGCTGGAGAACCCAGCCATTTTGGGTCAGTTGGGTCAAGCCTACTGATGCTATTGAATAATGAGCTTTTAGCGCTTTATATATAAGGGCTAGAAGCTTATTTGTTGTATATTGCCAGTGACCTCTGGCAGACCAGAAAAAAGCCCGCGACAGCGGGCTTTTTGTTTGCCAAGGGGTGCGGGTTACTTGAGTGACAAGACCCACTTCACCAGCGTGTCTGCTTCGGCCTGTGACACCTGCGGATTGGCCGGCATGGGCACAGCGCCCCAGGTGCCAGCGCCACCCTTCATGACCTTGGTGGCCAACTTCGCGGCGACGTTTTGGCCGTCGTATTTTTTGGCGACATCCTTGTACGCTGGCCCCACCACTTTTTTGTCAACTGCATGGCATGCCATGCAGTTTTTCTTTTGCGCCAGGGCCTGATCGGCCAGCACAGGCGCGACAACGCCAGCTGCAGCGAGCACAGCAACGATCAATCTTTTCATGGCCAGATCCTTTGATGCAAAGTGAGTTAGAGTTACTTCAACGGGATTGTAGGTGCCGTGGTTGACACAAGGCCCCGCGATGGGCTCACCAAGTAAGAGGAATTGCGATGTATTTTCTAGGACTCGGACTGGTATTGCTGCTTGCCAAATGGCTGGAATATGGCCCGGTGGCCGGCTGGTCTTGGTGGTGGGTGTTGCTGCCGTTTTTTCTGACCGCCGCCTGGTGGTCTTGGGCAGACTACTCGGGTTATTCCAAGCGCAAAGCCATGGAGCGTGAGGACAAGCGCCGCGATGATCGACGCGCCCGCACCAAGCAAGCGCTGGACGCCACCTACCACAATCGACCACGCTAATGGCGGTTCGGCCGCGCTGAAAACGCTTTAGTTATCGGGCCGACCCAGTCACCTTACACGCTGCACAGGCATCGCTCAATGCGGGGCGTTGGGCCATAATCTGCGACCGTTTCTGTTTGACGATTACTTGCAAAAAGCGACCCATCATGCCCGTTTACCGCTCCAAAACCACCACCGCTGGCCGCAACATGGCCGGTGCCCGCTCGCTCTGGCGCGCCACTGGCATGAAAGATGGCGATTTTGAGAAACCCATCATTGCGGTGGTCAATTCGTTTACCCAGTTTGTGCCTGGCCACGTGCACCTGAAGGACCTGGGGCAACTGGTGGCGCGTGAGATTGAAGCGGCGGGTGGCGTGGCCAAAGAATTCAATACCATCGCGGTGGACGACGGCATTGCCATGGGTCATGATGGCATGCTGTACTCGCTGCCCAGCCGTGACATCATTGCCGATTCGGTTGAATTCATGGTCAACGCCCATTGTGCTGATGCCATGGTGTGTATCTCCAACTGCGACAAGATCACCCCCGGCATGCTGATGGCCGCCATGCGCCTGAATATTCCGGTGGTGTTTGTGTCGGGTGGCCCAATGGAAGCCGGCAAGACCAAGCTAGGTGTGTTCAAGATTGACCTGATCGATGCCATGGTGATGGCGGCTGACCCCAAGGTGTCTGACGAAGAGGTCGCCGAAGTGGAGCGCTCGGCCTGCCCGACATGTGGATCATGCTCGGGCATGTTCACCGCCAATTCCATGAACTGCCTGACCGAAGCACTGGGTCTGTCGTTACCGGGCAACGGTACGGTGGTGGCCACCCACGCCGACCGGGAGCAACTTTTTAAGCGCGCGGGTCATCTGGTGGTTGAACTATGCAAGCGCTATTACGAGCAGGACGACGCCACTGTGTTGCCGCGCTCGATGGGTTTCAAGGCGTTTGAGAACGCTATTGCCTTGGACATTGCCATGGGTGGCTCCACCAACACCATCTTGCATATTCTGGCGGTCGCCCAAGAGGCCGAGATTGACTTCACGATGAAGGACATAGACAGAATGTCCCGCGTAGTACCCCAACTGTGCAAGGTCGCGCCCAACACACAGAAGTACCACATCGAAGACGTCCACCGAGCCGGCGGCATTATGGCGATCCTGGGGGAGCTTGATCGGGCTGGCAAGTTGCATACCGACGTGCCCACGGTGCACTCCAAGACCATGAAAGACGCGCTGGACCAGTGGGACATTGCGCGCAGCCCCAGCGCCGAGGTGCAAACCTTTTACAAGGCCGGTCCCGCTGGTATCCCCACGCAAGTGGCTTTCAGCCAAAAAACCCGCTGGCCCAGCCTGGACCTTGACCGGGCTGAGGGCTGCATCCGCTCCGGCGCGCATGCGTTCTCGCAAGAGGGCGGTTTGGCCGTGCTGGTGGGCAATATTGCCTTGAACGGGTGCGTGGTGAAAACCGCGGGCGTGGACGATAACTTGCTAGTGTTTGAAGGCCCGGCTCATGTGTTTGAGTCGCAGGATGAGGCGGTAGAAAAAATCCTGGGCGACCAGGTGAAACCTGGCGAAGTGGTGGTCATTCGTTATGAAGGCCCCAAGGGTGGACCAGGCATGCAGGAGATGCTGTACCCCACGTCGTACATCAAGTCCAAGGGCTTGGGCAAGGCCTGTGCCCTGTTGACCGATGGACGTTTCTCAGGCGGCACCTCGGGTTTGTCGATTGGTCATGCCTCGCCCGAAGCCGCTGGCGGGGGTGCCATTGGACTGGTGAGGAACGGCGATCGCGTTCGCATTGACATTCCGAACCGCTCAATCAACGTGTTGGTGTCGGATGAAGAACTGGCCAAGCGTCGGACTGAGCAGGATGCCAAAGGTTGGAAGCCTGCGTTGCCACGGAAACGCAAGGTGTCCGCTGCCCTCAAGGCGTATGCCAAGTTGGTGATGTCAGCCGACAAGGGCGCGGTGCGCGACCTGTCTTTGTTGGAAGATTGACACAGCCGTCATGCATTTGGCACCCTGATTTCGACAGGCCATCGCACCGGGCCTGCAATTCACAGGCTGACGTGATACCGTCGCCTGCCCGCTTGAAAGTCGCACTGATTTGTACGATCGGGGCCAGTTCGCGTGGCCAATGATTTGTGTTGGGCACCGGTTGATTTCATTTGGTGATTCAGAAGGATGTAGAAGCCATGAATATTGATAGCCAATCTCTGAAGTCCGCACCCTTCTGGCGTCGCAAGTCGGTCTGGTTGTCCTTGGTGGTGTTGCTGTTAGTCGGTGGGGCAGGCAGTGTCATGGTGGTCAAGAGCCAGTCTGCCAAGGCTTCCGAAACTGACAAAAAAGACGGCCCTCCAGTGACATTGGAGTTTGCCCCTGGCGACATTGCGGTGGTGACAGTGCGCGCACTGGCCCAGGGTGTGTCAGTCAGTGGTTCACTGACACCTTTGACCCAAGCTACCGTGAAATCGACGGTGGGTGGGGAAGTGCGGCGCGTGCTGGTGCGCGAGGGCGAAGCAGTTCGCCAAGGCGCGGTACTGGCCGAAATCGATGGCACCGAAGCCCGCACCCGTCTGGATGCGGCATTGGCTGATCAGGCTGAGCGGCGTGCCCGTTTGGACATTGCTGCGCGCAACCGCGACACCAACCAGGGCTTGCTCAAGCAAAACTTCATATCGAAGAACGCCTTTGACCAACTTCAAAGCACTTACCAAGCCAGCCAAGCGGCAGTGCAATGGGCCGACGCTCAAGTAAAGCTGGCACGCCAGGCTGCGGCTGACACACTGGTACGTGCACCCATGTCGGGTACTGTGGCCAAACGAATGGTCAATGGCGGCGAGCGAGTCGGTGTGGATGCCCCGTTGATGCAACTGGTGGATTTGTCTCGCTTGGAGCTCGAAGCCACTGTGCCGGCATCCGATGTGGCGCGTGTGGCACCTGGTCAGGAGGTGCATTTTTCAGTGGATGGTTTTGGCGCGCGGCAATTTGGTGGCAAGGTGGCCCGCATCAACCCGGTGGCCGAGGCCGGCACCCGTGCCATTAAATTGTTTGTGACTGTGCCCAATAGCGATGCCAGCCTGCGTGGTGGTATGTTCGCCCAAGGGGTGGTGACGGTTTCGCAGTCAAAACCCATGCCGGTGATTCCGCTAAGTGCCGTGTTCGAAGAAGCCGGACAAGCCTACGCCTTCGCGGTGGAAAGCGGCAAATTGGCCAAACACGCACTGAAACTGGGTCTAAAAGACGAGGCCAGTGGCTATGTTGAAGTGCTTCAGGGTCTGGATGCGGGCCTGCCTGTGGTGCGCATTCGCATGAACGGTCTCAAGGTGGGTACGCCAGCGGTGCTGCGTGACGCGACTGTTGCCGCCAAGGCCGCCAGTGCACCAGTCTGATTGGTGAGGAGAAGCGCGCATGTGGATCACTAAAACCAGTATCAACCAGCCGGTATTCGCCACCATGGTGATGTTGGCGCTCATGCTGCTTGGCATCATTTCTTACTCGCGCTTGGGTGTTGAGCAAATGCCCGACATCCAGGTGCCAGGTGTGTGGCTGCAGGTGCGTTACCCGGGGGCTTCCCCAGAGCAGGTGGAAGCTGATCTGGTCAAACCGATGGAAGAAGCGGTCAACACCATCACCGGCATTCGCACCTTGTTCAGCAATTCATTTGAGGGTCGGGGTGAGTTGTGGGTCGAGTTTGACCTGAAGACTGACATGACCAAGGCGGTGCAGGATGTGCGCGACAAAGTGGCGCAACTGCGTCCCTCCTTCCCTAAAGATGCCAAAGACCCGCTGATCGTTCGCGGCCAGTTTGACGGGGCCGAGCCTACTTCCACTTATGCCATTCTGTCCAAGACACGCAGCCTGCGCGAACTGTCGACCCTGACGGATCAATTGATCGTCAAGCGCTTGCAGGGGGTGTCGGGCGTGGGCCAGGTCAATGTGGGCGGGTCCGTGCAGCGCCAGGTGCAGATCAAGCTCAAGCCTGAGCAAATGCTGGCCTACCAGATTGGCATTGACGAGGTGCTGGGCGCCATTCGCGCCATTAACCAGGACATGCCGGCCGGCAACCTGCGTGCCGACGTTCAAGAGCAGTTGGTCCGGGTGGAGGGCAAGCTCAAAAGTGTGGAGGCCTTTGCCAAGATCATCGTGGCGCGCCGTGCCGGTGCGCCGGTGCTGCTGGAGCAGGTGGCCAGCGTGAGCGATGGCGAACGCGAAGAGCAGTCTGTGGGGCGCGTCAATGGCCAGCCGGCTTTGACCATTGGTGTTTTCAAAACGCAGGATGCCAACTTGGTGGAAGTGGGTGACGCCGTGACCAAAACCATGGAAGGGTTGCGCAAACAACTTCCCCCCGATGTGGAAATTCGCAGCATTTCAGAAAACGCAAGTTATGTCAAAACCTCGCTGAACAATGTCAAAGAAACCATCATTGAAGGCGGCCTGCTCACGGTACTGATCGTGTTTTTGTTTTTGCATTCCTGGCGCAGCACCATCATCACAGGTGTGACGCTACCGATCTCGGTGTTGTCCACCTTTATTGCCATGTACGCCTTTGGCTTCACCATCAACGCAGTGACACTGATGGCTTTGTCACTGTGTATTGGTTTGCTGATTGACGATGCGATTGTGGTGCGTGAAAACATCGTGCGCCATGTGGCGATGGGCAAAAGCCACCTGGATGCGGCACGCGATGGCACCGAGGAAATTGGTCTGGCGGTGTTGGCCACTACGTTGGCCATCTGCGCTGTGTTTATCCCGGTGGCTTTCATGAGCGGCATCATTGGCCGGATCTTTTTCCAGTTTGGCATCACTGTGACCGTGGCGGTGCTGGTTTCGCTGTTTGTCAGCTTCACGCTCGATCCGATGCTGTCCTCGGTGTGGAAAGATCCGGTGGGCACGCGGTTCTCCAAAGCGCCTTGGTTGGGTCGTTTGATGGAGCGCATTGAACACCGTGTGGATTGGCTGCATGCGGTGTATGCCCGCTTGCTCAAGCTCGCTTTGACGCGACGCAGAACGACCCTGGCCATTGCGGGCGGCATTTTTGTCGCCAGTCTGGGACTGGTGCCGTTGGTGGGTGGCGAGTTCATGCCGACCTCAGACCAGGGCGTTTTCTCCCTGAAAATCAAAACGCCAGTGGGGTCAAGCTTGACCTACACCGACGACAAGGTTCGCCAGGTGGAGGCTGTTGTTGGCCAGTTCAAAGAAGTTGAACTCATCAGTACCACCGTGGGTGGCAACAACCGCAACGAAGCCGAAATCATGGTCAAACTGACCGATGTCAAAACATCCCAGCGTCGCTCCCAAAAAGACATGGAGAAAGCGGTGCGAGACCGCCTAAAAAGTATTGCTGGTATCGAACTTTCAGTCGGGTTCAACAAGCCGATCTGGATCAACCTGATTGGTCCGGCCTCGGATGAGTTGCCCCAATTGCTTGACACGGTAATGGCCAAGGTGGGCGCGGTCAAAGGGGTGGTGGACCTGGAGCACAGTTTGCAGGCGGCCAATCCGGCGGTCATCATCAAGGTGAACCAGGCGGTGGCCAGTGACCTGGGGCTTTCACTTGAGCGCATTGGTTCGGCCCTGCGCCCGTTTGTGAATGGGGACCAAGTCAGCACCTGGCTGGCACCCGACGGGCAGAACTATGAAGTCAACGTGCAACTGCCCCAATCGGGCCGTCAGCGCCTGATGGATCTGGGTGATTTGTTCATTGCCACCAGCCGGGTCGATGCCACCGGCGCGCCGGTGATGGTGCCTCTGCGCCAGGTGGTGAGTTTTGTGCCATCGACTAGCCCTCAAGTCATCAAACGACAGAACCTGGAGCGCCGCGTCGGCATTTATGCCAACGTGGAAGGGCGCCCCACGGGCGACGCGGCCAAAGAGGTGACCGCCGTTGTGAAGGCGATTGAGCTGCCGCCCGGCTACCGGTTTGACATCAAGGGTGAGGCCGAACAAAACGCCGAGGCCGGTGGTGCAGCTTTGGTGGCGTTGGGGCTGGCGGTGATCTTCATTTACTTCATTCTGGCCTCTCAATTTGCAAGCTTCTTGCAGCCAGTGGCCATCATGGCGTCGTTGCCGTTTACGCTGGTGGGGGTGATGGGCGCCTTGATCGTGACCGGCTCCACGCTCAATCTGTTTTCCATCATCGGCTTCATCATGTTGATGGGTCTGGTGGTGAAAAACGCGATTTTGCTGGTTGACTTTGCCAACCATTCCCAGCGTGCTGGCATGAACCAATTTGATGCGGTTTTGAACGCCGGCCAGGTGCGTTTGCGGCCAATCATCATGACCACGCTGGCGATGATCTTTGGTATGTTGCCCATGGCAATAGGCATCGGGGAGGGCGCAGAATCACAGGCACCAATGGGGCGTGCGGTGATTGGCGGGCTTATCACCTCAACCCTGCTCACCTTGGTGGTGGTGCCGGTGCTCTACACCTACCTTGACAACCTGCCACGCTGGTGGAAGCGCAAGTTTGGAACGGCAGAACCAGTGGCAGAACCCTTGCTGAGCCAAGCCTGATTTTTGGACGACGATCCGGAAATTGCTTTATATTTAATAGCTATTGATGCAATTGATACAAGGGCTAGAGTCTGATTTGTTATAAACCTGCTTGATGCCAGAAAAAGCTGAACCTGCGGTCTCATCGGCCTCCGCACCTCGCATACAGGCAGATTTGGCGTTGCGACTGTGCCCGCCGCTCGACACGGATCGGTTGGTGCTGGAGCCAATGGGCGAGCGGCATGCCGATGCCTTCTTTGAGCCCTTGCATGACGACGCGATTTACCAATGGATTTCCATGGACAAGCCCATCAGCCTGGAAAAGCTCCGTGGGCAACTGGGGCGCAGCGAGGCCCGTGTGGCCCCTGACGGCCAAACCGCCTGGCCGACTTGGGCATTGCGCCGCAAATTGGATGGCGTGTACATTGGCCGTGTCGACGCCGAAATCACCCTGGCTTTGGAAGCAAGCAACGTAGGCTACTTCCTTTTCCCCCCGCACTGGGGTCAAGGCTACGCCACCGAGGCTCTTCAGGTGGTTACGCAACATTTTCTCAGCTGCGGCGTGCATCGCCTTGTGGCCACCGTCACCGACGGCAACACCGCCTCAGAACGGGTCTTGCAAAAGGCCGGGTATGTCTTCACCCGGGTGCTGGTGGGCAACGACATCATCCGGGGTGTACCCATGGACGACCGAGAGTACGTGTGGGCCGTACGCTAAGCGGGCCAGTTTGGGGCTGCCGGCGGCTATTTCTTGATATCTGACAGGCTTCCCGCCGTCACCAGAATCATGTTTTGCGGGTGCAGGTAGGTTTTGATGGCGGCATTCACCTGCTGGGCAGTGAGCGTGCGAATCTTGCCTGGGTAGTCGTCTACCCAATCCAGCGGATAACCCCTGTTCATTGTTCTCAAAAAAGTGCCCGCCAATCCGTCACTGGTGGAAAGGCTCACTTGGAACGAGCCAATCAGGTTGGCTTTGCGCGCTTCGACCTCCTTGTCAGTCACGCCTTGCTGATGCCACAGGTCAAGCTGCCGACGGGTTGAGGCAATGCCTTTATCCAGCATGGCAGGAGCAAAACTTGCTGTGATCTTCCAATCACCTTCGTTGTATGAATCCGAGTCAAGCCCGGCATCGATGCCGTAGGTCAGACCTTCTTTGTCCCGCACAGTCGCCATCAGACGACCGGTAAAGCCACTGCCCAGAATGGCTGTACCCATTCGCAGGGCCTGGTAGTCAGGGTGCTGATGCTGAAGGCCACTGGCTTGGCCCAGCACCACAGAGATGCTGGTCTTGCCAGGCAAATCAACTTTTACCTGCTGGGGTGAGGTGGCTTTGTCGGCCTTTTTCAGGCGCACAGCGGCACTGCCACCGGCCCATCCGCCATACACCTGAGCAACGCTGTTTTGTAAGGCGGAGCTGTCGACATCACCCACAGCGACCAGTTTCATATGGGTCGGGCCGTAATGCGCTTTGTGAAAGGCCTGCACCTCGTCCAGCGTGGCCGCGTCGATTGCGGCCAGCAATGACTCCGGATCGGGGTTGCGGTTGGGGTGCCCCGGCTGAAATGCCATACGACTGAATGCGTCTTCGGCACGAAAATCGGTGTCTTCCAACTGCCGCTTGACCGCCCCGCTGAATTGCTTCTTGGCTTTGGCAAGCTCCTGTGCAGAAAGTGCGGGTGTGCGCAGCTCCTCGGCCATCAGGCGCAGCACCAGGGGCAGGTCCTTCTTGAGGCATTTGGCGCTGATGCTGAGCATGTCAGTGCCGGCCGAGAATCCAATACTGGCGCCAACGGCTTCCAATTGTTGGGTAATGGCAAATTTGTCTTGCTGCTGGGTTCCCTGGTCCAGCAGCATGGCGGTCAGCGTGGCAATGGCTGGGTTGCTGGTGCCCAGCGCCGTGCCCGCGGGCAGGGAACCGCGCAGGGTGATCACGTCCTTGACCCCGGTGGAGTAGGCGACCAGGTCAATGCCCGCGACTTGCATGCGTTTGGCCTGGGGGGCCATCCGGGCAATCGAAAGAGCAGCCACACCACCGCCGTCTTGACCAGCGCTGGATTTCACAGCAAGGCCTTTAGGCATCATATTTGGGTCACGGTAAAAGTTCGGCTGGGCTTTGGCCGCGCGGGCAGGGGCCGCTCCCGCCGCGGACGTGCCACCGCTCACGGTAGGCACAAACCAGCCGGTGGTGCTCTGGTCTTCGTTGAAATAGCTGTTGGCCACTCGCTTGATGTCTTCAACCGTGACCTTGCGGGTGGCATCTTCCAGACGGTAGTACAGTGACCAGTCACCGGCCGCAATACTTTCATTCAAGCGTCCAGCGACGGCGAAGGAGCCATCGCGGCCATAAGCAGCATCAGCCAGCATCTTGGCTACGGCTGCCTGCAATTCGCCTGCAGTGACACCTTCCTTCTTCACTCGTTCAATTTCCTGCAGGGCAATTTTCTCGACGTCGTCGTGCTTGACACCAGGCGCCAAAGGCATAAATAAGATGTGCAGGCTTGGATCGTGGTTGTAGCCGGCATCACTGCTTACGCCGGTGCTCATGTTTTTATCTGTAATGGCTTTGTACATGCGGCTGTTTTTGCCGTCGGCCAGGATGGCGCTTAAAAGTGAAATTGCTGCGTAGTCCGGGTGCGTGGCCGCAGTGATCTTGTGGGCTATGGCCACCACGCCAAGTTCACCCGGGCGCTTGACCACCAGACGGCGCGGGCCGTCCTGCGGTGGCTCTTCGGTGTACAGCACAGGAATTGGCTTGGGTGATTTTGGGTACACACCAAAGGACTTTTTGACCAACGCCAAGGCATTTTTCGGCTGGAAGTCACCGACGATGGTGACAGTGGCGTTGTTGGGCCAGTAGAAGGTGTCGTAAAATTCGCGCAGTTTCTCGATCTTGACTTTTTCAATATCGCTGCGGTGGCCAATGGTGCTGTGGTGGTAAGGGTGTGCCACATACGCGGTGTGGTAAATCTCTTTGTACAGCGCCATGAACGGCGAGTTTTCACCCTGTTCGTACTCGTTGCGCACCACCGTCATCTCGGGTTGTCGGTCTGAATCGAGCAGCTTAAGGTTGCGCATGCGGTCGGCTTCCATGTCGACCACTTCGGCCAAGTGCTCGCTGCCCAGGGTTTGGTAATAGTTGGTTCGGTCCAACCAGGTGCTGGCGTTGTAACGGGCACCGGTGCGTTCCAGCAATTGGTCCACGTTGTTGCCTTTGCTGCGATCCCGATTTTTTGTGCCCTTGAACATCATGTGTTCCAGGATGTGGGTCGCACCCGTGGTGCCGGTGACTTCATTGCGAGAACCCACCCGGTAGGTCACCATGAAGGTCAGTGTGGGGCTGGAATGTTCGGGCAGCAGCAAGACCTGCAACCCGTTGGATTTCAGCGTGTACTCGTCAATGTTGCCGACGGTTCTGACATGGGTGTAGCCGTCAGCGGCAACGGGTGCCGCATGCAAGTTGAGTGACACCATCAGTGGCATAGCCAGTGCAATGAAACGTTTCAAGAATCCACTCCCAGACGTAAAGGCGCGACGGTAGCACGAGCATGGTCACGTTGCAGGGCGCGCCCGCCAAAGGCTGGCTCGCCAAGGGAAAAAGCTGTAAAAAAATTCCTCGGCGCTTGCGAGACAATCGCCCGCATGCTGATTCACCCCCATATTGACCCTATCGCCCTGCAACTCGGACCCGTGGCGGTGCACTGGTACGGTTTGACCTATCTGGCTGCATTTGGCCTGTTCATGTGGCTGGGTGTGATGCGCTTGCGCCATGAACCCTATGCGTCGCTGAAGGGGACGCAAGCCTGGCGTCGCCAGGATGTGGAAGACATTCTGTTTGCTGGTGTGATGGGCGTAGTGCTGGGTGGACGCATCGGTTACTGCCTGTTTTACAAGCCAGGTTATTACGCCGCACACCCGCTCGAGGTGTTTGCGGTGTGGCAAGGCGGTATGAGCTTTCACGGTGGCATGCTTGGCGTGATCGCATCCATGATCTGGTTTTCGCGTTCCCGTGGTCGGCCCTTGTTGCAGGTGGCGGATTTTGTAGCCCCCTGTGTGCCCACTGGCCTGGCGGCGGGGCGGGTGGGTAATTTCATCAATGGCGAGTTGTGGGGGCGTTTGTCCAGCATGGATTTGCCCTGGGGCATGGTGTTCCGCGGCGCGGGGGATTTGCCACGCCACCCATCGCAGATTTACCAATTCCTGATGGAAGGCCTGTTGCTGTT
>DFWT01000154.1 GCA_002381045.1 Rhodoferax sp. UBA4127
GAAATGCGCGACCTGGAAACCATCCGCCTCGCCATGACCGCGGCTGAAACCGGCCATCTGGTGTTTGGGACGCTGCACACCAGCAGTGCAGCCAAAACCATTGACCGGATCATTGACGTGTTCCCGGCCGAAGAAAAAGAAATGGTTCGCGCCATGTTGTCCGAGTCCCTGCAGGCGGTGATTTCGCAGACCCTGTGCAAAACCAAGGACGGCCAGGGCCGGGTGGCGGCGCACGAGATCATGCTGGGCACCAGCGCGATTCGCAATTTGATTCGTGAAGCCAAAGTGGCGCAGATGTATTCGAGCATCCAGACCGGTAACAGCGTGGGCATGCAGACACTGGACCAGAACCTGACCGATCTGGTCAAGCGCAATATCATCAGCGCCAGCGAAGCTCGCTCGAAGGCCAAAATCCCAGAGAATTTCCCCGGCTAAAACATGAAACGCCCTCCGGTTTGCCCAAGGCGTTCATGATTTTGGTGGCTAGGTTTACCCGACCGCTCGGTTCAATAGTTTGGAGGAGTTCTCATGGAACGCGATCAGGCGACGACATTTATCACCGACTTGCTCAAGCTGATGGTGACCCGTGGTGGCAGCGACTTATTCATCACCGCNNACCAAGGTGTCGCCACAGGCACTTAACGGCACCCACACCGTGGCGCTGGCCCGCTCGATCATGAGCGACAAGCAGGTGGCCGAGTTTGAACGCACCAAAGAATGCAACTTCGCCATTGCACCGCCGGCCCTGGGTCGCTTTCGGGTCAGCGCCTTCATGCAGCAAGGCAAGGTGGGCATGGTGCTGCGAACCATCCCGACTACGCTACCCACCATCGACGGCCTTAAGCTGCCCCAGGTGCTCAAGGAACTGGTCACCAGCAAGCGTGGTCTGTGCATCATTGTGGGGGCCACCGGCTCAGGCAAATCCACCACATTGGCAGCTTCCGTGGATTGGCGCAATGAAAACACCTTTGGCCACATCATCACTGTCGAAGACCCGATTGAATTTGTCCACATGCACAAGAACTGCGTGGTGACTCAACGCGAAGTCGGCATTGACACCGACAGTTGGGGCGCGGCCCTGCGCAACACCTTGCGCCAGGCACCCGATGTGATTCTGATGGGTGAGATCCGTGATCGCGAAACCATGGAACACGCGGTGGCCTTTGCCGAAACCGGCCACCTGTGCCTGGCCACCTTGCATGCCAACAGCGCCAACCAGGCTCTGGACCGCATCATCAACTTCTTCCCGGAGGAGCGGCGTGCGCAATTGCTGATGGATCTGTCACTCAACCTGAAGGCCATGATTTCGCAGCGCTTGATCCCACGTCAAGACGGCAAGGGGCGCTACGCGGTCGTTGAAGTAATGATCAATTCGCCCCTGATCTCCGACATGATCTTCAAGGGTGAAGTGGCTGAGATCAAGGAGGTCATGAAGAAGAGCCGCAACATCGGCATGCAGACCTTTGACCAGGCCCTGTTTGATGCCTACGAAGCCAACCTCATCACCTATGAAGATGCCTTGCGCAATGCCGATTCAGTCAATGACTTGCGCCTCACCATCAAGCTCAACAGCGTGCGTGGCAAGCGCCAGGATTTGGCCGAAGGCACCGAAGGCCTGACCATTATTTAGCCTGACCACTCTTGTTTTGACGCACCCCAATCTGGAAGGTTTTTAACGCATGAGCAATCGCATTTACGACCCCATCACCCCGCGACAAGTCGCTTTTTTGGGCTTAGGGGTAATGGGCTACCCGATGGCTGGGCACCTGGCCAGAGCCGGGCATCAGGTCACGGTGTACAACCGAACTGAAGCAAAATCTGTAGCATGGTGCGAAGAATATACAAGGCCTACAGGCCAAACTAGCATGTTGAATCATGCACAGACCCCACGTCTGGCCGCCCAAAATTCTGACATCATTTTTTGTTGCGTCGGCAATGACGACGACCTGCGAAGCGTGGTCCTTGGGCCGGATGGCGCCTTCAGTGGGATGAAGCCTGGCGCGGTGTTGGTCGACCACACCACAGCGTCAGCCAACATTGCCAGGGAACTTCATGCACAGGCCGGCGCACTGCAATTGCATTTTGTGGATGCACCGGTGTCCGGCGGCCAAGCCGGCGCACAAAACGGAGCGCTCACCGTCATGTGTGGCGGCGACCGCGAGGCCTTCGACAAGGTTCACGCAGTTGCCATGGCATTTTCCAAAGCCTTCACCTACCTGGGTGCCAGTGGCTCAGGGCAGCTGGCCAAGATGGTCAATCAGATTTGCATTGCGGGTCTGGTTCAGGGCCTGGCCGAAGCCATTGCCTTCGGCGACAAAGCCGGTCTGGACATGAACCTGGTGTTGGACGTGATTGGCAAGGGCGCCGCCCAAAGCTGGCAGTTGGACAACCGCGGAAAAACCATGGTGGCCGATCAGTTTGATTTTGGTTTTGCGGTGGACTGGATGCGCAAGGACCTGGGGCTGGTGCTGGATGAAGCCCGGCGCAATGGCGCGCGCTTGCCAGTGGCAGCATTGGTGGACCAGTTTTATGCCGACGTGCAACAGATGGGTGGTCGGCGCTGGGATACCTCGAGCCTGATCAAAAGACTGAAGTAAAACTCCCCCTGAGCCGCGCCTGTCGGCGCGTCTTCCCCCTGAGGGGGACAACACCTGCGGCCCGGCGGAGCCGGTTCCGCGGTGTTCTGGGCTGGGTTGTGGCTACTGTCCCGTTAAGGCGTTGCTTTGCTTATTTGGCTGGGGCTGGCTGTGGCAGCATGTTGCGCAGCTCGTCTTCCGTGAGGGTTTCGAAAACCCGAACAACTTTTTGCACACCGCTGGTGCTGCGCGCAATCTCGGTGGCCCGATCGGCCTCACGTTGCGTCACACGGCCAAGCAGGTAGACCGTGCCTCGCTCGGTCACGACCTTGAACGCACTGGACACCAGGTCCTTGGCATCGACCAGTCCGGCTTTCACACGGCCAGTGACCAAAACGTCAGAGGAGCGCTGGGTCAACGAGGCGTTACCCAACTCTGCCAGCTCGTTCACCACAGAGTTGACATTCTCAACACGTGAAACTACTTGCTCGACCAGCTGTTTGTCCTGCGCGTTCGGCACCTCGCCGGTGATCAGCACACGGCGGTTGTAGCTGGTGACGTTGACATGTACCCGGTCACCCAGGTTCTCGCGAATACGGCTGGCAGCACGCAACTCAATGCCTTCGTCTTCCAACTGGGCGCCAGACGTACGCCGATCGGTTGCCACCATGGTGCCTACAACGGCCCCCCCCATGACCAGGGGAAAGCAAGCACTCAAAAGGCTTGCGACTGCCACACCAAGGGTCAAACGAGCCAACAGACGGGTGATACGGGAGGATGGAACGAGTGTCATAAAGGAGCTTCCTGGTCACCAAGTAAAAGGGTGTCGACCGCATCGCACAGGCAGTGCAGGGTCAGCAAATGAACTTCTTGAATACGGGCGGTGCGTTCATGAGGCACACAAATGTGCACATCGGTGTCGCGCAACACCTGCGCCATCTTGCCACCGTTGCGACCACTCAAGCCAATCACCACCATGTCGCGCTCGTGCGCCGCATCAATCGCAGCCAGCACATTGGCCGAGTTGCCACTGGTGGTGATGGCCAGCAGCACATCCCCCGGCTGACCCAAGGCACGCACTTGGCGCGAAAAAATGCTATTGAAGTCGTAGTCGTTGGCGATGGCCGTGATGATGGAGGTGTCGGTGGTCAGGGCCACAGCCGCCAATTCGGGTCTCTCACGCTCGAAACGTCCGACAAATTCTGCCGAAAAGTGCTGGGCATCGGCAGCTGACCCGCCGTTGCCACAACTGAGCACCTTGCCGCCACTGGTGACACAGGCCAGAAGCGCCTGGACTGCATCTGCGATCGGTTTACTCAGCAGTGGGGCCGCCTGGTATTTGAGGTCAGCACTGTCAATGAAATGTTGTTGAATACGTTGCTCAAGCATGCGCGCGATGATACCCGGGCTGTCTCGGTCGCCACCCGCCGCGCCGCATAGAAATCCACACTTTGCAAAGCGTTACATCGCTTGGCCCGCGTCAAATGCGGCCTGCACCCAGGTCACCTCGCCAGCATCGACCGCCACCACGTCAAAGCGACATGGAGGTTGGCTGGCCAAGCGCATCAGGTAATGCCGCGCAGCAAACACAATCCGGCGTTGCTTGGTGCTGCTTACGCTGGCCGCTGCCCCGCCATGGCTGGCGGTCTTGCGTTGCCGCACCTCCACGAACACACAGGTGCCGTCGGCGTCGCGCAGGATCAGATCAATCTCGCCGCCGCCACGCCCAGGGGTTCGATAATTGCGCGCCAGCAGGCGCAAGCCCGCCTGCTGTAAAAAGTTGAGTGCGGTCTGCTCTGCAGCGTCCCCCACGGCTTTGGTCGTCGGCAACTTGGCTTGTGCGTTTGCTTTAGGAAACATGCTCAATGACATTGTCTGAATTGCCTCTTGCCACCAGTTATGCGAGCGCCTTGCGTGTGGCCAAGGAAGCCGCTGGACAACAGAATTATCCGACCAGCACACTCTACGTTGCCGCCACGCCCATTGGCAACCTGGCAGACATCAGCCTGCGCGCCTTGCATGTGCTGGAACGGGCGGATGTGCTGGCCTGCGAGGACACCCGACATACCCAGACCATGCTGCGCGCTTACGGCATCGACCGACAGGCAACCCAATTGCTGGCAGTGCATCAGCACAACGAGGTGCAGGCCACGCAAACGGTTATTGACCACCTACAAAGGGGTGCGCGCGTGGCCTATGTGAGTGACGCTGGCACCCCTGCCATCAGCGATCCCGGCGCACGCCTGGTGGCGGCCGTGCGGCAAGCCGGGCTGCGGGTGGTACCGCTACCCGGCGCCAGCAGCGTGACTGCTTTGTTGAGCGCAGCGGGCATTGCCCCCGACACCCCGCAATCGACCGGTTTTGTTTTTTCAGGTTTTCTTTCCAGCAAAGCCAGTGAACGAACAGCTGCCGTTCTGGCTTTGTCACAGGAACAGCGCGCGGTGGTGTTGCTGGAGGCGCCCCATCGCATCGAGGCACTGGCGCTGGCGCTGGCCACGCTCAACGCACGGCCAGTGACGATCGGGCGGGAATTGACCAAGCAGTTTGAGGAAATCGACACTGTGGCAGCTCAAGCACTTCCCGAGTGGTTGGCACGGGACACCAATCGCCTGCGGGGTGAATTCACGCTGGTGATTCATCCGGTCAACGCAGCTGCGAGTACCGAGCCGGATACCCGTGTCTTGCGTTTGCTGCTGGCCGAAATGCCGCTGAAAACTGCCGTCAAACTGGCAGCTGAAATCACGGGCGAGCCCCGCAACGTGCTGTACGAATTGGCTCTGCGTTTGAAATCACAGGCCGCACCTGAAGCCGATTAACCAGTCGGGCGCTGGTACAAGGGCATCACCTTGGGCAAATTGGCCTCAATGTCAGCGATCCGGGTGTTGCCGGAAGGATGCGTTGACAACCACTGCGGCGGCGCGCCCTTGCTGGCAACCGCCATTTTTTGCCACAAGCTGACGCCGGCGCGCGGGTCAAAACCACTGCGCGCAGCCAATTCCATGCCCACCAGATCGGCCTCAGACTCGTCACTGCGGCTGAACTGCAAGGTGAGCAACTGCGCGCCGTAACTGGTCACGGTCTGACCCAGTTGACCCAACCCCAAAACACCGCTGAGCAGGTTGGCGCCCACGCTGGTGGCGGCGTTTTTACCCATGCGCTCACGGGCATGCTCGCGCAGGGCGTGGGCNNGCGATCTTGCCGCCGGGCATGCAAAACGCGTTGATTTGTTTGCTGCCTATCAGGTTCACCTCCCAGCGCCAGTTGGCAGCGCGCGGGTTCCATCCCATCGCATGGGGAACCATCTTGGTGGCAATTGCCCTTAAACGCTTGACTTGCGGGTGGTCTTTGCCACCCAGGGCACCCTGCGAGGCGGCCTGCTGAAGCATCTTGTTGTACTGCTGAGCCGCAGACTCTTCAATCGTCTCGGCGGGCACCAGCTTAGTAAAAACTGAGTTCTTGCCCACTTCAACACCGTCGCGAGCAAATGCGGAAGAACTGAAGAAGCCCGCCCCCGCAGCGCCAGCGAGGACTCCGCGCAGCACCAAGCGCCGTTGACAACACCCGCAGAAGGAAATTGGATCCATGCTTTAAGACCCAAAAGCTACTTGATACAAACTGAACGAACCATTTTCAAATCAGTTAAACCCATCATGACCTTTTCCATGCCATCCATCTTCAAAGTACGCATACCACCTTCAACCGCCGCCGCGAACACCTCGGCTACCCGGGCGCGCTCCTGAATCAGCTTTTTGATGGTGTCATCGGCAATCAGCAGCTCATGAAGACCCAGGCGCCCCTTGTAGCCGGTTTGATTGCACTTGTCACAGCCCGCATGCCGGTAAAACTTGATCGGACCGCCATTACCAAACTCAGTGTGCCAACTTTCAATAAGTTTGTTTAATTCACCCTCATAGTCCGTCTTCCAGGTAGAAGAGTGGCGTAACTCATCTGCATACTCAGTTGCAAACAGGCGCAACTCATCGGCATCAGGCTCGTATTCTTCTTTGCAAACACACAGTTTTTTAGCCAGCCGCTGAGCCAATATGCCCAGCAACGCATCGGCAAAGTTGAACGGATCCATGCCCATGTCCAGCAAGCGGGTGATGGATTCAGGCGCTGAGTTGGTGTGCAGGGTAGAAAACACCAAATGCCCGGTCAGGGATGCCTCAACCCCCATCGCCACAGTTTCATGGTCGCGCGACTCACCCACCATGATGATGTCAGGGTCGGCTCGCAAAAAGGCCCGCATCACCAACGCAAAGTCGATGCCGGCTTTTTTGTTGATTTGAACTTGCCGCAACCCTTTCTGGGTAATTTCAACTGGGTCTTCCGCCGTCCATATTTTGGTGTCTGGAGTGTTCAGACGTTTCAAGATACTGTGCAGCGTGGTGGTCTTACCTGAGCCGGTTGGGCCACACACGTAAAACAGACCATACGGCTTCTCTATGGTCCTGACCACTCGTGCCATGTTGTGCGGCGTCAAACCCAGCTTGTCCATTGGAATCGGCTCGCCCGCGGCCAGAATCCGCATCACCACATCCTCCACACCGCCGGCCGAGGGAATGGTGGCAACCCGCAATTCAATGTCGATCGGGCCGTATTTTTTGAACTTGATCTTTCCGTCTTGCGGTTTGCGGCGCTCAGAGATATCCAGGTCGCACATGATCTTTAATCGGGTCACCATGGCCTGTCGGAAATGCGCGGGCACCTCAATGTAGGGCTGCAAGGACCCGTCTATGCGAAACCGAATGCCCGTTTTGAGTTTGCCCGGCATGGGTTCAATGTGAATGTCCGAAGCGCCCTGGTGGTAAGCATCCAGAATGACCTTGTTAACGAACTTGACCAGTTCGTTGTCCGCGGCGGCCGACTCCAAAGAGTCGTCGTTGGTGCCATCGTCCATCGGCTGGCTGTCCATGCCTGCCAGCATGTCGTCAATGCTGCTGCCCGAGTACTCGACGCCAAAGATCTGATTCAGAGTGTCTTCAAACTCGGTGTGTGTGGTGACACGGTAAGCAAACTTGCTGATTTTCGGGAATATCTGCTGAACAATGCGCGAACTGCGTACCGCTTCCGGGTCCAGACACATGATGACCAAACCATCGGGTGACTCTTCCAGAGGAATCCAGCCCTGCTCCTCTACAAACTCTCTGTTGAGCGCACCATGCAGTGCCTCCGATCGGAGGTGCGCCGCTGAAAACGGCTCGTACGGAACCCCGAAAAATTTGGCAAGCGACGGTCCAATGCGTTTGGCATCTGCCTGATAGCGGGTCCGCAAGACCTCCTCTGGCGACTGGGACTGCCCACGCGCCTCTTGCAGCACATGCTGTAACTCGGTCGCAGTCATCACCCCATCGGACACCAACCCGTCGTACTTGGTGACCATGCGATCTACCGTGTCCTGGGCGTCCTGAATACGATGTCGAATTGCCGTAGCCAAGGTTTTGCAGAGCTGCGATACCCCCTCGATCTCTAGGTCTCCAAATGGCCGCTCACTCTTGCTGTTGATGATTTGCAGCACCCCGAAGAGTTCTCCACCATCCAGAATCGGCGCCACCATCATTTCACGTGTACGGTAGCCTGACCGCTTGTCAACTTCTTTCAGAAAGCTCAACGCAGGATGAATCTTCTTGAGGGCCTCGTCGTCGTAGACATCTGGCAAATTCACCAACATGTGACTCAAGGCGACATATCCCGCAATGCTCTGGGGTGTGATGGGTAACTTCAAATCCCGGCTACTGCTCAAACCGGTTTTGATCTTTGAAATGATGGCACTGCGATCCTCATTGACCACATAAAGCGTCAACCGATCGGCATTAAAAAGCTTGCAAATGTCCGAACTGACCTCCAACATGATTTGCTCAATGTTGTCGGTTTCATGAATGCGCGCAGTGACGTGCTGCAACTGCTTGTAAAACAGTGCCTCGAAGGTCATGCCTTCACGTCTAAGCCCAATGGATTTGGTGACGCCGTTCATTTGTGTACGAGTCAGGCCGGGCCAATTGGCTCATTCGGCCAGGGCGTTTGATCACCACGCGTTGTCGCGCCCTCGGACGCCACCTTGACCAATAGGAACACCATGATGTCACCCATACGGTTACTTTAACTGGCCAATAGAAATTCCATCCTGGTGCCCGCGAGGTCCATCATGTCGCCGTGCTTGAGCGTCACAGGCTCTGGCGTCAGCACCACACCGTTGAGCAACGGCCGCTCGGGGCCTTCCACATAATGCGCCGAGAAATAGTGGGGTCGGCGTGTGATCGCTGCAATCGATACCCCAGGCTTGCCCACTGTGGTCACCACTTTGCTCAAGGGCAATTCCCGACCTGTAGCCGGGCCTGACAAAACCCGAACCACACCTGACACGTCAGGCTGATTGGCAACTGGTGCGGGCATAGCGGGTCGTGCCTGGGCGGCTGGCATTTGGTCGCCTTCAACCGCGTCGTATTGAACTTTGTACTTGCCGATCTCGATGATGTCACCAAAGCGCAGCAATTGCTTTTTGACCACTTTGCCGTTGACGAACGTGCCATTGGTGCTGTTTAAATCTTCAATAGTGACTTCGGAGCCCTGCAGATGCAGGGCCGCGTGCTCACCACTGACGGCCAAATTTTCAATAACCACATCGTTGTACGGCCGACGCCCAAGCGCTGTGCGTGTTTTGGTGATTTCGACCTCACGAATCACCGCGCCGTCCATTGTTATGGTAATTTTTGGCATAGATACCTCCTGAAGTTCGATCCTGGTCACCGCTTAAGTTACAACGCACGCCACCGTAGGTCAGGCTGGATCTGAGGGACTCAAGCCTGCTGTGACGACTTCTCTGGCTGACCTGCTCTGGCCAGCAAAACCGCGATGTTATCTCGGCCGCCCGCAAGATTGGCACGATTTACCAAATCTGAGGCGATATCCGGTAAAAACTCTTGCATCTGGAGGGTCGCGCTTATCAAAGCGTCACTCAGCATATCAGTAAGGCCGTCCGAACACATTAAGTACAGATCTCCCTCCTGGACTTCGTATTCGTTGATGTCGACCTGGATGGGTCCTTCTGCTCCCAGCGCGCGGGTCAGAAGATTTTTACCCGGTGCAGTTGCCGCCTGCTCAACGGTCAAAAACCCCGCATCAATCTGCTCTTGCAAAAGAGAGTGATCCCGCGTCAATTGACTTAACTCGCCGGCTCTGAGGCGATAACAACGGGAGTCGCCAACATGTCCCAAGACCAGACGATCTTCGTGGAAAACCCCCACCACCAAGGTCGTGCCCATACCGAAGTACTGCTGGTTATTTGAGGCAGTCGTCACAATCGATTGGTTAGCCCGATCGACGCACCAACGAATCCCATGGGCAATGTGGGTTGGGCTCAGGCGATGCCGGGCCTCTATCAACCACCGCGCCAACTCGGTCGAGACAAAGGCAACCGCCATACCGCTGGCCACTTCCCCCGCGTTGTAGCCACCCATGCCATCGGCGAGGACCATCACCCCCAACTCTTCGATGAAGGTAAGGTTGTCTTCATTGTTGGTACGCACTCTCCCCACATCGGTCAAACCATAGAAGCTGTGGGTGCTCACGTCATTCATGATGCATCACCCCAATGCGGTGAGAAGATCAACACCCCACCCCTGTCAGGTAGGCGAATGCATGGCAGTTGGCGGGAGAAAGGCCGATTGTGCTTGGGAACATCTGTAAGGAAGCGACGTCAACGATGCGTTCCAGTGTACCTGCGTGGACATCAGAAAGCCAAGGCCAACAGTCACCACCAAGACAACGAAATCAAACATACGGTCAAATTGCCCGCCAGCGCACCCTGCGACATCGGGCTTGACACGCAGACCGGACTGATAGCCGACGCAAAAAAAGCCGGGGCACCCTTGGGTGCAGCCGGCTTATTGCTCAGTGCCGCAAGTTATAGCATGGCTTTGAGCAGCTTGGCCATCTCGGACGGGTTGCGTGTGACCTTAAAGCCGCACTCTTCCATGACCGCCAATTTGGCCTCAGCGGTATCCGCACCACCAGAGATCAAGGCACCGGCATGGCCCATGCGCTTACCAGCAGGTGCGGTCACACCAGCGATGAAACCAACGATGGGCTTCTTCATGTTGAGCTTGCACCAACGTGCGGCTTCAGCTTCGTCGGGGCCACCAATTTCACCAATCATGATGACCGCGTCGGTATCAGGATCGTCATTGAAGGCACGCATGATGTCGATGTGCTTCAAGCCATTGATCGGGTCTCCACCAATACCAACCGCTGACGACTGGCCCAAACCGATTTCGGTCAACTGCGCCACGGCTTCGTAAGTCAAGGTACCGGAGCGGCTAACCACACCAATGCGACCCTTGCGGTGGATGTGCCCGGGCATGATGCCAATTTTGATTTCATCAGGCGTGATCAAGCCGGGGCAGTTGGGGCCGAGCAGCAAAGTCTTCTTGCCACCAGCCGCTTCCTTGGCTTTCATGCGGTTGCGCACTTCCAGCATGTCGCGCACCGGGATACCTTCGGTAATACAAATCGCCAGATCCAGGTCGGCTTCAACAGCCTCCCAGATGGCAGCAGCTGCACCAGCCGGTGGCACATAAATCACTGACACGGTCGAGCCAGTCTCTGCGGCAGCTTCTTTGACAGAAGCGTAGATCGGAATGCCAAAGATGGATTCGCCAGCTTTCTTCGGGTTCACGCCCGCTGCAAAACAATGCTTGCCGTTGGCGTATTCCTGGCATTTTTCAGTGTGGAACTGGCCGGTTTTACCGGTGATGCCTTGGGTAATGACTTTGGTGTCTTTATTGATCAGGATGGACATGTGTGTGCTCCTACTTACTTGACCGCAGCCACGATTTTTTGGGCCGCTTCGGCCATGGTGTCGGCGCTGATGATGGGCAGGCCGCTCTCAGCCAGCATCTTTTTGCCAAGCTCTTCGTTGGTGCCCTTCATGCNNTCATGATGCCGCCAAAAATGTTGACCAAAATGGCCTTGACTTTGGGGTTCTTCAACATGATCTTGAAGGCTTCGGTGACCTTCTCGGGGGTGGCACCGCCGCCCACGTCCAGAAAGTTGGCTGGCTCAGCGCCAAACAGCTTGATGGTGTC
>DFWT01000259.1 GCA_002381045.1 Rhodoferax sp. UBA4127
CTTCGTCTGGCAGGCGATCAATTGGCTTGCTGCTCAAGTGGCAGTACACACAGGGCGGCGCTTTCTGTTCAACCGAGAAGCCCACTTCGGCCTCGATGTTGGAGTGGATGATGGTGCCATCTTTGCTGATGATGCGAACCCGCTCAATGCCCTTTTGTTTGCCTATGTCGCTGATNNGGCAATTTCCTTTTCAAGCTCGGCGGTGTGTTCTCTGGCCAGCACCGCCACAAAGCCAAACATCACTACCGAAAGTGCCAGGGCCAGATACAGACTAACTTTGAGTTTGAGGTTGTTGCGAAACATGGGCTTGCGTTGCCGCCATAGAGTCGCTCAGCATAGTCACATTCAGCTGACTTTGCGTCAATTTGCGCGCGCAGTTTCGGTCTTTTTGCCTTCAAAAAGCACTACTTTTGACAAATGTCAACGCATTGGGCTGCAACACCCAAATCCCTCTGGCCTGTGCATATTTGGGTTGACGTCCATCCAGGCCAGGCATCCAATTCGTGCCGGATCAGTAGCGTAACCAAATCAAGGAGTTTTTACATGAAGAGCGCAACATGGATGACGGCAACTGCATTGCTTGGAATGACGTTTATGGCTGCCGGACCCG
Organism: Rhodoferax sp. UBA4127; assembly: GCA_002381045.1. Classification (GTDB taxonomy): domain Bacteria; phylum Pseudomonadota; class Gammaproteobacteria; order Burkholderiales; family Burkholderiaceae_C; genus Rhodoferax. The sequence goes on from DFWT01000259.1 coordinate 611, forward strand.
TGCACGCTGCTGTAGATGCAGATGCTGCACGCGCGCTGGCCAAAGGCAACGACTGCCTGAAGTGCCACGCCATCGACAAAGACAAAAAGGGACCGTCGCTGCAAAAAATAGCTGCCAAGTACAAAGGCAAAGCTGATGGGCAAGACAAAGTGGTCAAGAGCATGACCGACGGCAAGAAGGTCAAGATGTCGGATGGCACTGAGGAAGACCACAAAAAGGTCGATTCCAAAGACCCGAAAGAGCTCAAAAACCTGGCGGATTGGATCTTGGCGCAGTAGACCAACGGATTGCGCGCGCCGGAAAAGCGCGCAAAAAAGCGGGGGTGTCGATGGCACCCCCGCTTTTTTGTATTTGTTACAAATTTTCGCCGCAGGCGTTAAAACAATCCGACACCAAGTGTTTGAAAAAGTGTGTTGGGTTGGTCGTTGACCATATCTGTGCCGAGACCGACCAGGTTTGCGACCTATTCCAAAACGATAGGCATGCAATGCAATTTATCTAACAAAATCAACACTTTATGATGGTTTGTTGCACTTTTTTCGACTGCGAAATGCTTTGATTTTTGTCAATAAGTTTTGGTTTACTACAAAAATTGTTGTCCGCACAGGTTTTGTGGGCATATGATGCGCACCATTCATTTGAGCGACTTGTTTCGGGCATTTTGTTACATATAAGTCCCAATAAAACTAGTTTTCAGCTGAATGCGTAAGCCAGTTTTGCGTCTGTGTGAGTTGTTTGTTTTGGGGCATGTGAGCCCACACCGTTAGGGATCAAGAAATGAAATTCATGCGACAGGTGGTAGCGAGTTGTGTGTGTATCGGTTCACTCACCATGGGGGCGGTCGCATATGCGGCCAGCTCTGCCAAGGATCTTGTGCTTAACGGAGATGCCGTATGTACAACTTGCCATGATGAAGGTGATAACGCAGATTTGCTGGCCATTGGTAAGACGAAACACGGCACACGGGCTGACTCGCGCACGCCCACATGCACCAGCTGCCACGGAACCAGTCTTGAACATCGTGATTTTTCCGGTAGCGGTAAGCCACCCAAGCCCGATGTGACCTATGGCGCCAAAACAATGACTACGGCGGATGCACGCAATGGCGCATGCCAGTCCTGCCACGCCAAAGATGGCAAGCACAACCAATGGGAAGGCAGCATTCACCAAGCGCGTGACGTCACCTGCGCCGCCTGCCACAAGGTTCACGTGTCCAAAGACGCGGTGCGTGACAAACGCACTCAGACAGAGACCTGCTTCAGCTGCCACAAAGAACAGCGTGCGCAAGCCAGCAAGCCCTCGCACCACCCGGTCCTCGAAGGCAAGATGGGCTGCTCTGATTGCCACAACGTGCACGGTTCCGCCGGCCCCAGCCTCATGAAGCGCAATAGTGTGGTTGAGACCTGCTACACCTGCCACATGGAAAAGCGTGGCCCGTTTGTGCATAACCATCAGCCGGTGAATGAAGACTGCTCCAACTGCCACAACCCGCACGGCACGACCGCAGAAGCGCTGTTGAAATCGCGCCCGCCATTCCTGTGCAACAGTTGCCACACCCCACACGGCCCGATCCAACCGACCTTGGCCAACGGCACTGCACCGGCACTCACAGCACCGGGTTGGTGGAATCCATCGGTCGTCACCCAAGGCAAGTCTTGTGTGAGTTGCCACGCGCAAATCCACGGCAGTTCAAATCCGGGTGCCGCTGGTCAGCACCTCTTCCGTTGATTTGATGGAACGATCATGAATACACACGAACAACATTTCGGTTTCAAACAAAAACTGCTGGTCGTTGCACTCCTGGTGGCCTTTGGCCCTGCCAGTGCCGATGAAGCGGCCATCGCCAAGCTGATTTCGCCCGATTCCACCACCGTGAGTGCGGGTGTCGGTGGTGTGATGGGTGACCAATCTGACCGTGCCATCTTTGGTCAGTACAACGGCTGGGCAAACCACTCTGGCGCCTTGCTGCTCGACTTTGAACTCATAAAGCGCGACGACGCCACTGGTACCTGGATGCACGCCGAAGGCCGTGATCTTGGCCTTGACAGCCGCGAACTCAGCTTCTCTCGCGATAAACAGGGTGACTTTAAGTATTCGCTCCAATACAACGAACTGGTTCGCCATGATCCGCGCACCATCAATACCGGCTTGCAAGGTGTCGGCTCAACCGCGTTGACCGTGAACACCTTGGCCACCCCAGGGTCTGGCAGCAACTTCAACCTGGACACCAAACGCCGCAGCTATTCTTTGGGTTTCGAGAAGCGCATCAACGACAGCGTCATGGTTGAGGCCAGCCTCAAGAGTGAAAAGAAAGACGGCACCCGACTCTCTGGCCAAGGCACTTACTGCTCCAACATCATCAGCGGTCCCAATTGCGCCAGTACATTGGGTGCGTTGTTGATGATGCCCGAACCCATCAGCGCCACCACCCACCAACTGGATGTCAAAGCCAATTTCAGTGGGAAGAACTTTGGACTGACCGCCGGCTATTACGGTTCGGTTTACAGCAATGATTTGGGCTCGATGCAGTTCAACCCTATCACCGGTACTCTGGTTGATTTGGCCGGTTCGCCATTCAGCCCAGGTTCGGGTACCAACACACTGGGTGATTTGCTAAGCCAACCCGTGGCCTTGTCACCTGACAACCAGGCCTACCAGGTCTACCTCAATGGCAACTACACAGTCACGCCCACGGTGCGTGCCAACTTCAATTATTCATACACCCATGCCAGCCAGAACCAAAGCTTTTCTGGCGCTGGCGTAGCGGCAGGCGCTGGTTTGCCAGACAACTTGGGAGGCGTGGTGGACACCACCTTGCTGCAAGCGGGCGTCACAGCGCGGCCATTGCCTAAGCTGTCTTTGCTGGCCAATGTCCGGTATGAGGACATCAGTGACAAAACCCCGCAGGCCCTTTACGGCGGTACTTACTCAAATGCGCTAAATTCATCCGAACGCGTCACCAGCAAAGCCGAGGGCAGCTACCAGTTTCCGCAAAATCTCCGCGCTACTTTTGGTGCCGACTACACCTGGGTTAAACGTGAATTGCCTGACGTTGGCAGCACAGTCTTGATCATCCCAAGCACTTCTTTGACTGCGGTGCGTAGATCTACCGAAGAACTGGTGTACCGCGCCGAACTGCGCAAGACCATGTCCGAGGCGGTGAACGCGTCAATTGTCTATTCGCGTAGCAACCGAATTGGCAGCCATTGGCTCAATTTAGGTGGTCCCAGTTTGCTCTACAACACCTACCAAGACATGCGCTATGGCGACGTGTACGCAGTGACGGGAGTCTTTCCGACAACCATGATGGACCGAGACCGTGACAAAGTGCGGGTAATGGTGGACTGGGCACCCAGCGAAAAATTGTCAATGCAGTTTTCTCTGGAAGATGGCAAAGACAGCTACTCAGCCCCCACCACCAAGGGTCTGCATTCAACCGACCTGCGGTCCTATGGTGTGGACGCTGCTTATACCCTGTCTGGCAATTGGAAGTTGACCGGCTACCTTAACTACGGTGAGCAAGGCATGCTTGTAGACCACAGTGGTGGCTACATTGCTGACATGAATAACACCAGCACCAGTTTTGGCGTTGGCGCCGTCGGTAAGGTCAGTGGTCAGATTCAGGTGGGCGGCAACCTGGCTTACCTTGATGATCGCACCAACTATGGACTAGGCTCTGGCAACACACAAGCGCCAGGCGTGCTGCCAGACGTCAGCTACAAGTCACTTTCTTTGAAACTGTTTGGCAAATATGCTTTGACGGCGGACGCCGATATTCAGGTGGATCTGATTCACCAAAAAGTCACTTTTGATGAATGGACCTGGGCCAACGCTGGCGTGCCCTTTGCCTATTCAGACAATTCAACGGTGTCATTGCAGCCCAGTCAGAACGTAACCTATTTGGGGGTGAAGTATGTCTACAGGTTCAAGTGAGTGGAATAAGAGGTTGGCAGACAGCCGGACGAGGTTGGTTTTTAGGCCCAGTCGAGGCGCGCAGGGTGACAACTCTGTTTTGGTCTCATTGGTATTGAACGTAATTTTTAAAGCGAGGTAAGGCAAATGAAACGTACGCTTATTCGGCTTGGCCTGTCGGTGCTGGTCACCTCAGCGCTATTCGGTTGCGGTGGGGGCGGTAGTGACGGTATCAACGGTCCAACTGTGACCGTGCCTGTCAATGTGTCCAACGCGCAGAACGTGGGGTCCAACATGACCTCCGCTACTTCAGCGTCTGTGGCGCTTTGGCGAGCACTGGAACCCAAAATCACGGTGACAAGCGTCACCATTGCAAGCCCGCCGGTCGTGAGTTTCGCTGTGACAGACGCGGCGGGTAATGCAGTCGTTGGTTTGGGGAACAAATCTCAGAGTTCGACGGCAACCGTCGCTGCTCTCACAAATTTGCGTTTCACTTTGGCCAAGCTGGTACCCGCTACTGCGTCTGAGCCGAGTAAGTGGGTTAGCTACTTAGTTGTGCGTCCACCTACCGTTGCCGAAAAGGCGTCCACTGCGCAGAGTGGTTATACAGTGACCGCTGGCAGGGAATCTTCTTTTAGTTGCAATGTCGACAAGACTTGGTGTGGAACGTATCCCACTACAGATTCAGAGGGAACGCTGGTGGACAACGGCGATGGCACCTACAAATATACTTTTGCACGTGACATCACGCAACTCGCCACCGTTGTTGCCGGTCTCACTGACTACGTTCCTGCGCCAGGTGCGCCAGCTGCGGTTGCAACCCCCAAGCTCAAAACTGATTTAGGTGATGTCAGCTTCAATCCCGGTTTGACACATCGCCTTGGCATTCAAATTAGCGGTGCCGCTCCCGGTACTGGTAGCAATGTGCCGAACGCCGTTACCGTGATCCCTGGGGTCAACATAGCTATTCCGACCAATGCAACTTATGACTTTGTCCCCAATGGCGGTGCAGTCACATCAACCCGCAATGTGGTGGACAAAGCATCTTGCGACTCTTGCCATAACGGCAAAGGGTTGGCGCACGGGCAAGGCCGCAACGATCCCAACTATTGCGTGACCTGCCATACCGACCAAGTTAAATACGGCTTGGGTGGGGAAGCCACCCTCAATGGACTAACTCTGAGTGGTTCAACCAACGTGTTGGGTGGGCGTGCCATTGGTAACTTCCCCAATTTTGCGCACAAGATTCACATGGGTTCTGAATTGACGTTGTCGCCTTACAACTACCTTGGCATGAACTTTAAGGAGGTTGAGTGGATTCAAGACCCACGCAATTGCACTAAGTGCCATAACGGCAATGCCCAGACCGATGTCAATCAGGCTATTCAGACTAAGGACGGCAACAACTGGAATACCAAGCCCAGCCGCTTGGCCTGTGGCGCGTGCCATGACAACGTGGACTTTGCCGCCAATACCATTACTCGAACCACCAGTGTGGTTGGTGAGCTCGATGTGGTGCCGCACTCTGATGCCGGTATGACGGACGACAGTCGCTGCGCCTCTTGCCACACAGCAGCCACGATCCCCGTGTCTCACGCGGCTGCAGTCACTACGCCGAACAATCCAACAGTTGTGGCAGGCATCTCAACTATCTCTTATGACATCAAGAGTGTGACGGTTGATGCGACTACCAGACAGCCAAAGATCACTTTCCGTATTGTCAAAGATGGAACACCAGTGACCACTTTTGCAACGCCTTTGCCTGCAGCGACGACAGCTTCTACTTCCAGCGTGGCAAAAGGCGCTGTGGTTGTGCCGTCTAGTTTTGAACCTTTCCCTGGGTTTAAGGGTGGACCGACGTTCTATGTTGCTTATGCCGTACCGCAGGACGGCGTAGCTTCACCGGCTGACTTCAACGCCTATCACAGTGTTAGTTTGGCCAACTTACTTGTAGCAAGCGGGTCACCAAAGGCAGGCTCATTGACCGGTCCTGATGCCAGTGGCTACTTTGTGGCGACATTGACCGGTGATCTAACTGGTCAACCAACCGGCGCCTGTACTTCGATACCGAGTAGTGTTTTGTCAGGAAACTGCGTCAATCCGTCTGCCATAGTAGTTCCAACTACTGCCAAGATGGTGACAGGTGCAATGATTGGAACATTCACGCAGTTGACGTTTGCAGGCACCGAAAAGGCTGCTCTGACAGCGAAGTACCCAAGTGGCTTGGTAATCAAGTCACCGCTGAAGAAATTGGTTGCCACTGGTTCGACCGCACGTCGTGTGGTGGTGGATACAAACAAATGTGAGTCCTGCCACGAGCAGTTGGGCACAGCGGTTGATTTCCACGGGGGTGCTCGCAATGACCCGACGTCCTGTGCGATTTGCCACAATCCCAACCGGACCAGTAGCGCATGGTCAGCCAATGCCAGTACGTTTGTTCACGGCATTCACGCTGGTACGGATCCCGCTTCTGTTACTGCGGCTACCGCAATCAATAAAACTGCGCCAGCGCCGGCAACTCCTGCCAGTTATGCGATCGTGGGCAATCCTGGCCCAGGCTTAGGCGGCGCAGGTTTGAATTACAGTTCAGGCAAACGCTATGTGCCCTTCAGTTGGCATCGTGATTCAACCGGTTGGAATGCGGCAGCGATGGTCTACCCGGGCATCCTGAAACGTTGCGAAAACTGCCATGTACCAAATGCAGTTAACTTTGGTGCTACAGGCGCGGCACTGCTGCCAAACTTGCTGTGGAGCACAACGGGCACCGGCAAGTACAACGCCGCAACCGATGCCGTCAAGGCACTTCCCCGTGATCCCGTGACTGGATTGGTGACATACGTGAATGCAAACAATACCTATTCGTATGGCAACGTGTTTAGTTACACGCCCGTGGGTTCGGTAGTTGCCTCTTACACGCCTTCAACAGGCGGTGTAGCCGGTACAGCAACCTCACCAGTGTTGGCAGTTGCACCTGATTCTGCCAAGCCATTTGATGGGATATTCATCGCTGCAAGTCCAGAAACGCTGGTTGAGTCACCCGTTACCGCAGCTTGCTTTGCATGCCATGACAGTGGCGTTGCAAAAGCCCACATGAACCAATATGGTGGTGTGATGGGTGGTGCATCTATTCCTTGGTCAAAGGGCACACGTTTGGCATCTACGGTGGGTGGTGTGTTGACAAATACCGAAACTTGCCTGGTTTGCCATGGCATGGGCCGTGATCAGGATGCCGCTGCCGTGCATAACAAGTAAGACTCTTTAACTGGTCAGTCAGTGGGGTGGGTGTCCGTCACGGCGCTCACTTCATTGACCCCACAATCAACCCGGACACGGCAACGTCTTCGGGTTGTTTTTTTAGACAAATTTATGACACCAAAACAAATAATTCTTGCGCTGACTTCAATGGGCTTTTGCCTCTGTACCAACCTGGCAATGGCCTATGAACATGTGGCCGACCGACCCGCGCAACCTATTTCTAAAGCTTCGGCTCCCGGCAACAAGACGCAAATCAAGCAGTCGCCTGCCAATGTCAAAACTGGTCCCAAAGTCAAATTGGTGGATATCAACACTGCGAACAAGTCGGCATTGCTGAAATTGCCTGGCATCACCGACATCGATGCAGACAAGATCATGGCCAACAGGCCATACGGCAGCAAGGCTTGGTTGGTCACCAACAAGATTGTTGACACCACAACCTACGCTGGCATCAGGACCCTGATCGAAGCCAAGCAAGCGCTCAAAGCTTCAGCCCAAACGGCTTCAACCCCTAATCAGCCCGCGAAGAAGTGACCCGTTGACGCGTTATGCCCAGCTGGCAAAAAGTTTGCGTTTCATAGGGTCAANNAGCGCAATAAACACGAGGGCTAGGACCAAAGTTATTTGTAATCAGCGTCATCGTTTTATGAGGAGCATCAGTGGTTTAAATATCATTGATGGCTAAAATAGCCATCAATGATATTTTGGAGAAACGACATGCAAGTGACTGCGACTCAAGCTAAGAACCGGTTTGGTGCCATTTGCGCCCACGCTAAGACTGAGCCGGTGTATGTTGAAAAAGATGGTCGCATTGACACGGTTATTTTGTCCATTTCACAATTTACCGAACTTCAGGCCGCCACACGTGCCGATACGCTGGAACAGCGACAGGCCCAATTTGAACAAGCCCACAGCGTTTGGATTGCTGAGCAAAACAAGCGCTTTGAAGCCAATGGACTGTGGTGCGATGACATGCGCGTTTGGTAAGGTGCTGCATGCAGTACGACGTTTTTGAGAACCCCAGCCCACGTATGCGCGACGTGTACCCGTATGTCGTGGATGTACAGAGTGACCTGCTGGGCAGTTTGGCCACGCGCATGGTGGTTCCCCTGGCATTTACCAAGTTACTCGTCAAAGATTTACCACGAGGCTTGTGTCCGTTGTTCACCGTCGGCGACAAATCACTGATGCTTGTGCCTTTTGAAGCCGCGCCGCTAGACAAGCGATCGTTAAAAGGGCATGTACTTTCATTGCGGGGTCAGTCACACAACATCATCTCCGCAATGGATGCGGTACTCAGCGGCATCTGAGCCGAGCAATGCGTGATCTAGGGTTTAACCAACAACCCGTTCACGCTGCTCAGGTCTTCAGCCTTGAGGGTG
>DFWT01000240.1 GCA_002381045.1 Rhodoferax sp. UBA4127
GTGAAGATCAACGACAAGCACATTGAAGTGATTGTTCGCCAGATGCTGCGCCGTGTGGTGGTCGGGAACGCGGGTGACTCCACTTACATCGTTGGCGAGCAGGTGGAGCGTTCTGAGATGCTCAATACCAATGACGCCTTGCGTGCCGAAGACAAGATCCCTGCGACATTCACCAATTTGTTGCTGGGTATCACCAAGGCATCACTGTCCACTGACAGCTTCATCAGTGCGGCTTCCTTCCAGGAAACCACCCGTGTGCTGACAGAAGCTGCCATCATGGGCAAGCGCGATACCTTGCGAGGCCTGAAAGAAAACGTCATTGTGGGTCGCCTGATTCCGGCAGGCACCGGCATGGCCTACCACGAGGCACGCAAGGCCCGCGAGAACATGGACGATGCCGAGCGTCGGGCGATCGCCGAGGCAGAGGCAGCCGAGTTGGCGGGTGACGCAGAAGCTGCGCTAGGTGAAGACGCAGCAGCAGAGTAACAGTAGAAGCTGCTAAATAGATAGCGCTCTTCGCCCTGTTTGTCTGGGCTAAGAGCGCTTTTTTATTGCAATGTCTCAAGACAAGACGAGTCAGTCCGCACCGCCTTTGTGGCGCCAACTGCAACTCACGGCCGGTGTCATTCAGGCTGTGGGGCAGGGCGTTTCAGGCACGGCTGCGGTTGATGCGGTGCCTGTTGCGCTTCGCCCGGGCGTCCAGGCATTGAGCTTTGAGGTTTTGCGTTCATTGGGGCGTGCACAGGCTTTGCGCAAGTTGTTGGCGCCACGCGCGCCACCTGCTGCGGCCGATGCCTTGCTGTGCACCAGTTTGGCACTGCTGTGGCAACCAGAAGCTGCAATTTACGACGACTTCACCTTGGTAAATCAGGCAGTGGAGGCCGCCAAGAAAACGCCCGCTGTCCAAGCCCAGGCGAACTTCATCAATGCCTGTCTTCGGCGTTTCTTGCGTGAACGCGAGGTTCTGGTGGGTCAGTCTGAGAGCGATACGGTGGCGCGCTGGAACCACCCTGGGTGGTGGATCAAGCGCCTGCAAACGGATTGGCCCAAGGCCTGGCAGGCGATTTTGCAGGCCAACAACCAACATGCACCGATGACATTGCGGGTGAACACGCGGCGAACCACCCGTGCCCACTATGTTGAGCTCCTGCAGGCGGTCGACCTGCCGGCGACCCCGGTCGCTGAAAGCGGCCTGCAGCTTGCGCAATCACTGGCAGTTAACAAACTGCCTGGCTTCAATGATGGCTTGTCCTCGGTGCAAGACGCCGCTGCGCAACTCGCGGCACCACTGCTGTTGGGCCAGCCGTTACAAGCCAGTGGCCTCAGGGTACTTGACGCCTGCGCCGCACCAGGTGGCAAGACTGCCCATTTGCTGGAATGGGCAGATGTTTTGGTTACTGCACTTGACATTGATGCCAGTCGCTGCGAGCGCATCCACCAGACCTTGCAGCGCCAGGGGCTGATTGCCCGGGTGCTGGCCAACGACGCGGCGGATGTGGCTACTTGGTGGGATGGCGTGCCGTTTGACGCCATTTTGCTGGATGCGCCATGCTCGGCTTCTGGCATCGTACGCCGCCACCCTGACATCCGGTGGTTGCGCCGTGACACAGACATTGCGCAGTTGGTGGCCATTCAGGCGCGCTTGCTTGACGCGCTGTGGCCGCTACTCAAGCCGGGTGGCCGCCTTCTCTACGCCACCTGTTCGGTTTTCAAGGCCGAAGGCATCGATCAGGTCAACGCGTTCCTTGCCCGCAACACCCTGGTCAGAATAATGCCCTCGCCTGGCCATTTGTTGCCCGGCGGGAAGACGCAGGACGCTTCATCCACAGACAATCTCTTGGGTGACCATGATGGCTTTTTTTACGCACTCCTTGAAAAGACCGCAGCCTGACCGCTGGTGGCTGCTGCTGGCATTTGCTTGCGCGGGGCTGCTGTGCATTGCACCGTTGCAGCACGCTGCTGCTGCAACGCCAGTGCTCAAGCTGGAGCGGGTGGATGATGGACTTTGGTTGTCAACCCAGCTGGAGTTCGATTTGCCCAAAGTGGTCGAAGATGCGCTGAACAAAGGCATCCCGGTTGATTTTGTTGCCAGAGCAGAGGTGGTTCGAAACAGATGGTACTGGACCAATCAGAGTGTGCGATCGGCTCAGCGCCGGCTGCGCTTGAATTACCAGCCCTTGACTGGTCGATGGCGTTTGAACATCACCAATGGCGAAGCAGGTGACTTGGCACAGGGACTTTCACTGAATCAAACCTTCGACTCCATGCCAGATGCCTTGTCGTCTATCAGGCGCTTTTACCGCTGGCGGATTGGTGACGCAGCAGATGTTTCAGCCGGCACAAAACACTGGATTCGGTTCAAGTTTGAGCTCGATGTCGCGCAGTTTTTGATGCCACTTCAAATCGGTGCGTTGGGCCAGTCTGACTGGCAGTTGGTGTTGGTTGCAGATCAGGAGATCAACCTGGAAAACACCAAATGAGCGATCCTCAGCCAGATCAGACGCTGCCTGTCAAAGCCTCGCGGTCTCTGCGCTGGACCCTGGGGCTGGGCGTCACCACCATGGCGGGAATCGGCCTGGTGTTGTTGTTTATGCTGACGCAGGCTACCACCAACCGTGACTTTTACGAGCGCAACTACACCCAGCTGTTTGCAGTCAATATGCTGGTCGCCAGCCTGCTTTTTTTTGTGATTGTGTGGATTGCTTATCGACTTTTCAAACGGCTCAAGCAAAAGAAATTCGGCAGCCGTTTGCTGGTCAAGCTGGCAGCCGTTTTTGTACTCGCCGGCTTTGTGCCAGGCATGTTGATTTATGTGGTGTCTTACCAGTTTGTTTCGCGCTCCATCGAAAGCTGGTTTGACGTCAAGGTCGAGGGTGCCCTGGCCGCCGGCTTGAACCTCGGACGCACCACGCTCGATGCGCTTTCCTCAGATTTGGCTGGAAAAGCGAGGAACGCTGCCTCCCAACTCGACGATGTACCCGATACCAGTGCCGCATTGGCTCTGGAGCGCTTGCGCGATGCCATGGGCGCTGACGACTTGTTGCTGTGGGGTGGGTCTGACCGATTGATCGCCGCTGCCGGGCAGTCCCGTTATCAATTGCATCCGGAGTTGCCGACCCAAACCCAGTTTCGTGACGCCCGTACCCAGCGCCTGGTGACCTGGATTGATGGGTTGGATGATGCGTCAGTGACGGATGGTGGCAATGTCCGCATCAAGGCACTGGTTCGCGTCAGTAGCAGCGGACTGGGCACCTTGGGTGAGCCGCGGTTTTTGCTGGTTGTCAAGTTGTTGCCAGCCAGTTTGGTCAGCAATGCACTTGCAGTAACCCAGGCTAACCGTGAATACCAGGAGCGAGCCCTGGCGCGCGATGGTCTGCGCCGCATGTACATTGGCACATTGACGCTGAGTCTCTTTCTGGCGGTGTTTGGTAGCGTGTTGTTGGCGGTACTCTTGGGTAACCAGATAGCGCGCCCGCTGCTTCTGCTGGCTGATGGCGTGCGCGAGGTGGCTGCGGGTGATCTCAGCCCAAAGACCGCGCTGCGTGGTAACAATGAGTTGGATGGGTTGACTCGTTCGTTCTCTGACATGACACAGCAGTTGGCTGACGCTCGCTCAGCAGTTCAGGAGAGCATGGCACAGGTGTCCACTGCCCGGGAGAATTTGCAAACCATTTTGGACAATCTGACCGCTGGCGTGTTGGTGCTGGATAGTGACGGCGTGATCGTTTCTTCCAATCCGGGCGCCACACGAATTTTGCGCCAACCCTTTGCGGCTTGTGAGGGAAAGCGGTTGACAGATATCGAAGGTTTGCGTGACTTCGGTGAGAAAGTTCAATTGCAATTTGACAGCTTTTTGCTTCGCTCACCGCAGCGCATGCTGAATCACTGGCAGCAGTCCTTCGAACTTGGCGGCACCGAGCAAGCGCAGGTGGGACGCCTCGCCAACGACGCGATTACCTTGGTGGCGCGTGGTGCCGAGTTGCCGGGTGAGCAGCGCCTGCTGGTGTTTGATGACATTTCAGAAATTGTGTCTGCGCAGCGTTCTCAGGCCTGGGGCGAAGTGGCGCGCCGCTTGGCTCACGAAATCAAGAATCCGCTTACCCCCATTCAACTCTCTGCAGAGCGTCTGGAGATGAAACTTTCTGGAAAGTTGGACAAGCCCGAGCAAGCCATCCTCATCAAGTCGGTGAAAACCATTGTGGACCAGGTGGATGCGATGAAGCGTCTGGTCAATGAGTTTCGTGACTATGCACGCCTACCAGCTGCATTACTCAAGCCGCTCGATCTCAATGCCTTGGTGCAGGATGTGCTCAACCTGTACAACGAGGGCGAGGCACACCCGGGTGTCGTCACCGAACTTGACGCGCAGTGCCCTTGGATCCTTGGCGACGCCCAACAAATACGACAGGTTCTGCACAACCTGCTGCAAAACGCTCAAGACGCTGCACAAAGCGCCCAGCGCAATGACACGCAAGACGCCGTGCTTCTAAAGACTCAATGGGTCCCAGCCTCTGGGCGGGTGCGGTTGACGGTGCTGGACAAAGGAACGGGTTTCCCGGAACATATCTTGAAGCGCGCCTTTGAGCCGTACGTCACCACCAAAGACAAAGGCACCGGTTTGGGTCTTGCGGTGGTCAAGAAAATTGCGGATGAACACGGAACAAGAGTCGAAATTTCCAACCGTTTGGTTGACGGTCATCTGCTAGGCGCGCAAGTCTCGTTATCATTCGCAGCGGATCATGGTGCCAGTTCGACCTTTAGCTGAATCGACTCCACACCATTTTTTTAGGGACCGGCAATAACATGGCAAATATTTTGGTGGTGGACGACGAACTCGGCATTCGCGACTTGCTGTGTGAGATTCTGAATGACGAGGGCCACAGTGTTGAAGTGGCCGAGAACGCTGCCCAAGCCCGGGCTGCACGCTTGCGTGAGCAACCCGACTTGGTACTGCTGGACATCTGGATGCCCGACACCGACGGTGTCACACTTCTCAAAGAATGGTCGGCTGCTGGCCTGCTCACCATGCCAGTGATCATGATGAGTGGTCATGCCACGGTGGATACCGCGGTTGAAGCCACCCGCATTGGCGCCTTGGCTTTCCTTGAAAAACCCATCACCATGCAAAAGCTGCTCAAGGCTGTTGAGCAGGGGTTGTCGCGTGGTGTGCTCAGGAAGCTGGCCCAGGCCAGCCAGGATCAGTTGCGCGAAGAACGCCTGGCGCATCAAAGTGTCGACGAATCGGCAAGCGCCTTGGCGGCGCCGATTGAAGTGGGGCCTCAGGTTACCCGCAGTTTCATGCTTGACAAGCCACTTCGTGAGGGTCGCGATGAGTATGAAAAAGCCTACTTTGAGTTCCATCTGGCTAAGGAAAATGGCTCCATGACCCGTGTGGCAGAGAAAACCGGGCTGGAGCGCACTCACTTGTACCGAAAACTAAAGCAATTGGGTGTGGATCTGGTGCGCAAACGGAGTTGAAAATCTTGGCATCTTCGGGGCAAACCCGATGGTGCCCCTGCTATACTGCGCACCCTTGGCCCGGTAGCTCAGTCGGTAGAGCAGAGGATTGAAAATCCTTGTGTCGGTGGTTCGATTCCGCCCCAGGCCACCAAACACTTAAAAACCAACCCTAATCCGGTTGGTTTTTTTACGTCCATTAGCGTCCAACTTGTTAAAAATACCTATGTAAATCAATTGGTTGCAAACGCTATGCTAAGTTTATGGTGTCTGATTGATGGTTCGATAAGGTGCAGTAACTTCCATTAGCTTCCGGCGAATTGTGCAGTAACTTTCACAGTAACTGCAAAAAGTCACTGATTTTTTGATCAAAGTTACTGCATTCTGTTGTCGATTCCGTTCACTTTTTGGGGTGTTTTGCTGTGAAATTGCACATGGTGTGACGTGATCGCTGTGGCGCAAGCGCCTGCCTGTCACACCAAAGTCACCACTACCAGGGACATTAACCGAACCTTGCTTAAAAATCGCGGGGACAGCGGGGACAAATGGCGAATGCGCTTGTAACCCGTTGTCACGATTGAATAAAACTGTCCCCATTACGAGCGGGGACAAACCACTTTGTCATGGGGACACTGGGGGCAGCCATTTTCATTGGAGTTTGCGGCCGTCCGGCCGTGCTGTAGTTTGGTGTCTGGGGCACACAAAGCAAGGTTTTGCAGCGAGTTGACAATTTGCCGCCCTCCGCCCATATGCGGCATGGTGTCGCTCACTCTGACCAAGAACGGTGAGTATTCATAGATCAAGTCCAAAGATTGCTGGCGTAACCCAGTAGCAACCCGCAAGGCCTATTCCGGGAAGACGTGGTTTGCAGTCAAACGATCGACCCTTATCGGGTATCAGGCAGCCATGCTCCAACAACACACGAGCTACCGCCTTGAAATCAAAACCGCTGCAGACTTCAGTCTTGAAGGTTTCCGCCAGGATGAAGTATTCAAAGCTCACGCCTTCACCCAAGGCTGTCGGCATCCGGTCGCCAAGGGCTGCTCCTAATAGCGAATTGCTTTTGATGGGCTCGCCATCCTCATTCACCATGCGCCGCACACCTGCCCGGTTCAAGGTCTTGGGAGCCTGGTCATCGCTTCCACGGTGCCACATGGCAAAGCGGCCCTCCGCATTGAGTTCCAAGAAACGCCGCACTTGCCGCAGCATGGCCACGATCTCACCATTGCCGATGCCACCACGGGCTGCCAGCCAGGCATTGAAGCAAACACGAGCAGCCGTCTCGCTTTCGCCCCTTGGCCAGCCGGTCAGGCCCGCCGCGGTGGCCATCTCGCCTGCAGCACCCACCAGCGCAAAGCGTGCACCCACTCGCTCAACCTGCCCACTGCAATCCTTGGGGATCATTGAGTGCGCCAAGGCGTTGGATGCGTTGCGAATGTCTGCCTTCAAGGTGTCAGCATGCTCGGTCAACCACTGCAGCCAGGCGCGACCGGTGGCACCGTACACCGTTTGGGTCTGCCAGGTAATGTGCTTTGCGAAGCTCGCGCCGCCTTCCATGCCGTGCAGGTTTTCAAAGGCACCCAGCCCGGCCCCGGCATCGGCCGGAATGTCGGCCATGCGCACTTCTTGCCCGGTGCGGGTGCGCTTCATGCCTTCTGCCATGTGATCTGATAGACCCACTTCGCCAGCAGACAGGAACAGCAGCCGCCATGCCTGGCGGGGGCGGGGTGTGCCGTTGCGGGTGGCGCGGGCTTTGCCTTGTTCGTTGGCCAGCATGTAGGCGCATTCGCCCGCCGTCTTGGGGTCAATTTGTGCCAGTTCATCAAGGATCAGCAGGCAGT
>DFWT01000178.1 GCA_002381045.1 Rhodoferax sp. UBA4127
AGCTCGGGCAGCAGTTCGAGGGTGTTGAGGCTGGTGGGCTCTTCGATGGCGTAATAGGTTTCGCCGTTCACGTCGAAGCGGCCCTTGCACAGCGTGGGGTAGCCGGCGTTTTCACCCGGTGCATAGCGGTCAATCAGCACGCCGTTCAGGCGTGACTCGCGGCCATGCGGGGTTTCCACCCAGCGCACCGCTTTCGGCGGCGAGCACACGCCGTGGGTGTTGGGCGCTTCACCGGTGGCATAGCTGGACAGGGCACAACGGCCTTCCACCATCACACACAGGCTGCCAAAACCAAACACCTCGATTTCAATCGGTGATTTCTCAAGCACCTGCTGCACCTGAGTCAGCGACAGCACCCGTGGCAACACTGCGCGTTGAATGCCAAAGTGGTGGTGGTAAAAATCCAGCGCTTCGTAGTTGGTGGCCGAGCCCTGCACCGACAGATGCAGGCGCAGTTGTGGCTGATGTTTGACCGCATAGGCCATCAAGCCCGGGTCGGCCAGGATGACCGCATCCACCCCACTGTCTGCCGCACGGTCCACCGCGCTTTGCCACAACGCGGCTTTGCTGGCCTGCGGGTAGGTGTTGAGTGCCACAAACACTTTACGCCCGCGCTCGTGGGCGTAACGGATTCCAACCTCAATGGCTTTCTCATCGAAGTTCAGGCCGGCAAAGTTGCGGGCATTGGTGGCATCACGAAAACCCAGGTAGACACAATCCGCACCGTTGTCGACGGCCGCCTTGAGGGCAGGCAAGCTGCCTGCCGGGCACACCAACTCCATGGGTGCTCGCTGGTTGGACACGGCCGAAGGTGATGGGTCAAGAACTGAATTCATATGCAATGAGGCGCGCACCTTGGGTAAGGGTCGGCGCAAAGTCAAGCGGCCGAGGGTAACCAGCCCGCCGCCAACGGTAAATGACACAGGTCAAGCTAGTCACAGAAAGTCACGACAATCAGCGCTTGCTTATCTTGTAAATGGCTTTCCCAATGAACCGACACTTGTGGCTGCTGGCGATTTGCCAAGGTCTTTTTTTGACAAATAACGTCACCTTTATCGCCATCAATGGCTTGGTGGGCTTTAGCCTGGCCCCGCTGGGCTGGATGGCCACCCTGCCGGTGATGGGTTATGTGGTGGGTGGTGCATTCTCTACTGGTCTGGTCGCCAAAACCCAGCACCGTTTTGGCAGGCGTACCTCCTTCCAACTCGGATTGGTGGTAGCGCTGCTGAGTGCATTGCTATGTGCTTACGCCGCCTGGAGCAAAAACTTCTGGTTGCTGTGCGCTGCCACCTTGGTGGCCGGCTACTACAACGCCAACGCCAACCTGTACCGGTTTGCTGCTGCCGAATTGGCTGCTACGGGTTACAAGGAAAAAGCCGTGTCCATGGTCATGGCCGGGGGCTTGATTGGCGCTGTGGCCGGCCCCAACCTGGCCGCCCAAACCCGCACCCTGACCGATGTACCGTTCATGGGTGCGTATCTGGCGCTGGCCGGGGTGGCGTTGCTGTCCATGGTGGTGCTCGCCTTTATCACCTTCCCACCGCCCCCGGAGAAAAAACATGCCGACGATGGTCGACCACTGAAAGAAATCATGCGCCAGCCGACTTTCATCGTCGCTGCGGCCTGTGGCGCCTTGGGCTTTGGTGTGATGAACCTGCTGATGGCGGCNNTGTTCACCGGCAGCACCACGCTGTCACTTCAAACCTACACGCCACAGGAAAAAGACCGTGCCCAAGGGGCACTGAACTTCTTTGTGTTCGCCACTACCGCCGTCAGTTCGTTTGCTTCTGGCGTTCTGGTCACCACCCAGGGCTGGCAATTGCTTAACGCCGGCTCGCTGCTGCCAGTGCTTGTGACCGGTGCGGCGATCCTATGGTTGCGCCGACAACCCCTTGCTGCCTTGCCCAAAGCAGCTTGACTCCAGTCACTGTGCCACGATGATCAAGCCAAAAGTCACCCACAATTGCCACAGTGCCTTTTACATCTTGACTTTGGCGTCGGTCGTTGGTCTGGCTGGCTGCGGCAGCACGTCGATGCAGCCAACCTCGGATTCCAGCGCCAATGCCATCGAGATTTTTGAACACATTCCCGGTCGGCTGACGCCCGAGCAAGCCAACGACGTGACGCTGTACGCACTCGGGTTGGTCGGTACCCCCTACAAGTACGGTGGCAACACACCCGACTCAGGCTTTGATTGCAGCGGGCTGATCGTCCATGTGTTTCAGGCCCGCGCTGGCATCACCCCGCCACGCACCACGGCCGAGCTTTCTTTTTGGGGTCGCTTGTTGCCGCAAGAACAGTTGCGCACTGGCGACCTGGTGCTGTTTGGCAAAGGCACCCTGCCAAACCATGCTGGCATTTATGTGGGGGGAGGCCGCTTTGTGCATGCGCCCGCTACTGGCGGTACCGTGCGGCTGGACCGGTTTGATTCAGGGCACTGGGAAAAACAATTTCCACGATTCAGACGACCCTAACTGATTGCCCGAGCCGCATCTGCGATCACTTGCGCCACCGCCGCGGTGAGTTTCTTGGCATAGGGCACGTGCAGGAATTCATTGGGGCCGTGGGCATTGCTCTTGGGGCCAAGCACACCACACACCATCATCTGCGCTTTGGGGAAACCAATCGACAGCATGTTCATCAGCGGAATCGTGCCGCCCTGACCAATAAAGCCACATGGCGCGCCAAAGTAGTCTTGTGACGCCTTGTTGAGCGCCTGTTCAAACCAGGGCGCAGTGTTGGGTGCGTTCCAGCCGGTGGCGCTGGCGGTGCCATCAAAAGTGACTTTGGCCTGGTACGGGGCATTGTCTTCCAGCAGGGTTTTAAGCTCGGCCACCGCCGTGGCGGCGTCAATCAGCGGGGGCAGGCGCAGGCTGAGTTTGAATGCGGTGTAGGGGCGCAGCACGTTGCCAGCATTTTTCAAGTCGGGAAAGCCATCCGCACCTGTCACGCTGAGGGTCGGTGTCCAGGTGCGAGCCAACAGCGCTTGCAGCGGGTCGGTGGTGGTAGGCAGCATGAACTGGCTGGCACCTTCGCAATCGGCATGCGCCCAGGGGAAGCGCTTGTACAGTTCTTCGCCCAGGATGGCCGCCGTGGCAGTGGCCTGGGCAAGTCGATCTGCCGGCACTTGGCAATGAAAGCTGTCTGGCAACAAGCGGCCGTTTCCACTGTCTTCAAGACGGTCAAGAAGGTGGCGCAACACGCGAAAACTCGACGGCACCAAGCCACTGGCGTCACCCGAGTGCACGCCCTCGGTCAGAACCTCCACCTTCAACACCCCGCTGGCCATACCGCGCAGGCTGTTGGTCATCCAGAGCTGGTCGTAGTTTCCCGCACCAGAGTCCAGGCAGATCACCAAACCCACATCACCCAGGCGGGCTTTGAGCACATCAATGTAAGGCAGCAAATCGTAAGAGCCGCTTTCTTCGCAGGTCTCCACCAACCCCACGATGCGCGGGTGCGCTGCATTCTGCGTCTTCAAGGCCTGAATCGCGGTGATGGCGGCATAGACCGCATAACCATCGTCTGCACCACCGCGCCCATACAGCTTGCCGTCTTCGTACTTGGGTGTCCACGGTCCAAGGTCGGCGCGCCAGCCGGTGAACTCGGGTTGTTTGTCCAGGTGGCCGTACATCAGCACCGTCTGGTTGGTGACGGCCTGCTCCGAGCTTCCTTTGGATGCGCCCAGTTCAAAAAACAGCACTGGTGTGCGCCCGGGCAGTCGAACGATTTCGACACTCAAACCCTCGACCTTTTGCGCCAGCACCCATTCATAGGCGTTGCGCATCACCGTCTCGATCAGGCCATGTTGCGCCCAGTCGGCATCGAACATGGGCGACTTCGCAGGGACTGCGATGTAGTTGTTGAGTTGGGTAAGGAGATCCGTGTCCCAGGCCGCGCTGACTTGAGACAAGGTGCGGGCGGTGTTCAACAATTGGCTGGGTAGAGGGGCATTCATTGGGCAGGGCTCCAATCGGGAGAGGCTGAAATTGAGCCTGATAGGGAATCAACCGTTTCGGCTTTTGCAGGGATCATGATAGTACTTTGGTCCGCCAGGCGAGTCCATCCGTGGTGCCACCCGCGCGCGCGCCCAAGCGGGGTCGGTATTCACAACCCACCCACCCGGCATAGCCCAATTCATCCAGCAAATCAAACACATAGGGGTAACACAACTCTCCTCCGTCAGGCTCCTGGCGCTCTGGCACGCTGGCAATCTGGATATGACCCACGCGCCCGGTCGGCAGGTAGCGGCGAAGTTTGGTGGCCACATCGCCTTCTTGTACCTGGCAGTGGTACAGGTCCATTTGCGCCTGCAAATTGGGCGCGTTGACCGCGTCCAGAATTTCATGGGCATGGTCTTGCCGATTCAAAAAGTAGCCTGGCATGTCGCGCAGGTTGATGGGCTCGATCATCACCTGCACACCTTGCTGCGCTGCCAAGTCACACGCCCAGCGCAAATTGTTCGCCACGTGATTCAACAGGCTTTCACGCAGCACACCATCGGGCACCAAACCGGCCATGATGTGGATACGCGGGCAGGCCAATGCAGCGGCATAGTCCAATGCCAGTGCGACGCCATAGCGAAACTCGGCCTGGCGCTCGGCGCGGCAGGTTAAACCACGCTCACCCGCATCCCAGGCCGACAACACGGTGGCCATCTCTGTGCCGGCGGCGGGGGCATTAAAAAGCACTTGCTCCAGGCCATTGCCCCGAAGACGTGCGACCAACTCTTCTTTTGGCCAAGCATAGGGAAAGAGGTACTCCACGGCACTGAAACCATCGCGCGCAGCGGCTTCAAAGCGGTCCAGAAAGGGCAGCTCGGGGTACAAAAAGCTGAGATTGGCGGCAAAGCGGGGCATGGTGGAAAACACGGGTGGCGCGGGGTAGCAAAGTGTCTCACAATGCCAGCAGGCTTGTCATTCCATTTTTATGAAATTTATGCCGCTAGCCCATATAAACAAAGCGCAATAAGCTATTTAATTTGTAGTGTCTTACCAAACCTTGCCATAGATTGCCTCAACCGTGTCGCACTCAGCCCCCACTCTTGACCACTTAAACACTGGCTTTGCCCTGCAGGGTGCACTGCATTTTGCAGAGGCGGCGCCCGGCCTGCCGGTGGCGGAAATCAACACGCCACTGGCCAGCGCCCGGATTGCGCTGCAAGGCGGGCAGGTGCTGACCTGGCAACCCGCAGGACACCAGCCCGTGATATGGGTTTCCAAAGCCGCGGTGTACGAGCCTGGCAAAGGGGTGCGAGGCGGCGTGCCTGTCTGCTGGCCGTGGTTTGGTTCGCGTGACGGCGGGTCAGCGCACGGGTTTGTGCGCACCCGCCTGTGGCAAGTGCGCGAAACAAAACTTGCTCCAAACGGCGATGTGACAGTGCGCCTGGGCATCGTTGATGATGCTTCTACCTGCGCAATATGGAATCACGGTTTTGACCTGGAACTGGCTGTCACCGTAGGCACCACGCTGACGATGGCTCTGACCACCCTCAACACCGGTGACATGCCCATTGCCATCACCCAAGCCCTCCACACCTACTTTTGCGCTGGCCACATCGGTCAAACCATGGTACGTGGGCTGGAGGCTTGCACTTACCTGGACAAGGTGGAGAACTTTGCGGCCCACCAGCAAACCGGCGCAGTGCGCTTTGCTGGCGAAACCGACCGGATTTACATCGGCACCCTTGCCGACTGCCTGATTGAGGATGGCGCGAACCACCGAGTCATCCGCGTAGCCAAAAAGGGCAGCGCATCGACTGTGGTCTGGAACCCCTGGTCCGAGCGCGAAAAGGCTTTTGCTGACATGGTCTCTGGCGAGTATCAGCAGATGTTGTGCGTAGAAACCTGCAATGCAGGGCCAGATCAAGTCAGCGTTTTGCCAGGCGATTCGCACACACTTATCGCAGAGATTTCAATCGTGTGATGCATGGGTTTCGCACAAGCCACAAAGCAATGTCAAAAAACATTCTCAATCCAGGACTACCCTCTGTCCTTTTCAACCTGAAGGAGCATCTATGAAATTGAAGCTTGTTGCACTGGCTGCCGCCACGTCGCTGAGCCTGTCTGCCTACGCGGTCACCGAAGTCCAGTGGTGGCATTCCATGACCGCGGTCAACGGCGAATGGGTCAACGATCTGGCCAAAGGCTTCAACGCCAGCCAGACCAACTACAAAATTGTGCCGACCTACAAAGGCACTTACGACGAATCCATGACCTCGGCTGTGGCGGCCTTCCGTGCCGGTAACGCGCCGCACATTTTGCAAGTGTTTGAGGTGGGCACCGCCACCATGATGGCCAGCAAAGGCGCAATCGTGCCGGTGGGCAAGGTCATGAAAGATGCGGCTCAAAAGTTTGACCCAAAAGCCTATATTCCGGCGGTGGCGGGTTACTACACCGCCCCCAGTGGCGAAATGCTGAGTTTCCCTTTCAACAGTTCGACCACCGTGTTCTATTTCAACAAGGACGCCTTCCAGGCCGCCGGTATTGACACCAGCAAAGCCCCCAGCAGTTGGCCCGAAGTGGCGTTGGCGGCCGCCAAGCTCAAGGCCAATGGACACAAGTGTCCTTTGACGGTGGCTTGGCAAGGCTGGACCCAACTGGAGAGTTTTTCAGCTTGGCACAACGTCGAGTTCGCTACCAAGGGCAATGGTCTGGGTGGCATGGACGCACGCATGAAAGTCAACTCCGATTTGCATGTGCGGCATATTGACAACTTGGCCAACATGGCCAAGCAAGGCCTGTTCGTGTACAAAGGTCGGGCCAATGTGCCTGAGGCTACTTTTGTATCGGGTGAATGCGCCATGATCACCACCTCTAGCGGCTTCTATGGCAACGTCAAGAAGAACGCCAAGTTTGCCTATGGTTTGGCTCCGCTGCCCTATTATCCAGACGTGCCCGGAGCACCACAAAATACCGTCATCGGTGGCGCCAGTCTGTGGGTCATGGCTGGCAAAAAGGCAGATGAGTACAAGGGCGTCGCCGAGTTCTTTACCTACATATCCAGCCCCGAAGTGCAGTCCGCCAGTCACAAGCGCACTGGCTACCTGCCCATCACCACCGCGGCTTTCCAACTAACTGAAAAGTCGGGTTTCTACAAAGAAAACCCGGGGACCGACGTGGCAGTGAACCAGATGGTGCGCAAGGTCACCGACAAATCCCGTGGCATCCGGTTAGGCAACTATGTGCAGATTCGGACCATTGAGGACGAAGAACTCGAACAGGTCTGGGGCGGCAAAAAGTCCGCCAAAGAAGCGCTGGATTCCATTGTGAAGCGCGGCAATGAGCTTTTGGAGCGGTTCGAGAAAGCCAACAAAAAGGGTTGAATACAAGCCGTGGAAAAACGCGTTTTCTTCCGGTCAAGTTGGCTGCCTTGGGCGCTGATTGCGCCCCAGGTGGCGGTGATTACGCTGTTTTTCTTCTGGCCTGCCGCCCAGGCACTGCTGCAGTCGGTTCAACAGTCCGACGCGTTTGGCACCTCGGTTGAATGGGTCGGGCTGGACAATTTTCGAAACCTCTGGAACGACGACACCTACTTGGCATCGTTTTACACCACGGCCATTTTTTCAAGCCTGGTTGCCCTAGCGGGCTTGAGTGTGTCTTTGCTGCTGGCGGTGTTTGCAGATCGCATCGTCCGCGGCGCCTTGGCTTTCAAAACACTTCTGATCTGGCCCTATGCAGTGGCACCCGCGGTGGCGGGTGTGTTGTGGCTGTTCATGTTTGCGCCCAGTGTGGGTGTGGTGTCGTATTGGCTGCGGGCCTTCGGTGTGGACTGGAACCATCTGCTCAACGGCACCCATGCGATGACGCTGGTGGTGATGGCGGCGGTGTGGAAACAAATTTCCTACAACTTTCTGTTTTTTCTGGCGGGCCTGCAAAGCATTCCTAAATCATTGATTGAAGCGGCCGCCATTGACGGTGCCGGGCCTTGGCGGCGCTTCTGGACGATTGTGTTTCCGCTGCTCACCCCCACCACATTTTTTCTGCTGGTGATCAATATTGTTTATGCTTTTTTTGACACCTTCGCCATCATCGATGCGGCCACGCAGGGCGGTCCGGGCAAGGACACTGCCATCCTGGTCTACAAGGTGTACTTCGATGGCTTCAAGGCCATGGACCTGGGTGGTTCTGCCGCGCAGTCGGTGGTATTGATGGTGATCGTGGTGGCGCTCACCGTGGTGCAGTTTCGTTTCGTTGAGAAGAAGGTGAACTACTCATGAAGGTCATTTGTGGTTGAACGACGCCCCTGGTTAATGGTGCTGTCCTACGCCGTGTTGGTGCTGGGCGTGCTGGTGGTGGCGTTCCCGCTGTACCTGACATTCGTGGCCTCGACCCAGACCTCACAAGCCATCGTGCAGTCCCCCATGCCTTTGCTGCCCGGTGGGCAACTGATAGAAAACTACACCGCCGCTTGGAACGGCACGGGTGGCGGCTCGGGTTCCAAAGCGCCCGTGGGCCAGATGATGACGGTGAGCCTGATTTCGGCCTTGGTCATTGCCATCGGCAAAATCGCCATTTCACTGCTGTCAGCCTTTGCCATCGTCTACTTCCGGTTTCCATTTCGCATGTTTTTCTTTTGGGCAATTTTCATCACCCTGATGTTGCCAGTTGAAGTGCGTATTGGTCCCACTTACAAGGTGGTGTCTGACCTGGGCATGCTCAACAGTTACGCGGGCTTGACCATTCCCCTGATTGCCTCAGCCACCGCCACATTTTTGTTTCGGCAGTTTTTTTTGACAGTGCCCGAGGAATTGGTGGAAGCCGCGCGCATGGATGGTGCTGGGCCCATGCGCTTTTTCAAGGACGTGCTGGTACCGCTTTCTGCCACATCGATCGCGGCGCTGTTCGTGATTCAGTTCATCTATGGCTGGAACCAATACCTGTGGCCGCTGTTGGTCACCACCAATGAAGACATGTACCCGGTGGTGATTGGCATCAAGCGCATGATTTCTGGTGGCGATTCAGAAATGCAGTGGAACATCGTCATGGCCACCGCCGTGCTGGCCATGTTGCCACCGGCCCTGGTGGTGATGTTGATGCAAAAGTGGTTTGTCAAAGGGCTGGTCGATACAGAAAAGTAAACTGCTTTCGGGGCAGATCAATATTTGCGAAGCAAATTTGCGCTGTCGCCAACTGAATAAAACTATGGCATCAATCACACTCAAAAACGTCGTCAAGCGCTACGGCACTGGCAAAACGGCCAACCAAGTCATTCACGGTGTCAGTGCCGACATCCATGATGGCGAGTTTGTTGTCATCGTCGGCCCTTCCGGTTGCGGCAAGTCCACCCTGCTGCGCATGGTGGCCGGCCTG
>DFWT01000069.1 GCA_002381045.1 Rhodoferax sp. UBA4127
AAAACTGCCGCCTATGAAGCTGCGGTGAACAGTGGCGCGGTGAGCCTGCGCCCCGGCGTGCTCAAGCTGATGGACGAGGCGCTTAGCGCCGGCCTGCAGTTGGCCATTGCCACCACCACCTCGCCGGTCAACATTGCGGCCCTGTTGCGCCACGCCATCGGCGACGACTGGCGTTTGAATTTCACCGCCATTGGTGATGCGTCCACCGCCCCCATCAAAAAGCCGCATCCGCAGGTGTATCTGCAAATGCTTGATGCCATGCAGTTGCCTGCCAGCCACTGCTTGGCGTTTGAAGATTCCAGTAACGGTTTGCGTGCCGCCACTGCGGCTGGGTTGGCCACCATCGTGACGCCCAACCCGTTCACGGCCCACCATGATTTCCGTACAGCGCTCAAGGTGCTGCCTGATCTGGGCCGAGCTGACTTGAACCGTTTGCGCCAATGGCATGCGGCCCGGTACAGCTGAACTGGATTACTCTCACGCATTTCACATTTCACAGAAAGTTTTTCCCATGAGCACTACCCCTGTTTTGCGTTTGGCCCCATCCATTTTGTCGGCTGACTTCTCCCGCCTGGGCGAGGAAGTTCGGGCCATCGAAGCCGCAGGTTGCGACCTGGTGCACTTTGACGTGATGGACAACCACTANNACGTGCACCTGATGGTCGAGCCAGTGGATGCCATCATTCCCCTGTTTGTCAAGGCGGGTGCCAACATCATCACCTTTCACCCGGAAGCTTCCAAGCATGTGGACCGCAGCCTGTCGATGATTCGTGAACTGGGTTGCAAGGCCGGTCTGGTGCTCAACCCCGCCACGCCGGTGGACGTGTTGGACCATGTGATGGACAAGCTCGACATGATTTTGCTGATGAGTGTCAACCCCGGCTTTGGTGGTCAGAAGTTTATCCCTTCAACCCTTGCCAAGCTGCGTACTGTGCGCGCCAAGATCGACGCCCATGTGGCAGCTGGTGGTCAGCCGATCTGGCNNGCGGCTACAAGACGGTGATGCATGCCCTGCGCCGCGCCGCACATCCAGGCTAACGCGTCCTCAAAAGAATTCAAAACAACCGGAGACTCCCCCATGTCCATGACCTTACGTTCCAACCGATCGACGCTGACGCAGTTTTTGATCGAAGAGCGGCGCCGATTCCCCAGCGCCAGTGGCGACTTCAATGCGCTGGTACTGGATGTGGCACTGGCCTGCAAAGGGATCGCCAAGGCGGTGGCCTATGGCGAATTGGCCGGGATGATGGGCAACCATGCCGCAGACGAAGGTGGTTCGGTCAACGTGCAGGGCGAGACCCAGAAGAAGCTCGATGTGCTGTCTAACGACGTGTTCATGCAGCGCACCGAATGGTCGGGCAATCTGGCGGGTATGGCCTCGGAAGAAATGGACGCCCCGTACCAGATTCCCAAGCAGTACCCGCGCGGAAACTACCTCATCGTGTTTGACCCGCTGGACGGCTCCAGCAACATCGACGTGAACGTGTCAGTGGGCAGCATTTTCAGCATTCTGCGGGCGCCGCAGGACGTGATCGATTCGGGTCGTGACGTGGTCGAGGCCGATTTTTTCCAGCCGGGCACCAAACAAATGGCCGCAGGCTACGCCTTGTATGGCCCCACCACCATGCTGGTGCTGACGGTGGGTGATGGGGTCAACGGCTTCACGCTGGATCCCAACCTGAGCGAGTTCATGCTGACGCACCCCAAAATGCGCATCCCTGAAGACACCCAGGAGTTCGCCATCAACGCCTCCAACGCGCGCTTCTGGGAAGCGCCAGTCAAGCGTTATGTGGATGAATGTCTGGCCGGAAAAACAGGGGTTCGTGGCAAAGACTTCAACATGCGCTGGATCGCCTCCATGGTGGCCGAGGCCCACCGCATCCTGATGCGCGGCGGCGTCTTCATGTACCCGCGCGATACCAAAGATGCGTCAAAAGCCGGGCGCCTGCGCTTGCTCTACGAAGCCAACCCGGTCGGCATGATCATGGAGCAAGCCGGTGGCCGTGCATCGACCGGCGAGCAGCCGATGCTGACCGTGCAACCGACCAGCCTGCACCAGCGCATTGGCTTTGTGTTTGGTTCCAAGAACGAGGTCGAGCGTATTGAGCGTTACCACCGCGAACCGGTCGAGGTGGAGTTGCACAACCCGCTGTTCGCCGAGCGCAGCCTGTTTCGCGATTGAGTTGCATCTGTTCGCTATAAATTAAATAGCTTCTAGCGCTTAAAGAGTATGGGCTAGAGGCATTATTTTCATAAATTACCAACATCAGGAGACACGCCATGTCAGTTCGCCACCCCATCATCGCCATCACGGGTTCCAGCGGCGCCGGTACCACCTCGGTGACCCGCACCTTCGAGAACATTTTCCGCCGCGAATCCATCAAGGCGGCGGTCATTGAAGGCGACAGTTTTCACCGGTTTGACCGCAAAGCCATGAAGGTGGCTGCCGCTGAAGCCGAAGCCGCAGGCAACAAAAACTTCAGCCATTTCGGCCCAGAAAACAACCTGTTCCCCGAACTGGCCGAACTGTTTCGCGCCTATGGCGAAACCGGTACCGGCAAACGCCGCAAGTACCTGCACGACACCGAAGAAGCCGCGCCTTACAAGCAAGACCCTGGCACCTTCACGCCCTGGGAAGATGTGCCCGCCGGTACCGACTTGTTGTTCTACGAAGGCCTGCATGGCGGGGTGGTCACGCCCGAAGTCAACATAGCCCAGCACACCGACTTGCTGATTGGTGTGGTGCCGGTGATCAACCTGGAGTGGATTCAAAAACTCTATCGCGACAAAAAGCAGCGTGGCTACAGCACCGAAGCCGTCACCGATACCATCCTGCGCCGCATGCCTGACTATGTGAACTACATCTGCCCGCAGTTCNNACCCGTTCATCGCCCGTGACATCCCGAGCGCCGACGAGAGCATGGTGGTGATCCGTTTCAGCAACCCCAAAGGCATTGACTTCCAGTACCTGCGCAGCATGATCGATGGCAGTTTCATGAGCCGTGCCAACACCATCGTGGTGCCNNGTTCGTGTGGCGGATGATGGAGAGGAAGAGGAAGAACGCCTGAACTTTTGGACGCCCCCTGAGCCGGCTGCGCCGTCACCCCCCAAGGGGGCAACGCCCTTCAGCCCGGCGAAGCCGGTTCTGCGGCGTTCTGGCTGAAGTCCCCGCTGTTTAGTAATTATTTTGAGGATTGACATGAGTAACCCTACCCCCGAATTTGCCAAACAAATGGCCAATGCCATTCGCATGCTGGCGGTTGACGCCGTTGAAAAAGCCAAATCGGGCCACCCTGGCGCGCCGATGGGCATGGCCGACAT
>DFWT01000294.1 GCA_002381045.1 Rhodoferax sp. UBA4127
GCCTCTCGTGCGGTAAAGCCCATCCATCTGGTGCCGCATAAAGCAACGCCCGCACTCGCGTTGAAATCTACTGCCAAGATCGTCAAGGTAAGTGCGTTAACCGACCTGAAAGTGGTCAAGCGGGCGATTGCCGAGCAGACCCAGCTGCGCATCCACCAGGCCACCACACAAGCCAAAGCCGTGAAGCAGGCCGCCAGCGACAAAGACTTGTTTGTTCGGGCCGCAGGCGCGGTGAAGCCCTTGCCAGACAAGCGCAAACTACACCACAAAGCCGAGCCCAAATTGCCAACGGTGATGCAGTACCAGGTGGNNGCTTTCGCCGCCCCGGCATCGGGCCAGACGTGACCCGCAAACTCCGCCGCGGCGACTGGAGCATCCAGCGCCAGATTGACCTGCACGGCTTGCGCCGCGACGACGCCCGCGAGGCCCTGAGCCTGTTCATTCGTGAGGCGCACCAGCAAGGCATCCGCTGCGTGCGGGTGGTGCATGGCAAAGGCTTGGGTTCCCCTGGCAAAGCACCCATCCTGAAGAGCCGCGTTCACAGCTGGCTGGTGCAAAAAAACGAGGTGCTCGCGTTTGTCCAAGCCAAACCCGCTGATGGCGGCGCGGGGGCGTTGGTGGTGTTGCTGATGACCAGCCGGTTGTGACCACCGTCGCTTGGCGTCATCCGGTGATGCGCCAGATTTGATCGAATGCAGTAGGCTTTGACCCAATGGAATGCAATCCATTGATGCACCTCAAAGGCTTGCAGCCTGTAAGCAGTTGTAATTTCGTGCCGTGCGCAGTTGGGCCACGGCAAACCGCACAGATCCATCTCATGAGACGTCATCGCGCCCGAGGACATCTGAACTTCACGCTGCAATGGTGGTTGTTGGCTCTGGTCATGGCTATCAGCGGTTGCATCGGGGCCTGGACCCACTACGCCGCCCACCAGGCACTTGAGGCGGCCGAGCGCGACCGCTTGGTGGCGCAACTCAAGGTAATTGACATCAACCTGGGGCAGCAGCTTAACGTCGCCAGCAAAGTCATCACGTTGGTGCGCACCAGCCTGCCACTCCTGAATGCCCAAAAAAATGGCGGCGAACTGATTGAGCAACGATTGCGAGCCTTGAAGGATGCCATGCCGGGTGTTCGGGCCATCATCATTCTGGATGCACAGGGCACCCTGCAGCACAGCAGTCAAGCTGAACTGTTGGGGCAAAACTTTCGGCAGCGCGACTATTTTGTGACAGCGCAGCAAAACCCTGACCCCAACATCCTGCATGCATCTGCCCCCTTCAAATCTGCACTTGGAGACCTCAGCATCAATGTCTTCAAGACGGTTCAGGATGAAAAAGGTGCCTTTGCCGGGCTGATCGGCTGCATCATGGACCGAGATTACTTCAGCGCCTTGCTGGGCTCGGTGCTGTATGCACCAGACATGTGGGCATCAATTGCCCATGGCGAGGGCCACTTGTTCATGATGGTGCCGCCCCGCCCCGAAATCGAAGGCATCAATCTGAACCAGCCCGGCAGTTTCCACCAGCGCCATCGGGACAGTGGCCAAACCATCTCGGTCCGGACCGGCACCGTGCGGGCCACGCAAGAAGAGCGCATGCTGGCAGAGCAGACGGTGATGCCACCCAACTTGCACATGGACCAGCCGCTGTATGTGGCCATTTCACGCGACCTGCCCGGCCTGTTTGCCGAATGGCGGAAAGAGGCCATGGTTGAAGCCTTGATTTTTGCGGCAGTCATCCTGCTTTCCATCGCCTCACTTTTTGTCTACCAGCTCCGCCAAAAGTCCTTTGATGCACTGCTGGCTTTGCAAGCCAGGGAGCGCGATCAACACCACGCCCGAATCAGCTTGCAAGCCCAGCGGGCTTCTGCCTTGTTGGACCTGCCGCGAGAAACCGAAGACCTGGATGAACAAGCCACCATGCAACGGGGCTTGGCCGTGGCAGAGCGACTGACCGGCAGCCAAATATCTTTCATTCATTTTGTCCACGACGACCAGGAAACCATTGAACTGCTGACCTGGTCAGCTGACACGCTGGCGCACTACTGCTATGCAGTGTTTGATAAGCACTACCCCATCAGCCAGGCCGGTATATGGGCGGATGCCCTGCGCCAGCGCCAGGCAGTGGTGGTTAACGACTATGCAAACGCATCCGGCAAACACGGGCTGCCAGAGGGCCACGCCAGCCTGGCACGTTTGGTCAGCGTGCCGGTCATGGAGTCGGACAAGGTTCGCATGATGATGGGCGTGGGCAACAAGCCGGAGGTCTACAACGAATTTGACGTAGAAACCACGCGTTTGATTGCGGACAGCCTGTGGCGTTTGGTGCGCCAGCGGCGCGCTGATGCACTTAGCAAGGCCAGCCAGAAATCGCTGGAGAACGCCCAGATTCTGGCCGGCATGGGCAGCTATGACCTGGACTTTGGCTCGCAACGCTGGGAGTGCTCTGCGGGCTTGGACCAATTGTTTGGTATTTCAGCCGACTATGAGCGCACCGTCAGCGGCTGGGTGGCTCTGGTGCATCCCGACGATCGGGACATGGCCGAGAAACATCTGCGAGGGCACGTCGTAGACCAACGGCAGTCTTTTAGCCTGGAATACCGCATCATTCGTCAGACCGATCAGGCGGTTCGTTGGGTTAAAGGTTTAGGTAAGTTGACGTTTGATGACCAAGGCCAGATGGTTTCCATGCAAGGCACCATTCAGGACATCACCGAGCGCAAAGCCTCGCAGCAGCAATTGCTTCAGCTGTCGCAAGCGGTGGAGCAAAGTTCAGACAGCATTGTGATCACCGATCTGGATGCCAACATCCAGTATGTCAACGATGCCTTCCTGAAAAACACCAAGTACACGCGAGAGGAAGTCATTGGTAAAAACCCCCGCGTGCTGCAGTCGGGCCGCACTTCTGCCAAGACCTATGACGAAATGTGGCAGGCCCTGTCTACCGGGCAATCCTGGCGTGGCGAGTTGCACAACCGCCGCAAAGACGGAAGTGAATACACCGAACTGGCGCTGATTTCACCGATGCGCAACGCCCAAGGTATCGTCACCCACTATGTGGCTGCCAAGATGGACATCACTGACCTGCGGGCTGCCGCAGAGCAAATCGACACCCTGGCCTTCTACGATCCCTTGACGGGCTTGCCCAACCGGCGCCTTCTGATGGATCGGCTGCAACACGCGCTGGCCATGACTGGCCGAAATCAGGACAAAGGTGTTCTGATGATGATTGACCTGGACCATTTCAAGAACCTCAACGACACCCTGGGCCACGAACAGGGCGACCGGCTGCTGCAACTGGCGGCCCAACGCCTGCGCGAGAGTGTGCGCGAAACCGATACCGTGGCGCGGCTGGGGGGTGACGAATTCATGGTGCTGGCCGAGGGCCTTGGCAAGAACGAACACGACGTGGCTGCGCAGGCCAGGCTGATGGGCGAAAAAATCGTTGTGGCGCTTAGTGAACCCTACAACTTGGCCCCAGGAATCCAGCACAGCTCAGCCAGCGTGGGCATCAGTCTGTTTGATGATGCGCACCGCGGCGTGCATGACGAACCCCTCAAACAGGCCGAACTCGCCATGTACCAGTCCAAAGAAGCTGGCGGCAACACCCTGCGGTTTTTTGACCAGGAAATGCAGGCCGTGGTGAGCGCCCGTGCCTCCCTGGAGTTCAACTTGCGCGAGGCGCTGGCGCTGGACCAATTCCTGTTGTATTTCCAAGCGCAGGTCAATGCGCGTGGCCAGGTCACTGGCGCAGAGGCACTCATTCGCTGGATGGATCCACGCCGTGGCATGGTGTCACCCGATGAATTCATTCCGTTGGCCGAGGAAACTGGACTGATTTTGCCCATGGGGCAATGGGTACTCGAAACAGGTTGCACCCAATTGGCTCGGTGGGCACACCAGCCCCACCTTGCCGGCTTGACGCTGGCCATCAATGTCAGCGCTCGCCAATTTAGCCAACAGGACTTTGTTGACAAAGTGCTGTCCACACTGGAACAAACCGGTGCCAACCCGCGCCGCCTGAAACTTGAATTGACCGAAAGCATGTTGCTCAACGACATTGACGCGGTGATCGCCAAGATGGGCGCACTCAAGGCGTGGGGGGTCAGCTTTTCTTTGGATGACTTTGGCACCGGCTACTCGTCACTGGCCTACCTCAAACGCCTGCCGCTCGACCAGCTCAAGATTGACCAGGGTTTTGTGCGCGACATCCTGGTAGACCCGAACGACGCTGCCATTGCCCGCATGGTTATTGCGCTGGCAGACACCATGGGCCTGGCGGTGATTGCCGAAGGCGTAGAAACACGGTCGCAGCGCGATTTTCTGGCCGAGGCCGGCTGCCATGCCTACCAGGGTTACCTGTTTGGTCGCCCACTACCCCTGTCGGAATTTGAGTCCATGGTGCCGGGCGGCTAAATGTGCTTGGCATCGGCAATATGGATGCCCTTTCGCTTGCGCACGGTTCTGGACGGCAACGCGATGCTGTGCTCCACCCAATTCTTGAACTTGATCGCCTGGGGTTCCTGCAAATCAGCCAGGTGCGCGACCAAGGCATCGTCCCGCAAATGGCCGCGTCCGGTTTTTCCAAGCAACTGAAACCCATTGGGAAATTTCACGGCCAGTAAAGAATCGCTGACCAAGCCGCTCACAATTTTTCGGATTTCATCGGTGGCCAGCCACCGGCAGTGGTCATCGTCTTCAAACACGTGAACCACATGGTTCTGAAATTTGTAGTGCGTGCCAGACAAGGACTTCAACTGCTGTTGGCGCGCCCGCCAGCCCAAATCGGCCGCCACGTCGATCAGGATGCGTGAAAACGCCACACCAATCACCACCGCGAGAAACAACCATACCACTGGCCCCAACAGGCGTTGGGTCAAGGCATAAAAGGCAACACACACCAAGGTGGCGCCGACGGTTCTGCCAAACAGACTGTTCATGCCTCAGCTTGATTGCGCATCCAGTCCGCCGTCTGGAAAAAAGACGCCTTGAGTTTGGCCTGCAAGGCCTCTGGCACACCTACCTCGGCCATCGCCTGCGCCATACACGCCAACCACTGGTCGCGCTCCACCAAGCCCACCCGAAATGGCATGTGCCGCATCTTCAGGCGCGGATGGCCAAACCGCTCCACATAGTGCTGCGGCCCACCCAGCCAGCCGCACAAAAACCAGAACAACTTTTGCCGTGCATCGTCCAGCGACTCGCCGTGCACCGAACGCAGTTGGGCATAGGCTGGCTCCAAGCTCATCAGGTCATAAAAACGCTCGGCCAAGGCGTGCACCCGCGCCTCACCACCGATCCATTCAAACGGTGTCTCGAATTCGTTTTTTTCTTCAATGTTCATGGTCAAATAGGCCTCTAGCCCTTATCTTTATTTCGCTAACAGCTATTTAATAAATAGCGAATGGTCTATCGGCTACTGCGCCGCGCTGCGCAGGGTTTGCACCACCGGGCGATTCAATACTTCTCGCAAACCCCACCAGCCCGCCATCAGCGCCAGCACCGCACCGGCCAGCGCGCCAAGCAGCGGCACCCAGAGCGAGACCACCCAGTCAAACTCGAACACGTAACGTGCCAGGGCCCAGCCCACGGCGCTGGCCACCACCGAGGCCAAAAAGCCCGCCAGCAGCCCAACGCCCGCAAGCTCAATGCGCTGCACCCGGCGCAGCAGGCTGGCCCGCGCACCCACGGCGCGCATGATGGCGTACTCGCGGGCGCGCTCCTCGCGCGTGGCGGTGATGGCAGCAAACAGCACCACCAGACCGGCGGCCAAGGTGAAGCTGAACAAAAATTCAACCGCACCAATCACCTGGTCCAACACGCGCTGGATCTGCCCAATGGTGGCTGTCATGTCCACCGTGGTGATGTTCGGGAAAGCCCGCACCAGCGCGTTGTCAAAACCTTTGGTGGCAGGTGCCTGGAAGGCGCTCATGTAGGTGGCGGGCACACCGTCAAGCTTGGCCACCGGGTACATGACAAAGAAGTTGGCCCGCATCGAACCCCAATCGACCTTACGCAACGAGGTGATTTTGCTGGTGCTACGGGCGCCGCCCACATCAAAGGTCAGCGTGTCGCCCAGGCTTAGGCCCAGGGTTTTGGCAATGCCCTCCTCCACACTGACCGCGCCTGCCTCATCGTTTTGCCAGCGCCCACTCACCACTTTGTTTTGCTCGGGCAATTTGTCGCTGTGCGACAGATTGAACTCGCGGTCCACCAGGCGGCTGGCGCGTTCTTCGGTGTAGTCGCCGGGGCTGACATCACGCCCGTTGATGGCAATCAGGCGGCCGCGAATCATCGGAAACCAGTCGAAGCTGGCAACACCGGCTGCTTTCAAAGTGCTGGTAAATGCGTCGCCCTGCTCGGGCATGATGTTGATGACAAAACGGTTCGGCGCATTGGCCGGTGTGGCCGCACGCCAACTGCCAATCAGGTCAGTGCGCAGCAGCACCAGTAGGACCAGCGCCAGCAGGCCAACGGCGAGACTGCTGACCTGCACCACCGCAAACGCTGGGCGCGCCGCGATCTGCCGGGTGGCCAGCACCAGCGCGGTGGGCGCGGTGCTGTCATTGACCGTGGCGCGTAAAAGTTTCACCGCCAACCAACTCAAACCGGCAAACAGCAGCGTGGCCACGGCAAAGCCGCCGACCGCAATCAGGCCCAATTTGATGTCGCTGCTGGCAGCCAGCAGCAAGGCTGCAAACCCGGCCACGCCGACAGCCAACACGCCCAAGGACGCGGGCTTGAGGCCACCCACGTCACGCCGGATCACGCGCAGCGGTGGCACCTGGGCCAATTGCAGCACCGGTGGCAGCCCAAATGCCAGCAGCAGCGTCAGGCCCATGCCCATGCCAAACAGCACCGGCCACACACCAGCGGGCGGCAGGCTGGCATTGACCAAACCGGCCAACAGCGCGACAAAGCCGTAGTGCACAAGAAAGCCCAACAACACGCCAAAGGCGCTGGCCAGCAGGCCG
The DNA here is from genome assembly GCA_002381045.1 of Rhodoferax sp. UBA4127. Lineage (GTDB taxonomy): Bacteria > Pseudomonadota > Gammaproteobacteria > Burkholderiales > Burkholderiaceae_C > Rhodoferax. Next base: position 6,973 of record DFWT01000294.1, read on the forward strand.
ATCAGCGTGAACTCGAAGGTGTAGGCGGCTGCGATGGTGCGTTGTCGCAGGCCCAGCACACGCAGCATGGCGCAGTCATCCAGGTGGCTGGCAGCAAAACCTCGCGCCGCCAAAGCAACTGCCACCGCGCTGAGCAAAGCCGCTAACAGTGCCACCAGGTTCAAAAACTTCTCGGCACGGGTCAGCGTGGTGTTGAGTTCTGGGCGTCCGCCTTCCAACGAATCCACCCGTGCACCACGCAGCACATGGTTGGCAATCTGAGCCTGAGCAGCTTCGACGAATGCGCGCACCGGTTGGTCGTCCCCCGCCACCGCCAATTGGTAACGCACCCGGCTGGCGGGTTGAATCAAGCCGGTGGCCGGGATGTCTTCGCTATTGACCATCACCCGTGGTGAAAAACTCATGAAACCCGCTCCGCGGTCGGGTTCATTGAGGATGATGCGGGTGAGCTTGAAGCTGGCATCACCCAGCAGCAATTGCCCGCCCAGTGGCAGGTTGAGGACCTCGAGGATCGGCGCATCCACCCAGGCCTCGCCAGGCTTGGGGATGTCGCGGGCCGCGGCGCCAGCGGTGTCAAGCTGGTCGCTGACCTGTAACTGGCCTCGCAAGGGGTAACCAGGTGCGACGGCTTTAAGCGCCACCAGTTTGCTGTTGCCGCCAAGCGCATCAGGTGCGCGCGCCATGGTGGGAAAGCTCAGCGTTTGCACCTGTGCCAGGCCCAGTTTTTTGGCCTGAGCCAGCAACGCTTCAGGAATCGGGTTGTCGCTGACCAGCACCGCGTCACCGCCCAGCAATTGGCGTGCATCCCGCGCCAGGCCACCTTTGAGCCGGTCGGCAAAAAAGCCCACTGCCGTCAAAGCTGCCACCGCCAGCGTGACCGCCACCATCAGCAAGCGCAGTTCACCGGCGCGCAGGTCACGACCCAATGAGCGCCAGCCCAAAGCCAGGAAAGATATTTTCATGCGCTCAGGATAGCTGAAGTGCCCAATGATCACTGTCAACCGCAAGCCATCAACCCGACGCTGCGGGTGTGTTTGCCGATGTCAGGATGTCTCTGGGGTGGGCAAGGTGGTGCGGGCACCCGCCAATTCCGGTTGAAAAACCAACCGCTCCACCCCACTGTAGCAAATGAAACGCTTGTTGGTGGCACGGCCAATGGCGCACAGGCCCAAACGCTGTGCCACGTCTAATCCCATTTGGGTGACGCCGCTGCGCGACACCACAATGGGCACACCCATCTGGGCTGACTTGATGACCATCTCGCTGGTGAGTCGGCCAGTGGTGTAGAACACCTTGTCGGATCCTGTCATGGGGGCATCATCCTGCATCCACATCCAGCCTGCGATTGTGTCCAAGGCATTGTGGCGCCCCACGTCTTCAACAAACACCAGCATCTCAGCACCACAAAACAGCGCACAGCCGTGTACCGAGCCCGACGACTTATAGGTGGTTTCCTGCAAGCGAATGGCGTTCACCAAGCCATACAAATCGGCCTGGGTCAAGGCGGCGGGTGGCAGATTGATGTTCTCCACCTCGGCCATCAGGTCACCAAACACACTGCCCTGCCCGCAGCCGGTGGTGACCACCCGTTTGGCTGTACGCGCCTCAATATCCGAAATACCTTGGCGGGTTTTAACCGCTGCAGCACCCACATCCCAGTCCACGGTGATGGACTCAACCTCGTCCACGCGGGTGACCAAGCGCTGGTTGCGCAGGAACCCCAGCACCAGCAATTCAGGCTGGGCACCTAGCGTCATCAAGGTGACCAACTCGCGTTTGTCCACATAGACGGTGAGCGCGCGCTCGGCCGGAATCGACACCGTGTCTTGCTGACCCAGTTCGTTAACCACCTGCACCTCGCGCACCAGCGGTGCGCGGGCTNNGGGGCAACAAGCTCAGGATTTTTTGGCGGGGGAAGCCGCGGAAGCGGCAGGCGCAGCAGGTGCGGCCACCGGCGCCTCGGGCACATAAACAAATGGCCCTGGATCAACGCAAGCGCCAGCAGGTGCAGAGGCTGCGCCTTTGGCTGGCTTGACTTCTTTAGGCAAGGGTGCTTTTTTGTAATTCGCCACCGCCTTGTCTTGCGACTTGCACAGCTGATAGGCTTCGACCTTGCCTGTCCAGGCAGTCTTGGCCTTGGCTTCAGCCGCTTTGGCTTTGGCCTCATCAGACAGGACGGGTGCGGGCAATTTGGCCGAAGCCACAGAACCAAGCACCAGAAATGCCACTGCGGCGCAAACAGATTTCATCATTGTGTTCATTGAAGTGTCTCCAAGCGGCTCATGCCTGAACTGGCTTGCCGGTGTGGGCAGATGCATTGGCCACGCGAGTGCGTTGCGCCGGAATTCTGCCCGCCTTGATGTCGTCATACCAGAGCTTGTGGTGCTGCTCGGCCCAGGTTTCATCCACATACCCAGTACGCATGCCTTCCAGCGCGCCTTTGGTACCCAAAGTGCCCAGGTAAATATGGCCCATAAACATCACCAGCATCAAGAGATTCGACACTGAATGGACCATGTGCGCGATTTGCATGGTGCTGCGGTCATAACTTAAACCTGGCAGCAGCTTGTTCAGGGCCAAGCCAGACACCACAACAATGAGCCCCAGAAAAAACACACCGCCCCAGAACACCACTTTCTCGCCGGCGTTGTAACGCGCTGAGTCAATCTCATGGCCAGAAAAAAGACCACCCCCTCTAAGCAACCAATTGAGGTCGCCCTTGGCTGGCAGGTTGTCGCGCATGAAGGTGACGATAACGACCAACAGCGACACTGCAAACAGCGGGCCGGCAAAGTTGTGAACGTTTTTAAGCACATAGGTCAACCAACCAAACAGCGTGGTCCCAATGACCGGCAAGATAAAAAACTTGCCGAAGGCCATCACCAAACCCGATACCGCCAGGGCCAAAAACGCAGCCACATTGGCCCAGTGGGCAGCCCGCTCAAAATAAGAGAATCTCTCGATCTTGCGACCGGTCAACTCCTCTTTGACTTTCAGTGGTCCCACCGTGAAATGAAACAAGGCAATGGCACCCAACACAATCAGCAAAAGTGACCCGCCGTAGGGGATCAACCAATTGTTGCGAACTTGACGCCAGGCATCACCGGCATTGGTCAGGCTCGACCCTGGGTACTGCACAAAAGGCTGGATCAGCACACCCGCCTCGGGCGCTTGCGTTACCGGCAGACTGCTGAACCCGGCTTTGCCAGAATTGACTTCACGCCAAACCGGCGCGTTGTTACCCGGCTGCACCTTGCTTCTCTCGCCATTGGTCTGGGTGGCATAGGCGGGGTCCTGGCTGCCCTCAGGTTTGACATCCGCGATGTTCTGGCTTTGGATACCCGGCATGGCAGGCGCTGGCGCTGGGGCAGTCTGGGCAGTCGCACCACCCAGTTCAAACGCCAACAGCAACGCAACAGATAAGGCTTTGATCACGTGGGCCTCCTGTGTTAGTTGGTCCGTGAATAATCGTTTTGGCCGTATTGACCACGAGCCTTCAGGTGCGACTCCCAACTGGCTTTGTCGCCCGGCTTCCAGTCGGGGCTGACAAACGCTTTGCCTGTGCCGGTGTAGGCCGCACCATCGTGCGTGTTGCTTACCAGCGCCTGGGGCTTCTCACCACAGGCGGCCAAACCCACCACGAGTGCGACGGCGAATAAACGTGTGTTCATGACTTGGCCCCTTCTGCTGCCGGTGCTGGTTGCCCCGCCTGTTTGGACGCGTAGGCAGTGCCCCAGCCCCACACCTCGGCACCCTTGCCACGGCGCAAAACTCGGTTGCGGAAGATGTCAGCGACCACATCGCCATCACCGGCCAGCAGTGCCTTGGTGGAACACATCTCGGCACAGGCTGGTAGCTTGCCCTCGGCCAAGCGATTGCGGCCATATTTTTCAAACTCGGCTTCGCTGCCATTGGTCTCGGGACCACCGGCGCAGAAAGTGCACTTATCCATCTTGCCGCGCACCCCGAAAGTTCCTGCGGAAGGAAACTGGGGCGCACCAAACGGACACGCGTAAGAGCAGTAGCCGCAGCCAATGCATACATCCTTGTCGTGCAGCACCACACCTTCGTCGG
>DFWT01000251.1 GCA_002381045.1 Rhodoferax sp. UBA4127
CCTGACTGAGTTGGGTTCGAATGACCCGCGTCAAAGCATCCTGCTCGGCGGCCCGGTCACCAGCGAAATTCGGCATGAAACGCGCTTCAAACAATCGGTACAGGTCGTGCGCCAGGGCCGCGTTCTTGTGCAAAGTCTCAGCCAGGTAATTGGGGCTGTAAGCGAAACCCAGTTGCTTGAAGTAACGGGTATACGCCCGCAACACAGCAATGGCCCGCGCGTCTAGCGTCGTCACCAGCACCAGTTTATTGAGTTCATCGCTGTCAAGCTCGTTGCGCCAAGCCTTTACGAAAAGTCCCTCAAAACGCTCCTGTGCCAGNNCACAGCGCCAAGTCGACGTTGACCGGCAACTGCAAACCAAGATCGTGAATCCACAGTTCCGCAGGCTGCGCGTCATTGCCCTTTTGGCTGACTGGGTAGGGCCGCTCATCCAGCACGCGCACACCCATGCGCTCAAGCACGGGCAGTGAATCTGACAGCGCCACCTTGGCCATGCTGTAAATTTTGAAACGCAGTACGCCCGCAGCATCGTCCAACGGACGATACAGACGAACGGCCATCGGCCCATCCGCAGACAGGGTTGAAAGCACCTGAACATCACCTGCAGCCATCGCACCAGAGAAATCTTCTTGGTACGCTGCTGAAAAACCATCGGCGTAGCGCACGGCCAATTGCAGTCCGGGTCCTTCTCCATGCATTTGCATCAGCGACTGTTTGCAATCATCCTCCCAACGCTGGGCAATTTGAGCCACCCGAGCCTCAAGGGCAGCCACTTCCACGCTTCTGGGTGCGACATCTCTTGCGCGAATCAGGTAATGAATGCGTGCCAAGGGGTTGTCGGTGAGCGTGGGGGTGAATTCCATCGGCCAACCGTCCAACGCGCGGGCCAGTTCCTCACCCACCTTGATGCGCAGTTCGGTGTTGTAGCGGTCACGCGGCACAAAGACTTGGACCGAGATGAAACGCCCGAAGGGATCACGGCGCAAGAAAACCCGCGAGCGCTGACTCTCCTGCAGACGCAAGATGCCAATGGCATGTGCTGTCAAAGTTGCGGTGTCTACCTGAAATAGCTCGTCGCGCGGATAAGCGTTCAAGATGGCCTGCAAGGACTTGCCCGCATGGCTATCTGGTAAGACGCCTGCGGTGGCTCTGACCTGCGATGCACGACGACGCACCTGTGGAATGTCATCTACCCGCGCCGCATAGGCCTTTGACGTGTACAAGCCAAGGAACCGTGACTCGCCAACAACTTTGCCAGCGTCATCAAAACGCTTCACCGCCAGACAGTCCAACCAGGCAGGCCGATGCACGGTAGAACGCGTCATGGCTTTGGTGACCAGCACCAATTGGTCAGATTCCGCAAACTCAAGTGCGTCGGCAGGAAGTCGGCTGCTTGGCGTCTTGGCCTCGCCACGCAAGATGCCCAAACCAGTCTCTGGCACGGCCACCAGACTGACGCCATCATCGTGGCGCACAAGTTGATAGTCTCTGGCACCCAAAAAAGTGAAATGTTCCGCCTCTAGCCAATGAAGAAATTCCAACCCTTCAAGCTGGCCTTGTTCGGACAAAGGTGAGTTTGCCGACGACTCACGAACCGATTGCAAGCGTTGCAGCATGGCAGACCAATCCGCCACAGCGACCCGAACATCGGAGAGGACCAGCGCCAACTCATCGGCAAGTTGCTGACGTTCTGTGGCCTGCACAATGCGGTCACATTCCACAAGAATCAGGGAGACGATTGACTTGTCGCGGTGTCCATCCGCAGTGGCTTGAGTGACCCCCACCAGCGAACCATCTGCTTCACATTGAACGGTCAGCAATGGGTGAACGATCCAATGGGCCATCCGGTTGCTCCGGTTGACGGCCATGGTCACCGAGTCCACTAAAAATGGCTGGTCGTGCAAAACAATCTGAATAACCGTCTTGGCGCAGACAAAACCATGTTCAGACAAAGTCGGGTTGAAGACCCTAACCTGCGCTGTGGTTGCGCTCAAAAACTCATTCAAAAGCCGACGATGGGCATTTGCCAGGGCAAGCAACGTGGCCGGTCCTCGCGCCAACAATTCATCGGGGTCGGCTTTGTCAAAGTAGGCCAAGACAAAATCTGCAAGCTCAGACGCTTGGTCACCCGCGTTGTCATGTGCGTAGGAACAAAGACTGGCCAGAGCGGCGTGGGTCATGTGTATCTCCAGGAGCTTGTCGTAGTGCGAGCGATTCTAGGAAGCACATCCGCTTGCCAAGCATCGAAACGCTTCTACTCATTAGATTATGCAAATTTCACATAAGTCACCAAATCCACAATTTGATCAATGTCTGGGGCCTAACAAGTACTCTGGGACCGGCAAGGGCAACACGCCAATGCCCTCTTCAACCAGCGTTTGCACCTGCTCTTGGGTCGCCTGCCCCCGAATGGCACGGTGCGGTGCCTCGCCATAGTGAATTTTTCGGGCGGCCTCTGTGAAATCATTGCCCACATCGGTGGTGGCCGCCAGGATGTCTTTGCAAACCTGCAGCCATTGGCTTTGCAACGCAACCGGAGACTCGGCCACCGGCCCCTCCTCCCGATCAGACGGCTGATTGGCTTGCGCTTCTGTGGCACCCAAACTCAATCTTGGCGCACTCAATCGTTTGACGATGTCATTGTTGTTGCATACCGGGCAATGAATCTCTCGACGAATGTGCTGTCCAGCGAAATCATCCTCAGAGGAAAACCATCCTTCAAAAAGATGCAAACCGGCACATTGCAAATTCAGCACTTTCATCACAGAGGTTCGACAGGTCCGGGATCCATGGGGTGGTCATGCCACGACAACGGCCAGTTTCCGGATAGCGTGTTCTGCAACCAAAGGCCGGCTGCAAGTGTTTTGCCATCTGTGACTTGGCCATCACGACACCACGAAAAGAACTCCTCCGGTGACGCCGTGAACACCTCAAGAAACTCGCCGTCATCCAAATTTCGAGGTCCAGGCAACAGTCCGCGTGCAAACCAGATGTCGATGAATTCTGTTGAATAAGCAATCACCGGGTGCATCACCCCTGCATGTGACCACTGACGAGCGCGGTAGCCCGTCTCTTCCCAAAGTTCCCGAACTGCACAATGAAAACAATCTTCACCCGCATCGAGCTTTCCTGCTGGAAACTCGATCATGACCTGCCCTACCGGGTAACGAAACTGACGTTCTAAAACAAGCTCGACTTCACCACGCGAATTTTCATGAAGTGGAACCACCATGACAGCCCCAGGGTGCACCACATACTCACGGCACGCTGATGCCCCACTTGGTAAAAGAACTTGGTCACGGAAGGCGTGCAGAAAAGCACCCTTAAAGACTTCTTGGCTACCTAGTCGCTTCTCCAGCAACGCAGGCGGCGCAACACCTTTCATTTAGAACCCGCAGGCTCAAGTAAAAGCTGCGTTCAGCTGGCCAACATTTGCAAA
>DFWT01000039.1 GCA_002381045.1 Rhodoferax sp. UBA4127
GGGCGGGGGACACGGAGCAGAGCACTCTGCCGCCCAAACTCCTAGCGTCCGCCAGCCACATCCAGCAAGGCACCGGTCACATAACTGGCCTGATCTGACATCAACCAGACAATGGTCTGCGCCACTTCCAGCGCGCTGCCAGGACGTTGCATCGGCACGGTTGGCGCCAACAAACGTGCCCGGTCAGGCTGCCCACCACTGGCGTGGATATCGGTGTCAATGATGCCAGGCCGCACCGCGTTGACACGAATACCCTCGGCGGCCACTTCCTTGGCCAAACCGATGGTCAAGGTGTCGATGGCACCCTTGGAAGCGGCGTAATCCACATATTGCCCTGCACCCCCCAACCTGGATGCCGCACTGGACACATTCACGATCGAACCACCGGCTCCGCCATACACACTGCTCATGCGCTTGACAGCTTCACGGGCGCACAACATCGACCCAATGACGTTGATGTCAAACATGCGCTTGAGGCGGGTGATGTCCATGGCATCCACCCTGCACGCCACATCCACCACTCCGGCGCTATTCACCAAGGCGGTGAGTGGGCCCAGTTGCGCATCCACCGCGGAGAACATTGCCATGACCTGGGATTCGATAGCCATGTCGGCCTGCACCGCGATGGCAGTGCCGCCCTGCGCACGTATCTGCTGCACCAACGCATCGGCCGCATCTGACCGGGTGGCATAGTTCACTGCCACGACATACCCCGCTTGGGCGGCCAGCAATGCCGTGGCCGCACCAATGCCGCGTGACCCGCCGGTAATCAGGGCGATGGCTGGCATGTGTTGTCTCCTTCAGTGTGGTCCATACAAACACCATCTAAAATCTGCGCCTTCCAAGGAGCGTTGCAGCGCACCGTCTCGAGCGGTACGTCAGGCTTGGAATTGATTTAACGACGCTCACCTGCCCCCGATGTTGTCACAGGTGAGTTGTATGTCAGATTCTTTTATCCCCCCCATGAAGTTGTCCGGCTTGGAGCCGTTGAGCATTGGTGTGCTGGCCGATTCCGATGCTGCCCCCAGCGCCACCTTCGTGAACATCGGCGAACGCACCAACGTCACTGGCTCCAAGGCGTTCGCCCGGATGATTCTGAACGGCGACTTTGAGCAGGCCCTGAGCGTGGCGCGACAGCAAGTGGAAAACGGCGCCCAGATCATCGACATCAACATGGATGAGGCCATGCTTGACAGCACAGCTGCCATGGTGCGGTTCCTGAATTTGATAGCGTCTGAGCCTGATATTTCAAGGGTTCCGGTGATGATTGACTCCAGCAAATGGAGTGTGATAGAAGCTGGCCTGCGCTGCGTGCAGGGCAAGGCGGTGGTGAACTCGATCAGCATGAAAGAAGGTGTGGACGCCTTCAAACACCAGGCCAAATTGCTGCGTCGCTATGGTGCCGCCGCGGTGGTGATGGCTTTTGATGAACAGGGCCAGGCCGACACCTATGCGCGCAAGATTCAAATCTGCGAACGCGCTTACCGCATTCTGGTGGACGAGGTGGGGTTTCCGCCGGAAGACATCATCTTCGACCCNNACTACGCGGTGGACTTCATCGAAGCCACGCGTTGGATCAAACAGCACCTGCCGGGCGCCAAGGTCAGCGGTGGGGTGAGCAATGTGAGTTTTTCCTTCCGTGGCAACGACCCGGTGCGCGAAGCGATTCACACCGTATTTCTTTATCACGCCATCCAAGCGGGGATGGACATGGGCATCGTCAACGCCGGTATGGTCGGCGTCTACGATGACCTGGAACCCGAACTTCGCGAGCGTGTGGAAGACGTAGTGCTGAACCGCCGCCCGGACGCGGGCGAACGCCTGGTGGAGATTGCCGACAGCGCCAAGAGCGGCGCCAAAGATGAATCTAAAAAGTTGGAATGGCGCGGGACAGCCGAGCACCCAGTGACCGTGGCGCAGCGCCTGAGCCACGCCATGGTGCATGGCATCACCGACTTCATCGTGCCCGATACCGAGGAAGCCTACCGCGAGATTTTGGCAAAAGGTGGCCGACCGCTGCACGTGATTGAAGGCCCGCTGATGGCCGGCATGAGCATCGTCGGTGACCTGTTTGGCCAAGGCAAGATGTTCCTGCCGCAGGTGGTGAAAAGCGCCCGCGTCATGAAGTCGGCAGTGGCGCATTTGATTCCGTACATTGAAGAAGAAAAACGCTTGGACGAGGCAGCGGGCCGAGATGTGCAGACCAAGGGCAAGATCATCATGGCCACCGTCAAGGGCGACGTGCATGACATCGGCAAAAACATCGTCACCGTGGTCTTGCAATGCAACAACTTTGACGTGGTCAACATGGGTGTGATGGTGCCCTGCCACGAGATTCTGGCGCGTGCCAAAGCCGAGGGTGCCGACATCATTGGCCTCTCGGGTCTGATCACACCCAGCCTTGAAGAAATGCAGTACCTGGCCGGTGAGATGCAGAAAGACGACTACTTCCGCATCAAAAAAATCCCACTGCTCATCGGTGGCGCCACCACCAGCCGGGTGCATACCGCGGTGAAGATTTCGCCGCACTATGAAGGCCCGGTGGTTTATGTGCCGGATGCCTCGCGCAGCGTGGGCGTGGCACAAAGCTTGTTGGGCGAACAGGCGGGTGCCTTTATTGCCGAGCTGAACTCCGACTACGAAAAAGTACGCCTGCAACACGCTGGCAAAAAACAAACGCCTTTGTGGCCGCTGGCCAAGGCCCGTGCCAACAAAACACCCATCGACTGGTCCAACTACCAACCAACCCAGCCAAAGTTCATTGGCCGGCGCGTGTTCAAGAACTTTGACTTAAGCGAACTCGCCGCCTACATTGACTGGGGTCCGTTCTTCCAGACCTGGGATCTGGCCGGGCCTTTCCCATCGATTCTGGACGATGCGGTGGTCGGTGTGGAGGCCAAAAAGGTTTATGCCGATGGCCAGGCCCTGTTGAAGAAGATCATTGAGGGCCGTTGGCTCACCGTCAACGCGGTGCTGGGCCTGTACCCGGCCAACGCGGTCAATGACGACGACATTGCGCTGTACACCGACGAGAGCCGAAGCCAGGTGGCTATGACTTGGTACGGCCTGCGCCAGCAAGCCGCACGTGAGGTGGAAGACGATGGCAGCCACGTCCCCAACCGCTGCCTGGCAGACTTTGTGGCACCTGCTTCAGTTGCTATTGACAATAGAGCTATTGACGCAGTTAATACAAGCGCTACAGGCATAAAAAGCTTGAATATATCGGACTATGTGGGCGTCTTTGCAGTGACCGCCGGCATCGGTGTGGACAAGAAAGAGGCGCAGTTTCTGGCCGCCCATGACGACTACAGCGCCATCATGCTCAAAGCCCTGGCCGACCGCCTGGCCGAGGCCTTTGCCGAATGCCTGCACCACAAGGTGCGCACCGACCTGTGGGGCTACGCCGCCGGTGAAAACCTCAGCCCCGGCGATCTCATCGCTGAAAAATACACCGGCATCCGTCCCGCACCCGGCTACCCGGCCTGCCCCGACCATAGCGCCAAGAAAGACATGTTTGCGCTGCTGCAATGCGAAGACATTGGCATGAGTCTGACCGAAAGCCTTGCCATGAGCCCGGCGGCCAGCGTCAGCGGCTTCTTCATCGGCCACCCGGACAGCAGCTACTTCAACGTGGGCCGCATCGGTGAAGACCAACTTCAAGACATGGCCGCGCGCCGCAGCATGGATGAGAAAACCTTGCAACGGCTGCTGGCGCCGAATTTGTAGCGGTCAGGTTCACACCCGGAAGATGGCATGATCGCGCCCATGCTGCAGGTCACACAACTTAACAAACGCTTTGGCGAGCGCCACGCTGTCCGGTCGGTGTCGTTTGGTTTGGAGCGCGGTCAAACTCTGGGGCTGATTGGCCCCAACGGTGCGGGCAAGTCCACCACCGTCAGCATGTTGTGCGGGTTGGTACAGCCCGATTCCGGCCAGGTCGAGATCAACGGCGTGGCCATGGGATTGGGCCGCAACCCTGTCAAGCAGTGGATTGGCTTGGTGCCGCAAGAACTGGCCTTGTACGAGGACTTGTCGGCCCAAGAAAATTTGAAGCTGTTCGGCGCGTTGTATGGGCTGCATGGGCAACCGCTGGTGCGCCGCTGTGCGGAGGTGCTGGCGCTGGTAAATCTTGCGGACCGCGCGCGGGACCGTGTTCATACGTTTTCTGGCGGCATGAAGCGGCGGCTGAACATCGCGGCGGCGCTGCTGCATGACCCGCAGCTGCTGGTGCTGGACGAACCCACCGTGGGTGTCGACCCGCAAAGTCGCAACGCAATTTTTGACTGCCTGGAAGTCCTGAAACGCGAGGGCAGGTCATTGATCTATACCAGCCACTACATGGAAGAAGTGGAACGCCTTGCCGATCACATTGTGGTGATGGACCATGGCCAGGTGCTGGCCGATGCCACCCCAGCCGAGTTGTATGAACGACTACCCGCCACGGCGGCCTTGCATCTTGAGTTTGCGCAGTTGCCCTCGGCCGACACGCTGCGGCAGCTTGAAGCCCAGTCCGGTGTCACTGCATTGAAGGCAGGCAAACAACAAATTGACTTGACCCTGCGTCAACCCAGCGACGCCCTGCCCTTGCTGACCTGGCTTGAGGCGCAAGGTTGTCCGCCCGTGCACTTCGCCACCGCACGGGCCCGACTGGAAGATGTGTTTCTAACCCTCACCGGGCGCAGCCTGCGCGACTGAACACACACGCCGGAGCCACACCCATGACCGCCCTTATCGCACTGGTTCGCAAAGACCTGATTCTGTTTCTGGCCGACCGGCGCGCGCTGGTGCTGGCCTTGTTGATGCCCGTGGCGTTAGGCGCGTTTTTTGGTTACTTGTTCGGCGGTTCAGGCAGCTCCGATAACGCAAAAATTGAGATTGCGGTGGTATCTTTGGACAACAGCCCGATCAGCCGCCAAATCGTACTGGGACTGAAAGCCGATACCTCGCTACAGACCCAAGAGCTGGGGCTCGATGTGGCCAAAGCCTTGGTGCTCAAGGGCAAACTCAATGCGGCCATCGTGATCCCAATCGGGTTTGGTGAGGCCTCGGGTGCGGCCTTTTTTGGAGGGGGCACCAAGCCTGAGATTGAGGTACTTTACGACCCGTCGCAAAGCGCGGTGCTGGGCATGGTCAAGGGCTTGCTGACCCAACAAGTCATGCAAAGCGTGAGTGCTGAAATGTTCTCTGGCGCGTCTGGGCCAAAACTGGTCGATCAGAGCATCACCCAGCTGGAAGCCGCTGCAAAAACCGACCCCAGCCGCACCGACTTGCTGGACTTTTTGCAAGGGCTCAAGAAGTTCCAGCGCAGCAACCAGGACCGCAGCGCCAGTGGCACGCCTACACCCGCCGCAGGTGGCCTGACCGTGCCCTTTGTCACCCGCGATCAAGCCATGAGTTCCGGTCCCAAATACAACGGCTACGCCCATTCGTTTGCGGGCATGAGCATCCAGTTCATTCTGTTCATGGGCCTGGACGCAGGCATCGGCATTTTGTTAGCCCGCCGCATGGGGCTGTGGAACCGCTTGTTGGCTGCACCAGTGTCGATGGGCACCATCCTGGGCGCGCGCGCTCTTTCCAGCGCAGTCATTGCACTGGGCATGCTGGCCTTTGTTTACCTGGTGGGTGGCCTGTTTTTCAAGGTGCAAATCGCGGGAAGCTTGCCGGGGTTTGTGTTGCTGTGTATCTGCTTTGCGCTATTCACCAGCATGTTCGGCCTGTTTGTGGCGGCCTTTGGTAAAACGCCGGAGGCCGCACGTGGGCTGGCCACCTTTGCCACCCTGATCATGGTCATGCTCGGCGGCGGCTGGGTCCCCGCCTTCATCTTCCCTCAATGGCTGCAAACCTTAACGCTAATTGTCCCTGTGCGCTGGGCGATGGATGGCCTGGATGCGATGACCTGGCGTGGGCTGCCATTTGAGGCGGCGCTGCCGTCCATCGCCGCACTGCTTGGGTTTTCGCTGCTGTTTGGCGCACTGGCGCTGTGGAAATTTCGCCAGAGCAATGCGCTTTGATTGCCCCTTAGGACATCGAGCTTGACTGCTGGGCAAGGCAATGCGTCTTACTGCTGCTTACAGTTCAACCGAACACGCCCTTTGAAGCTTGTCCACGGCCACGGCAGCCAGTGCGTTAATGGTCTTGTCTCCAAGATTAACCAGGAATTTCAATGAACATGCCTTTGAGCACCGCTCCCAGCACGACCAACAAACCACTTTGGGCAGCCGTGGTAGTTTTGGGCATTGCCGTGCTCGCCATGGGCGCTGCACTGATACGCACCCAGAACCCACCGGTTGAGCCGCGCACCGCCGTGTTGCCCGCCGCCACCGTGGTCTCTGAGACCGCCACGACAGCCACTAATCCAACCGCCACGGCGGCGACACCTCAAAACACCGTCACAGCCCCGGCTGCAGGCAGCCAGAAAACCCCTGCCGCGCCAGCGGCGAAAGCAAAAACAAATACATCAAATACGCCTGTAGCCCAGAATAAATCTGTGCCTAACGCTACTAAAACAGCAGCGACAGAGGTGTTCGAGCCAACGGCCGGGCCGCGTGTGGTGTTGCCACAAAACCCGGAGCCCGCGGTGGCCAGGGCAACCGCCCCCGCCCGCGCGCCCTGCGCCACCTGCGGCACGGTTGAAAGTGTCACCGCCGTCGAGGTGGAAGGCACGGGCAGCGGCGCCGGTGTTATTGCCGGTGGCGTGCTGGGTGCGGTGGTGGGTAACCAGGTGGGCGGTGGTGACGGCAAAACTCTGGCCACCATTTTGGGTGCTGTGGGTGGCGGCATGGCCGGCAACGCAGTTGAGAAAAAAATGAAAAAACTCACGCAATACGACGTGACAGTTCGCATGGAAGATGGCAGCCGCCGTACCCTGCGTCAAACCACGCCACCTGCTTTGGGCAGTGCCGTGGTGGTCAATGGCGACAGCCTGCAGCCGGCCAGCCGGTAAACCCACAAGACTTGCCCGCTTGCGCCGCGTCAGCGGTCGGGTGGGCTAGTTGACATCCAGGCGGTGCCGCTGCGCCAGCATCAAGGCAACCACACCGGCCACGCTCAAGCCCAACAGCAAAAACAGGCCGTCGCGATAACCCACCTGGGGCGACCACATCCAGCCCAGCAAGGCAGGTGCTGCAGCACGCGCCAAGGCCAGCGGTACACCCAGCGCCCCGTTGAGCGAGGCCACATGGGTGCGGTTCACGTACATCGCCATGGCCGTGCCTTTGACAATGGTCAGCATGCCGTTGCCCATGCCGTAGACCACCACAAAACCCACGACCAAACCCAGTTGCAGTGCCCCCGACAGGGGCGCTACCAGCAGCACCAGCACGCCCAGCGGAATCAGCATGGGCACCCAGCGGTTCACCTGATGCAAGTCGGCATAGTGTTCAAAAAAGTACAGTAGCAGCCGGCCGGCAACCTGCATCACTCCAATGGCAGCAGGTAGTGCAATCACCCAGGCCTCAGGCAAATTGTTTTCGCGCAGCAGACTGACGATGTGCGCCGGAATCGCTACTGTGTCCGACATTAGCAACACGGTAAACACACCTATTAATAAAAACGGCGCGCTTTGCAGCAAGGGCTTCAAACCAGCGTCGGGAACTTGTACCGCCGCCTGCGTCAGGCGTTGGGGTGCGTTGGCCAGAGTCAGCCAGTGCAGCGGCGCGCACACCACCACATGCAGCGCCGCCAGCACCCACAAGGCGTGGCGCCAGTCCCAAACGCTGATCAGCCAGGCGATCAAGGGTATGAACACGGTGCTGGCCAAGCCTCCCAAAAAAGTCAGCGTGATGATGGCGCGGCGAAAGTTCTGCGGAAAACGCTTCGTGATCAAGGCAAACGCCGGCGAATACAGCACCGCCGCCATGGCCACACCCAAGCCCACCCACACCGCGTACAGACCCATCAGGCTGGTGACTTCGCTGTGCAGCCACAGACAAGCACCTGCCAACACCGAGCCCAGCGTCATCACCCAGCGCTCGTGACCCCGATCAATCCAGCGGCCTACCGGGTAAGCCATCAGGCCTTCGGCAAGCACCGCCAAACTGAAGGCCACAGAGACTTCGGCGCGGCGCAGACCCAAGTCACGCTCCAGTGGCTCAAGCACCACCGAGAACATGTAAAAAATGCTGCCCCAACTGATGAGTTGCGCCAACGAGAGCCGCAACACCAACCCGGTTTCGGACGACTTGAAACGCATGCACCGACTCAGCTGGTTTTAAGCGCGCGGCGGTACTGCATGGCTTCAGCCACATGCGTGACCTGGGTATGCTCTGCCCCAGCCAAGTCTGCAATGGTGCGGGCCACCTTTAGTGCACGGTGGGTGCTGCGTGCCGACCAACCAAGCCGGGCCGCAGCCACATTCAGGAATTTGGTGGCTGCCTCGTCCAGCAACAGGTGCGCCTCAAGTGCCTGACCTTGCAATGCCTGGTTGGCCACACCTTGGCGGGTGATGGCGCGGCCCCGCGCAACGGCCGCCCGTGCCTGGATGCTGGCTGTGGACTCACCCGGTGGCGCACTCATCAGGTCAGCGGGGTTAACGGCCGGCACTTCCAGATG
>DFWT01000128.1 GCA_002381045.1 Rhodoferax sp. UBA4127
TGGCCGACCAGCACGATGCACACGCCTGAGGCTTTGGCCGCCCGGGTCAGGTGGGCGGCACATTCGCGCACCTGGGCGACCGACCCCGGCGCAGACGTTAGCTGCTCGGAATACACGGTTTGAATCGAGTCGATCACCGCGATGTNNCTTGCGAGCCGTCCAGCCCCAGGCGCCGGGCACGTAGTGCCACCTGAGCGCCGCTTTCTTCGCCGGTGACATACAGCGTGCGTTGACCGCTGCGTTGCAGCGAGTCCAGCGCTTGCAACAGCAAGGTGGATTTGCCGATGCCCGGGTCACCGCCGATCAGCACCACCCCGCCTTCGACCATGCCACCGCCCAGCACACGGTCCAGTTCTTCGTGGCCGGTGGGGGTGCGGGCCATGTCCACCGCGTCGATGTCCGCCAGCACGGTCACCTCGGCGGTTTTTGCCAGCGAAGCGAATCGGTTTTTGGTGGGTGCACTGCTTTCAGTGACGGATTCAATCAGCGTGTTCCAGGCGTTGCAATGCGGGCATTTGCCCTGCCACTTGGGACTGGTGCCGCCGCAGTCAGAGCAAACGTAGTGGGTTTTTTCCTTGGCCATAGCGGCGATATTACTGTATAAATCCACAGATATCGGCACTGTGCCTGCCACACAGGTCAGCTACCACTGCACCAATTGAATCTCACCTGTTTCACTGGCCATAACGGCGCGTGAGTTTTTCAATGGACTCACCGTGGGCCGCAAGTCGTGGGCAAACGGCACGCGCAGAAGTTCCCGGCCGTCGTCAAGGGCCAGGATGTGCAGCGCCTGGTTCATGTCCAGGCAGTACAGCTTGTCCTCAAAGGTGACCAACTCGGCCATCATGTGTCCCCAATTGGCCGCACTGTTGCCGTAACGGCTGGTCTGGTGGCGCCAGCGCACGTTGCCCCGGTTGATGTCGATGCAATAAATCCAGCCGGTAGGTGACCACAGGTAAGCGCTGTCACCCGACACATGGTGCGAATTGATGAAGTTGCCTGCCTTGAACTTCCACAAAATTTTGCCGGTATCCACATGGATGCCGTACAAAAGCTCAGTGTAGGTGCCCGCTACCAGCACATTGCCGCTGACGTACATCTGCCGAACGTATTGCCACTCGGCACTGTCATCGAGTTTCCATTTTTGTGCACCGTCAGCTTTGTTCAATGCGTACAACAGCCCGTTGCCCGGGCCAAAGAAAACGGTGTCACCGGCTACGGCAGGTGCGTAGGAGGCCAGCGTGTCGGGTGTACCGGCAAATCGCCAGACGATTGCGCCCGTCGCGTTGTCCAGCGCTAGCAATTCGTGGCCATCACCGACATAAGTGCGCTCTGGTGTGACATAAGGTGTACCGACTTGAATCTGGGCGGGGTGCAGCCACCGGGGCTTGCCATCGTCAAGTTGCCAGGCGCCCAACGCCCGCTGACCGCCGGTGATGACAGATTGCCCAGCTGCGCGCGGCCGGTACACAGCACCCTGACTTAACCCATGAGGCACGTTCCACACGGGTTTGGTTTGACCCGGGTCGATACGTCCCAAGGTTTTGTCGCCGCTGAAAAATATTTGTTCGTTGTGCAATGCCAATGGCACCAAAGTGCTGTTGCCACTGTTCCACCGCGTCAGTATCTTGGGCGTTTGTGTCGCCGCAGAAACAACAAAGGTGGGCAAGAGCCCACCTGTTGCGAGTGTCGCCAGCAGTTGCCGGCGGCTCAGATGCCCGGGTGTCATCAGTCGCACTTAGCCCCTTGCTTGATCCACGCCGACAGGATGGTGGTGTTGGGATGGTCGCGCGGCTCAGATGGGCTGATGCCAGGAGGCATACGGTCTTCGGCCAGGTGTTGCCAGACAAAGCTCAGTTCAGGCTTGCCAGGGACGATCACTTTGGTGGACTTGTCCACGCCTTTGGCCACCGAGTCAGCGCCGAGCATGATGCCTTCATGAGTGCTCAAGTTCAACTCGTGGAAGCTGGGTGGTTCCTGGTTGGACATGTGGCAGGCGGTGCAAGCCGGTGTGTTGGGTCCAAACGCGTTCGCTGTGACAAACAGTGGCTGGATATTCTTCTTGAAATGGTCATCGTTCTTGGCGCCGTCGGCAATCCAGTTTTTCACCAGCATGTGGTTCGGGGTGTAGGTGGACTTTTCAAATCCGATACCCAAAGGCATGCGGTTGTTGCGCAGGCGGCGAATCAGGTGGTCGCGCTTGGGGTCTTGCCCAGGCGTGAAAACGGTGTGTTTGGGGTTCTCGGTAGCACCTTCAATCATGCCTTTGCAAGTGGACAAATCCAGCCCCCGGTAGCTCTTGCTCGCATCTTGAGAGCTGTGGCAAGTGGTGCAGGCCACGCCTGGGCCAAACGCGTTGGGCGTGTTCATCAGGATATTGATGTATCTGTAGGTGATCGGGATGCTGCGTTTGATGATCAGTTCTTGGACCACATGGTCTTCGGCACCGGCATCGGCAATCTTGCCATCCTTCATGTCCTGAATGAACTGCTCGGCGATGGTGCGCTGCGCCAGAGCACTGCCTGTACTTGCCAAGCCCAAGGCGGCAATCATCCAAGCCGCCATCGAGATGGACTTGAAACGCGAAA
>DFWT01000277.1 GCA_002381045.1 Rhodoferax sp. UBA4127
AGGATCAGCACCACGTCGTAGGCGGTGCAGCCACCGGTGCCTGCCAGCAGGGTTTCCATGGGGCGGGGTGCCAGGTTTTGGCCACCGTTTTCGGGCTTGGCGGCGTCTGGCGCACCGTCCATCACCAGGGTATGGCCACTGCCGGTTTCGGCCACAAATCCCATCCCTGACCGGGTGGCAAGCGCACCGGTCCAACTCACTGTGCATTCCATCTCAATTTCTCCTGCGGGTGTACGTGGTCGGCGATTGTCGCTGTAGCCGGGGCTTATCATCCTCACCCTATGAAAACGACACCGCTGACCCCCGCCGACTACCTGAAAAAAATCCTCACTGCCCGCGTGTATGACGTGGCCAATGAATCCGCCCTGGAAGTAGCCCAGTCGCTAAGTGCCCGGCTAAACAACACCGTGTTGCTCAAGCGCGAAGACCAGCAACCGGTGCACAGCTTCAAGCTGCGCGGTGCCTACAACAAGATGGCGCATCTGACTCCTACGCAGCTCAAGAAGGGCGTGATCTGCGCTTCAGCTGGCAACCACGCACAAGGTGTGGCGCTGAGCGCGCAGAGGCTGAAAACGCGAGCGGTCATCGTCATGCCCACCACCACACCCGGCATGAAGGTGGACGCAGTGCGCGGTTTTGGCGGCGAGGTGGTGCTGTTTGGTGACAGTTATTCAGACGCCTACGGCCATGCACTTGAGTTGGAAAGGCGCGAGGGGCTGACCTTTGTACACCCGTTTGACGACCCGGACGTGATCGCCGGGCAAGGCACCATCGCCATGGAGTTGCTTCGCCAGCATCAGGGGCGTCTGGACGCGGTGTTTGTGGCGATTGGCGGTGGCGGACTGATCTCGGGCGTAGCCAACTACATCAAGGCGCTGCGCCCGGAGATCAAAGTCATTGGCGTGCAAATGAACGACTCCGACGCAATGACGCAGTCCATCACCGCCAAAAAGCGCGTCACCCTGAGCGACGTGGGCCTTTTCTCGGATGGCACCGCGGTCAAGTTGGTGGGGGAAGAAACCTTTCGGGTGGCCAGCAACCTGGTGGACGACTATGTGCTGGTGGACACCGACGCAGTTTGCGCGGCCATCAAGGACGTGTTTGCCGATACCCGTAGCATTGTGGAACCCGCAGGCGCGCTGGCGGTGGCTGCCATCAAACAGTATGTGGCCACGCACAAAAATAAAGGCCACACTTTTGCTGCCATTTTGTGCGGCGCCAACATGAACTTTGACCGCCTGCGCTTTGTGGCCGAGCGCGCCGAAGTNNGACCATCCCCGAGGAGCGCGGCAGCTTCCGGCGCTTTTGTGAGCTGATTGGTGACCTGCCCGCGTTTGGTGGTGCCAAGACCTTGCGCAATGTGACCGAGTTCAACTACCGCGTAAGCGACGCCAACAAAGCCCACGTGTTTGTGGGTTTGACCACCGCAGCCAAAGGTGAATCCGGCAAGATTGCCGCGCATTTAACCAAGCACCGATTTGACGCGTTGGACCTCACGCACGATGAACTGGCCAAAGAACACATCCGCCACATGGTGGGCGGCATCTCCACCCTGGCCCAAGACGAACGCCTGCTGCGCTTTGTGTTCCCGGAGCGTCCCGGCGCGCTGATGAAGTTCCTGAGCCTGATGCGCCCGGGCTGGAACATCAGCTTGTTCCACTACCGCAACCAGGGCGCAGACTACGGCCGCATTTTGGTCGGCTTGCAGGTACCGGCCAAAGAGAACAAGGCGTTCGAGCAGTTCCTGAAGACGCTGGGCTACCCTTATGTGGAAGAGACCAGCAACCCGGTGTACCAAATGTTTTTGCAGTCATGAGCACCTCTCTCGACGGCAAACTTGTGCTGGCGATTTCGAGTCGCGCCCTGTTTGACTTCGAGGAAGAAAACGAGGTATTCGAGCAGGGCGATGACCGCGCCTACATGGCGCTGCAGTTGGAGAGGCTGGACGTTCCCGCCAAGCCTGGCGTGGCGTTTTCTTTGGTTAAGAAACTGTTGACGTTTAACCAGAACGGCAATGCGGAAGCGCTTGCTCAGCCAGTTGAAGTGGTAATCCTGTCGCGCAACGACCCGGTGTCAGGCATGCGGGTGTTTCGTTCGGCACAGGCCTATGGTCTGCCGATTGTGCGGGGCAGCTTCACCCGCGGCCAGTCGCCCTGGCGCTATCTGAAGCCACTGCATGCCAACCTGTTTTTGAGCACGCATTTAAGTGATGTACGCGCCGCATTGGATGCAGGAGTGCCCGCCGCGCAGGTGTACCCGCATTCGGCCCATGCCAGTGAAGCCCACCCGGCTGAAGTACGTATTGCCTTTGACGGCGATGCGGTGCTGTTCTCCGACGAGGCCGAGCGGGTTTACCAGGCCCAGGGGCTGGATGCCTTCCAGCGTCATGAAACAACCCACGCTCAACATCCTTTAGCCCCTGGCCCCTTTAAACCATTGATCAGTGCGCTACAAAGACTGCAGCAGTCCAGCACGGCGCAAATGCGCATCCGCACTGCCCTGGTAACGGCCCGCAGCGCGCCCGCCCACGAGCGGGCCATTCGCACCCTGATGGACTGGCATATCGAGGTAGACGAAGCCATGTTTTTGGGCGGCCTGGCCAAGGGTGAGTTCTTGCGCGAGTTTGAACCTGACTTCTTCTTTGACGACCAGACTGGCCACATTGAGTCAGCTGCGCAGCATGTGCCTGCCGGCCATGTGGCCAGTGGCGTGCGCAACTGATTTGTGCCTTGGTACGCCCCGCTACATCTGCGGTTTCTCGGTCTTGTTGATTTTGGTGGGTGAGTAAGTGAGCACCTGTTCCACATTTACACCTTGCAGTCCGTTGGCGTTGTTGGGTGTCATCTCAGACTGGTTGCGTACCTGCTGTTGCACCTGCACGGCGGCCGCGCTGGCCTGCCACAGCAACTTCAAATGGTCCATCAAGAGTTTGGATATCGGCTCAGGCGGCGGAAACTCCACCTTTTCAGGTGCGGGCCGCTTGATGGTCCAGTCTTTCGGCGGAGCCGCGGCATCTGCACCCTTGCGCGTGGGATCAGACACGCTGGCGTAAACGCCCTCCCCCACATTTGGCTTGTCGGCAGTATTGATCTTGTTCACCACGCTCGGCGTCGATTCGACCACCGGTGCGCTTTGGGCACTGGGGTTAACAGGCGCTACCGGCACAACTTTCCCCGTGGCGAGCGAAGCCGACTCTACGGCAACGGGCCGTAAATTCTGAATTCGATCAATGGATGGCAGTTGCATGGTGTGTTAGGCGGCAGATTGGGTCTGGGGTCTTTCCTCCGTTCGTACGGTTGTTAACGGCAGAAATGCAGGGTTATTTAGGCCTATTTCTAAACTATTTTGGAATTTTTTAGATCTGGACCCACAAAGTCGCCTGTCTGGCATAACTCGACAAGCAGTCTCACACCTCCGATCAACCTTGCGCTACGTATTGGAAGCAGGGCTGTTATCAGACAGGCAATCGCTGGTCACCGAAAACGTTTTGTGTTCAGCGGCCGATCAAAGAGTGATCAAGTAGATGTCGTCCAGGTGTTTTGAAAGAGCATGCCGTCGGGAGCATGCTTGGCTGCCCAGCCAAGCACCTAAATCATCAGATGTACAAAATCCGATGTCGCGTCTTCAAGCTGATGCAGTTGGTCGCGGGCTTGCGCCAGCTCAAGCTTGAGCCGCGTTATCTCGGCTTGGGCGTATTCGTAATCGCGGCGCAACGCACTCGCTTTAGCATTTGCCAAGCCGGATGCGGGGGCGGGCACACTCAACCTAATCGAACTGTTGCGGTGTTGCATGATAGTGACGCACCCTAAACGGGCCCTCAAAAGCATCTCGCTACGCCCAAGCGCTCGCGAGCGCACAAAAAACAATGCCCGTTCCGGGCATAAACCGGTTTTTGTTTACTTGGCAGGAGCGGGGGCAGGCTTGGCATCCGGGTTAATGCAAGTCACCAAAAATTGTTTGCGTTCAGCACCCGCAAGTTTCTTCAAAGCAGCCTGCTGCTGGCATTGCAGCGAAATGCTGCGAGACTGCTTCTGTGCGCTGGCTGCGGAGGTAGCCGCTGGGGCAGCTTCTTGGGCCAGCACCACCACAGGCGACAACAGGCTAGCGGCAATCAAAATCGTTTTCATCATGGTAATTTCCTTTAAGGTGTAGCCTTGGTTTACAAATTCAGCAGCGGACGGGCTTTCGCCAGCAGCGGTTCGGGACTTGGAGAGACTCTCAATGCACACCCAAAATAGAACGGGTGCAACAAATAAAAAAATGACGGGATATCGCAATTAGGCTTCATGGAATGACCCAATCCGAATCAGCAACCACAGCAGGCAACCCTTGAGCGCCTGCGAAACGCACCACGTAAGCCCCCTTGGAGGCAAAACGCTGACCTTGTGCCAAACTCAATCGTGGGTAAACCGTCGTGCCCTCGCGCTTATTGGCTGCGGGCACGGGCGATCCGGGCACCGGGCGAGGAATTTTCATGTTCTCGGGTAGCTTCATTCGAGCCATAGCGCCTTGTGCGCCACCGACGCCCCCTTTGTGAAACCGCAATGTCGTGAGTTCACGTGTTTCATCTTCAGCTTTCGCACCTTCACGCTGACTCAAGGTGGCCTCGGCACGGTCTATCAGGTAGTCGCTATGCATGTTGTCGAGCATGTCAGTCAATGTATCGCTCAGGTAACTCAGCGCAAAATAGACCTCTGACTGCATGAACTCTTCGCGCATACCGATCTTGCCAGCTTGTAACCAAGCAGACAAATAATACAAATCGGCGGCCCGTTTTTCGGGCAATTGATAGGGATAAAGCATACGGGTGGCCAGCTTCCAATCGGACGGCAGTGCCGCATGTTCAGCGCCTCCCATGCGCCCAGATACAAACACTGCGCCCTTAGGCACTGGTACTGCCTGAAGGGCTGGCATATCGGCTTGCGGCCACCACAACATCAACGCATCACGCGAACCCAGACCAGCCAAGGCGCGCTTCATGGTGGCAGGATCTGTGGCTTCCACGCGCTTTGTATCCACCCGAACACCGGGTGTGGCTGCACCGAGCAGGCTTTGCAAACGTTGTGCACCCTCAATACCGGCGGCATCACCCCGATGCAATTGCACCACACGCGCTGGTCTGTTCTCTTTCAGATACAACGTCAGCACCTCAGCCTCGACACCAACACCCTGCGAAAAATACAAGGAATAAAAATCATTATTGGCCCGCTTTGGCGTCGCATCCACACTCGGGAACCAACACGGCACGCGTTGGTTTTCACAGAATTCATGCACTGGTGCCCATTGACCGGCGCCAAAACCAGAAACCAGGGCGAACACCGGTTGTGCTCGGTAGCGCTCGGCAAGTTGCGCGCCCCAGGTATGCGGCGCACCCTGCAACTCCCAGACCTGCAAGTCCCAGTACCGGTTGGTATTGAGCATCATCTCGGCAGCACTGCTCATGGTCCGCATGCCGGGTGCAAAATTGCCATTCTTCTGATTCACCGCCGCCTTGAGGGTTTGCAGAAACACTTCTTTGCGCTGCGGACTCACATCTGGGGTGATCACGGTAGCCAAGTGCACGGTGTGAGCCTCCACACCCGGTGACCAACTAACCGACAGCGTACGCAGATAGGATGTCAGGCCGCGAATTTCAGCATCACTGAAATCAAACCGGGGCATGATCGGACTAAGTTCGCGTCCGGTCACATGTTTGCCTTCGCGGACAGCCGCGCCAAAAGTATCGTCAGTCAGCGGTTCGTGGCGCTGGTTGAAGTTCTTCACAGTCCGAAAATTCATGGACACGATGGCCCGTGGATCATCGCTAAAAATAAAACGACCAGCAATGGGTGGCACGTTGTCGGTGCCCTCCACTGCCCCTAGCCCACTGCGCCTGTGGCAAGTCTTGCAAACCACATCTCCGCCGTGGGCCTCAGCACCACCAAAGCGCACACCCGTGATGGGCTTGCCGTTGGCACCGATTCCCTCATGGTAGATCCGCCGTCCGAGTTCTATCTCTTCAGGCGTTCCAACAACGGCGAGCGCCTTCTC
Organism: Rhodoferax sp. UBA4127; assembly: GCA_002381045.1. Classification (GTDB taxonomy): domain Bacteria; phylum Pseudomonadota; class Gammaproteobacteria; order Burkholderiales; family Burkholderiaceae_C; genus Rhodoferax. The sequence goes on from DFWT01000277.1 coordinate 6,031, forward strand.
AGCGCCCGGAGGGCCCGTGCGGGCAGTCATACCCGGCATGACCGGGGTCGCGGCGAAAACAGACGCAATCAGGCCCGCAGCAAAGTAGCCGCAAACCAAAACACGCCGAATTGCCGCATGTGCTTTCATTTCTTTATTTCAAGCAGTTCAACTTCATACACCAAGGTTTCGTTGGGGCCAATCACGCCACCCACGCCCCGTTCGCCATAGGCCAGCGGAGAAGGCACCACGATCTGCCATTTGGAACCCACTGGCATCTGCTTGAGCGCCTCCCGAAAGCCCATGATGACCTGGCTGACCCGCAAAGTCGAGGTCTTGCCCGCCAAAGTACCGTCAAACTCGACCCCGTCGATGTTGGTTCCACGGTAACGGGTGACCACGGCATCCGTCTCAACCGGCTTGTCGCCGCTGCCAGGAGTCAGTACCTGGACGGCCACACCATTTTTCAGGGTCAAAACACCAGGTTTTTGCTTGAAAGTGGCCAAGTACTCCACACCACGCTTGCGATTCTTGTCAGCCAATTCGCGCTGGTTGGCAGCCATGGTGCGCCGTAATTCGGTCTGCAACTGGTTCATCGATGTGGTGATTTGCTTCTCGGTCATCAGCAAGGGCTTGCCGGCCAGGGCGTCACGCATGCCCTGGACCATCAGCTCAATGTCAAACGCCACGTCGTTCTTGGTGAAGTTGCGAACCGCTGACACACCGGTGGCATAACTCAGCTGCTCCTTGGGCGCAGTCAGGGTGGGTGCGGCGGTTTGGGCAACCGCCTGCACCGCCCACAGGCCAAGCCCGCAGAGAGTGAGGGTTCTACTGACTAACACGTATGAGTCTCCTTTTGTTTGACTAATTGGCGGGTGTAGTCACACCCAAGATATGCTTGGTGTTTGACTTGTTCACCGTAGTGGTATTGGCGACCGTGCCGTTGATGG
>DFWT01000008.1:0-30175 GCA_002381045.1 Rhodoferax sp. UBA4127
GCCAAAGCCAGCAGCAGACTCACCGGTCCGACCAATGGCACCACTTGGATGGCCAACTCATGTGCCGCGCGCACCACCGATGAACCAGGGTCGGCAATGGTGGGCATGCCGGCTTCGCTGACCAGACCAATATCGTTGCCGTCCAGTGCCGGTTGGAGTAAGCCACGCACATCAAAGCTGCCTTGGTGATCACCCTTTTTATGGATTTCGCGCGGCAATTCGACCAAGGCCATGTCTTGAATAGGCAGGCGCAGCGGCACGACTTCGTGTATGCGTTTCAGGTAAGCGCGGGCGGACTTGGCGTTTTCGCAAATCCAGTGGGTCAGGGTGGCGGCGGTGGCGAGGGTGACCATCGGCAGCACGGCCTGCAGGTCAGCCTGTTGTTCGCAGCCAAAGTCCAGGGGCGCAGGCACCAGGTAGAGTTTGCCTTTGTGGGTTTGGGGTGAGGCTTCGGTCATGTCGGTCTGAGCGTCAAAGCAGCACGAGTCCGGCCGCTTCGAGCAGCCGACAGGTCCGGATCAGTGGCAGTCCGACCAACGCAGTCGGATCATCGTTGTCGATGCGTTCCAGCAGTGCAATGCCCAAACCTTCGCTTTTGGCGCTGCCCGCACAATCGTAGGGTTGCTCGGCGTGCAAATAGTGTTCAATCTGGGCGTCGGTGAGGGACTTGAACTGCACACGAACGGGTGCCAGATCGCCCTGTGCGAAACCTGTGGCTTGGCAGACCACCGCGATCGCAGTTTGGAAAACCACGGTGTGTCCACGCATGCGTTGCAACTGCGCCACGGCACGTGCGTGGGTGTGGGGTTTGCCCAGGGCCTCAACCGCCAGATCGGCCACTTGATCAGAACCAATCACCACCGCTTCAGGGTGAAGTGCGGCCACTGCCTGTGCTTTTGCCAAGGCCAGGCGCCGTGCAAGCTGTTCGGGCAACTCACCGGCCAGGGCAGATTCATCCACCTCGGGCGAGATCACTGTAAAAGGAATGCGAAGCCGTTCCAGTAACTGGCGGCGGTACACAGAGGTGGAAGCCAGGATCAACTGGCGTGGCGGCGTGTGGGTCATGGTGTGATTCTCGTACACTGCTTGCATGAGTGAACACGCAAGTCCCCCTCGCATTGATGTGCGGCATTGGTGCCAGGAAAGCCGGCAAATTGCTGGTCAAACATCGCTATCGAAATTTGAGCGACTTATTCAGGAAACACAAGGGCTAGGAGCAGAAAACACAGTTACATGGTCGGTGCGAGGCTGGACTGTGACAGACGCGTCTGTCACCTCTGTGGCCTGGTTGAATCTGGACGCCAACCTGGACATGCCGCTGACATGCCAGCGTTGCCTGACTGCGGTGGATGTGCCCACGCATATCCAGCGCTCCTACCGATTCGTGGAATCCGAGTCCCAGGCAGAACTCGAAGACGACGAGTCTGAGGAAGATCTGTTGGTCATCAGCCGTGATTTTGATCTGGCCGCCTTGATCGAGGACGAGGTATTGATGGATCTGCCGGTAGTGCCGCGCCACGATGTGTGCCCGGTACCTGTCAAGTTGGCGGCGGCTGATCTAGATTTTGAGGCGAATCCTGCTAAGCCCAACCCGTTTGCGGCGCTTTCCGTGCTGAAAGCCAAACCAAGTGGTGATGCTTAAGTCACGCAGGTATCGGGTATACTCTGCGGTTCGGCGCACCGAACTGGGCGCAATTTAACAACCCCCCAAAGCTGCCAATGTGGCAGCCCAAAGTCTTTAGGAGCGGAACATGGCCGTCCAGCAAAACAAGAAGTCGCCTTCAAAGCGCGGCATGCATCGTTCGCACAACGCCTTGGTGGTACCCGGTATCGCTGTTGAGTCCACCACCGGTGAGACGCACCTGCGTCACCACATCAGCCCGACCGGTTTTTACCGTGGTCGTAAGGTGCTGAAGACCAAATCTGAAGCCTAAGCGGCGTAAAAACCCAAGGCCCGGGGCTACCAAGCGTGTAGCCCCGGGCTTTTGCTTTTCCGGGCGCCAAAGGCCCAACCCTTGTTGGAACTGTCAGATAACTGGTTTCCTATGATCACTATTGCCGTTGACTGCATGGGGGGCGACCACGGCCCTCGCGTCACCTTGCCCGCGTGTAGCCGTTTTCTGGACCAGCATCCCGAAGCACATTTGATTCTCGTAGGTCTGCCAGAAAGCATGAAGGGTTATGCCCATGCCCGGGCAACCGTGGTGCTGGCCAGCGAAGTGGTCACCATGGACGATCCGCTGGAAGTGGCATTGCGCCGCAAAAAAGACTCCAGCATGCGCGTTGCTATTGCGCAAGTCAAAGAAGGTAAAGCACAAGCTGCAGTATCTGCTGGTAATACAGGTGCTTTGATGGCTATTTCACGCTATCTTCTCAAAACATTGGATGGCATTGACCGCCCGGCGATTGCTGGACAAATCCCCAATGCCAAGGGCTCAGGTACCACCGTGTTGGACATGGGCGCCAATGTGGATTGCACTGCCGAGCATCTGGTTCAGTTTGCGGTGATGGGCTCGGCCTTGGTGTCAGTGCTGAGCGGCAACGAAACCCCGACAGTTGGTTTGCTCAACATCGGTGAAGAAGCGATAAAAGGCAACGAAGTGATCAAAAAAGCTGGCGAACTGCTTCGAAAAGCATCTAGCACCGGTGATCTGAACTTCTATGGCAATGTCGAAGGCAACGACATTTTTAAAGGCACGGCTGAGATTGTTGTGTGCGACGGGTTTGTTGGCAATGTGGCGCTCAAGGCCAGCGAAGGCTTGGCCGGCATGATTGTGGACTTCCTCAGAAAAGAGTTTTCACGCAATATGTTCACCAAAATGGCAGCTATAACTGCTTATCCGGTGATTTCTGCGCTTAAAAAGCGAATGGACCATCGTCGGTACAACGGTGGCGCGTTGTTGGGCTTGCGTGGCTTGGTATTCAAAAGCCATGGCTCTGCCGACGAAATTGGCTTTGGCTACGCATTGGGGCGAGCGTATGATGCGGCCCGAAATAATTTGCTTGAGCAGGTGCGTGCCCGCATCGCCCATGCCGCGCCGCTTTTGGTTCCCGCCGGGGTTGTGCTGGAGCCCCCAATCACCGCACAGGTTGAATGAATTTATGAGCATTTACTCTCGCATCACTGGAACCGGCAGTTTTCTGCCGCCACGCCGACTGACCAACGCAGATTTGGTGGCTGAACTGGCTGCCAGCGGTGTGGAATCCAGTGACGATTGGATTGTGGAGCGAACCGGTATTCGTGCGCGCCATTTTGTCGACGCCGGGGTTAACAGCAGTGATTTGGCTTTGCAAGCCTGCCAACGGGCGTTGGATGCAGCCGGTGTACAGGCCAGCGAAATCGACCTGATCATTGTGGGAACCTCGACGCCTGACATGGTGTTTCCATCCACCGCCTGCATCTTGCAAGGTAAATTGGGCATCCATGGCGGTGCGGCCTTTGATGTTCAAGCGGTGTGCAGTGGCTTCATTTACGCGCTGACGATAGCCGATGCCCTGATCAAGGCAGGCACCGCCAAAAAAGCCTTGGTGGTGGGAGCAGAGGTGTTTTCGCGCATCCTTGACTTCAAAGACCGCACCACCTGCGTGTTGTTTGGCGATGGCGCTGGCGCCGTGGTTCTGGAAGCCTCTGAGCAACCTGGCATCTTGGCAACCGACATTCATGCCAACGGCAAGTACACCGATATTTTGTGTGTGCCCGGCCACGTGGCGGGCGGTCAGGTGTCTGGTTCTCCGCTTCTGCAAATGGATGGTCAAGCCGTGTTCAAACTGGCAGTCGGTGTGCTCGATGAAGCGGCGCGGGCGGTATTGGCCAAGGCCGGAAGGACCGACGCCGACATTGACTGGCTGATTCCACACCAAGCCAATATCCGCATCATGCAAAGTACGGCGCGCAAGTTAAAAATGTCGATGGACAAAGTGGTTGTCACGGTGGACCAGCATGGCAACACCTCGGCAGCCTCAATTCCATTGGCACTCGATGCTGCTGTGCGCAGCGGGCGGGTGCAAGCCGGCCAGACGGTACTGCTTGAAGGCGTTGGCGGTGGTTTTACCTGGGGCGCTGTGCTACTTAAAATGTAGCTTCTATCGCATATAGATTAATGGCTAGAGGCCTATTTTTCACATCACATTGAAAACGTCATGAAACCATTTGCTTTTGTTTTTCCGGGGCAAGGGTCCCAATCTGTGGGCATGCTGGACGGCTGGGGGGCGCACCCACAGGTGCAAGAAGTGATCAAAGAAGCCTCGGACGCGCTTGGCGAAGACATCGGGCTGCTCATTAAAGAAGGCCCCAAAGAGGCGCTCGCCTTGACCACCAACACGCAGCCGGTGATGCTGGTTGCTGGCGTGGCGGCCTACCGGGTCTGGATGGCCGAGGTGGGGGTTGCGCCGCAAGCGCTGGCTGGGCATTCGCTGGGAGAGTATTCGGCCCTGGTCGCATCGGGTGTACTGACCTTGGCACAAGCCGCGCCATTGGTGCGGTTTCGGGCGCAAGCCATGCAAGAAGCTGTGCCGGTCGGTATGGGTGCCATGGCTGCTGTGTTGGGCATGGATGCTGCAAAAGTAATAGCTGTCTGTGCAGAAGTGACGGGGGCTTATGGGTCAAATTCCTCAGAAGTTGTGGAAGCCGTCAATTTCAATGACCCGGGTCAAACCGTGATTGCAGGCTCCAAAGCAGCGGTTGAGCAGGCTTGCGTGGCGGTGAAGGCACAGGGTGCCAAACGCGCCTTGCCTCTGCCTGTGTCGGCCCCGTTTCACTCCAGCCTGATGAAACCGGCGGCCCTCAATTTAAAAGGCAAGTTGGAATCCACTGTGTTCGCCGCACCCCAGATTCCGGTGGTGAACAACATCGATGTGGCGGTGGAATTTGATGCCAACCGCATGCGCGACGCGCTCTACCGTCAGGCCTTCGGCCCGGTGCGCTGGGTCGAATGTGTGCAGGCGATTGGCGCGCGTGGTTTGCACAATTTGGTCGAGTGTGGGCCGGGTAAAGTGCTGGCCGGTATGACCAAACGCATTACCCCAGAGATGACCGGGCTGGCGATGTTTGATCCGGCCAGTCTGGTCGAAGTGCGTACTAACTTGGCGCAGGAGTAATTTCAATGAGTGACCTCAAATTTGAAGGGCAAGTGGCCCTGGTGACTGGCGCATCGCGTGGCATTGGTGCGGCCATCGCGCTGGAGCTAGCAAAGCGTGGCTTGAAAGTGATCGGCACAGCCACGACGCCTGAGGGCGCTGAAAAACTGAACCAAACCCTGTCTGCTTACCCAGGATGCAGCGGCAAGCCGCTTGATGTCAACCAGGTTGCCGCCGTTGATGCGCTGATTGACAGCATCGTCAAAGAACATGGCGGGTTGCAGGTTCTGGTGAACAACGCAGGCATCACCCGTGACAACCTGGCCATGCGCATGAAGGACGAGGACTGGGATGCGGTGCTGGACACCAACCTCAAGGCGGTGTTTCGCATGAGCCGCGCCGTCATGAGAACCATGATGAAACAGCGCTATGGCCGAATCATCAGCATCACCTCGGTGGTGGGCGCGTCCGGCAACCCGGGCCAAGCCAACTACGCTGCAGCCAAGGCGGGCGTGGCAGGCATGACCCGCGCGCTGGCCCGTGAGCTGGGCTCGCGCAATATCACCGTGAACTGTGTCGCGCCTGGCTTTATTGAAACCGACATGACTGGGAAGCTGGCTGACGAACAGCAAAAAGCGCTGCTGTCACAGATTCCGTTGGGACATTTGGGCAAGCCAGCAGATATTGCCCATGCGGTCGCATATCTTGCTTCGCCTCAAGCGGCTTATGTCACTGGGCAGGAATTGCATGTCAACGGCGGCATGCTGATGTAACCACTTTCCCTATAAACTCAGACCGCAGATCATCGGTTTGCCACGCAGAAAAGCAGTTTTCGAGCGCGGTTAAAATCACCACTCTTTTTACAACCCTCAGAGGGAATCCATGAGCGATATCGAAGCACGCGTTAAGAAAATCATTGCCGAACAACTCGGTGTTGAAGAATCTCAAGTCACCAACGAAAAGGCTTTTGTGGCCGACCTGGGTGCAGACTCACTTGACACGGTAGAACTGGTAATGGCGCTCGAAGACGAGTTTGGTATTGAAATTCCGGATGAAGATGCCGAGAAAATCACCACCGTTCAAAACGCCATCGATTACGCCAACACGCATTCCAAAGCGTAAATGTGGCGATGGTGCTGAGATCGCACCATCATTTTCATCGCGCCGGGCAAATCGTGTCCCGGCTTGATGATCAGATCAGCTTGCCGGTGCCAGCTCATTGCTGGCATCACTTGTTTTAATGAACCACTGACTGTTGATCACTATGTCTCGTCGTCGTGTCGTTGTTACCGGTTTGGGTTGCATCAGTCCCGTAGGAAACACGGTTGATGTGGCCTGGGCGAACCTGCTTGCCGGGCAGTCAGGCATTGGTCTGATCACCAAGTTTGACGCCTCGACTTTTAATTGCAAGATCGCTGGCGAGGTCAAAGGTTTTGACATTGAAGCCTACATGAGCGCCAAAGAAGCGCGCACCATGGACACCTTCATTCACTATGGCATTGCGGCAGCCGCCCAGGCCGTGGCCGATGCCGGGTTGCCAACGGGTGAGGCGCTTAGCGAAGAAGAGGCTTGCCGCATTGCGTGTGTGATTGGTTCGGGGATTGGTGGCCTGCCCATGATCGAAACCGTCCATGGCGAGTACGTGCAACGCGGCGCACGTCGTATTTCACCCTTCTTCGTTCCTTCGACCATCATCAACATGATCGCCGGCCATGTGTCGATCCGGTATGGTTTTAAAGGTCCGAATTTGTCTATTGTCACCGCGTGCACGACGGGTTTGCATTGCATTGGCCAAGCTGGGCGCATGATCGAATACGGCGACGCCGATGTGGTGGTTGCGGGTGGTTCAGAGGCGGCGGTCTCGCCGCTGGGCGTGGGTGGCTTTGCGGCCATGCGTGCGCTGAGTACGCGCAACGACGACCCCTCCACTGCGTCACGCCCTTGGGACAAAGACCGTGACGGTTTTGTCCTGGGTGAAGGCGCTGGCGTGATGGTGCTTGAAGAGTACGAACACGCCAAAGCTAGGGGAGCCAAGATTTATGCAGAGTTGGCTGGTTTTGGCATGACGGCAGATGCCGGGCACATGACCGCGCCCAACATGGACGGGCCGCGTCGGGCCATTTTGGGTGCGCTGCAAAACGCTGGTCTCAATACGGATCAGGTCGATTACGTCAACGCCCATGGCACGTCCACACCGCTTGGGGATACCAATGAGTCCAATGCCATCAAGGCGGCACTGGGTGCCCATGCGAAAAATGTCGTGGTTAATTCCACCAAGTCCATGACCGGTCACCTGTTAGGCGGCGCTGGAGGGCTGGAGTCGGTGGTGACAGTGCTGGCTTTGCATCACCAGAAGAGTCCACCCACCACCAACATCTTCAATCAGGATCCGGATTGCGATCTGGACTACTGTGCCAACACCGCGCGCGACCTGAAGATGGACGTGGCCGTAAAGAACAATTTTGGCTTTGGCGGAACCAACGGTTCCTTGGTGTTCAAGCGCCTGTCGTGACCTGAGTCGGCTCCGTGTAGCCTGGCTGATCGCGACCCTGACCCATGCACAACGCCCCAGCGGTTAGTTATCCGGTGGGGCGTTCGCGTTTTCAGGTCATTTTTTTGTCTTCCCTTTCTGTCCTGGGTTGGTGTGCCGCTGTCATCTGGATGGTCCAAGCGCAGACCACCGATTGGCGGCAGGGGTTGATGCTGTCAGGGGCGGTGCTGACCGGGTTGGGTGCCGTTTGGCTATTGCGCCATGCGCCAATTGGGCAACTCTCTTGGGAAGGTGGCAGTTGGAGTTGGGCCGCGTTCGGCAACACAGAATCGGTGCAGCTGGCAGTGGTCGTAGACCTGCAAATGGCAATGGTGTTGATACTTCGAACCAACGGTACAAAGGACAGGTGGCTATGGGTGCAGCGCGATGCCAGCCCTGCGCGTTGGTTGGCCTTACGCAGGGCGGTATACCAACGCCCTCGGGTTGACCAAGATCCATTGCGAGACACGAGCCGATCGGCGGGGAACCAGGCATGACCCTGCTCAAACCCAATGACGGCGTCACCGGGACGCCTGACAACAGCGACATGCTGTTGGTAGAGCGCGCGGTGGCCGGTGACCAAAAGGCGTTTGAGCTCCTGGTCATCAAATACCAGCGTCGCGTGCAACGTTTGATAGGTCGCATGGTGCGAGATGTGGACCTGGTTGAAGACATCGCCCAGGAAACGTTTATCAAGGCCTACCGAGCATTGCACCAGTTTCGGGGTGATGCTCAGTTTTATACCTGGCTCTACCGCATCGCAGTCAACACGGCCAAGAAGTTTTTGCTGGAACTAAAGCGTGACCCAACAGTCACACAGTCGGCGTTGCAATCGAACGAGGACGACGATGAAACTTTTCACCCTGGAAACGACTCCACCACCAGTGAGACGCCGGAGTCAGAGTTGGCAGCCAAAGAAATCGCCAGAGAAGTCAACGCAGCCGTCGACGCGTTGCCGGACGATTTGAGGCAGGCGCTTACCCTGCGTGAGATGGAAGGCATGAGCTACGAGGACATCGCTGAGATCATGAAGTGCCCCATGGGCACGGTGCGATCGCGAATTTTTAGGGCCCGCGAGGCAGTTTCTGCTCGTATCAAACCGATGCTTGAAAAGCAAACGGGCAAACGTTGGTGAATGGCTGGATGATTGAACTGAGGATGAGGTATGTCTGAGCTCTCTCGAGAATCTGCAGAGTGTGTCTCTGCCCTGGTGGACGGTCAGCTGGAAGGCGACGGGTTCGGCCAATGCATGCACGAATTGCAGCGCAATCCACAGGTGCAAGCCAATTGGGATGCCTATCATCTGATCGGGCGGGTAATGCGCTCGGGTTCATCGGAAGCGCAGGCGGTGGATGCGGCCTTTGTGGCACGGTTGAGCCAGCGAATCAATCAAGAAGCCATCCAGATTGAGCCGGTTCCGGCCACGCCGATCGTGCCAAACGAGGTTGGCCTGCCACCGGCGGCTGCCAATCGTGACAATTGGCGGCGTGTCGCTGGATTGGCATCGGTGATGTTGGTGGCGGTCTTGGCGTGGCAGGGCTTTGGCACTGCGGTCCAAGCGCCAAGCGGTGGCCAGATAGCGCAAGTGGTTGTACCAGTTGAGGCGTCCAATGGCCAGCGCGTTGCGTCAGTCAATTCCGATCCACGAGGGCAGGTGATGCTGCGCAGCGACGGTACTTCTGTTTTGACGGTGAATTCGGATGCCCCCGTCATGATTCGCGATCCACAGTTGGATGCATTGTTGGCGGCACATCGCAATTTTGCTGGGGCCTCCGCATTGCAGATGGCGCCAGGGTTTGTACACAATGCCAACTATGACGAGGTTGGGCGTTGAATCGTTGGCTGGCGTGTGTCTTGAGCTTGGCCTGGGTGGGGTCGGTTCAGTCACAAGAAGTTGCGAATCAACCTGGCGTTGAGCAGTGGCTGCCTCGTTTGCAGGCGGCTGCGGGTCAGCGCACCTATACCGGCACATTTGTCGTCACTGCGGCCGATCGGCTGTCGTCGGCGCGCATCTGGCATGTCAGCGAAGGGTCCCAGCAAATGGAGCGGGTGGATGCCTTGTCTGGTGTGCCTCGCAGCGTTTTGCGCCGAAACGATGAGGTGCTTACTTTGATGCCTCAAAGTCGCATGGCTATCAGCGAGAAGCGCCAATCGCTCAGGCAGTTTCCTGATTGGCTGGGACAAGCAGATGCTTCGCTTGCCCAGCACTATGTTCTTCGCCCGGTGGGTGCAGATCGTGTGGCGGGATGGGAGGCAGATGTTGCCCGGCTGGTGCCAAAAGATGCATGGCGCTTTGGCTACCGAGTCTGGACAGAGCGGGTGACGGGACTGGTTCTCAAGTTGCAAACCATTGGTTTGGACCAATCCATTCTGGAGCAGGCCGCTTTCTCGGAGCTGCAGTTGTCCTCGTCCATCAGCATGAGCAAACTCAATGCCATGATGAATGACGTGCAGGGTTACCGTGTCAAAAAGTCGGAACTTCTACCCACCACGGTGGATCAAGAGGGCTGGGATTGGAAAGCCAGCGTGCCTGGTTTCAAGTTGGTGTCGTGTTACAGGCGCCCTGCTGTGCATGGCAACGCTGGGCTGTCGGTGATGCAATGTGTGTGCTCCGACGGGTTGGCGTCCGTGTCAGTGTTCGTTGAGTCCTTTGATCCTGCACGCCACGCCCGCCCAATGAGCCACGATGCGTTTTCCATGGGTGCAACTCGCATGCAAATGCAACGCGTTGGAGACTGGTGGTTGACCGCCGTGGGCGAGGTGCCGCAATCGACGCTCCAACAGCTGGCGCTCAGCTTCGAGAGAAAAAAATAGGTGGTTTGTGAACTGTGTTTTGTGTGTTTTTGAAAGGTCAAAAATGATTCGATTCGATTTCAAGCGGTTGTCCACTGCGCTGTTTGCCAGTTTGGTACTTGCCGGTGGTTCAACGGCATTCCTCCCTATGAGTGTGGCGCAGGCACAGGTGAAAGGCTTGCCTGACTTTACTGAGCTGGTAGAGCAGGTTGGCCCATCTGTCGTGAACATCCGTACCCTGGAAAAAGCGGCACCCCGTCAGGTACCCGGTGGGCAGGGCGATCCCGATATGCTTGATTTTTTTCGCCGCTTTGGCCTGCCTATCCCAAACATGCCTCGTCAAATGCCGCCTGGGCATGGTCAAACACCAGATGACGCGCAGCCGCGTGGTGTGGGTTCAGGATTTGTTTTGACCAAAGACGGCATGATCATGACCAACGCCCATGTGGTGGAGGGCGCAGATGAGGTCATGGTGACCTTGACCGACAAGCGTGAGTTCAAGGCCAAGATCATCGGTGCTGACAAGCGCACGGATGTGGCGGTGGTCAAGATTGAAGCCACCGACTTGCCGGCCGTCAAGGTCGGTGACGTGAGCCGGCTGAAGGTCGGAGAGTGGGTGATGGCCATTGGCTCTCCGTTTGGCCTCGAAAACACGGTGACGGCTGGCATCGTGAGCGCCAAACAGCGCGACACCGGTGACTATTTGCCGTTCATTCAGACTGATGTGGCCATCAATCCGGGTAACTCAGGTGGGCCGCTGATCAACATGCGCGGTGAAGTGGTGGGCATCAACAGCCAGATCTATTCACGTTCAGGCGGTTCAATGGGTATTTCTTTTGCCATTCCGATGGACGAAGCAGTGCGTGTCAGCGAGCAATTGCGATCCAACGGGCGTGTGTCGCGTGGCCGCATTGGTGTGCAGATTGAGCAGGTCACCAAGGAAATCGCTGAGGCCAATGGCTTGGCCAAGCCGCAGGGGGCGCTGGTGCGCGGCGTTGAAAACGGTGCACCTGCTGACAAGGCGGGCATTGAGGCCGGCGACATCATCACCAAGTTCGATGGCAAAACGGTCGAAAAGTCGTCTGATTTGCCGCGCATGGTGGGCGCTGTCAAACCTGGAACCAAGAGTTCAATTACCGTGCTGCGCCAGGGCAAATCTAAAGAACTGACAGTCACTATTGCTGAAATCGAACCCGATAAAACCGCCGAGCTAGCGCTGGATAAATCCGGAAAAGGCGCAGAAGGCAAGTTTTCCAAAGCGCTAGGCTTGTCGGTCACTGAGCTCACTGCTGAGGTGCGAAAAGAACTTGCAGTCAAGGGTGGTGTGCAAGTGGAGTCTGCCTCAGGCGCTGCGGCGCGTGCGGGTTTGAAAGAAGGAGATGTGATTCTGGCTGTTGCCAATAACCCCGTGATGAATGTGACGGAGCTTGAAAGCGCCCTGAGCAAAGTGGATAAAACCAAGCCCATCAACATTTTGTTCAGGCGTGGAGAATGGTCACAGTACACAGTTATTCGACCCAACCGCTGATTGGCGGGCGTGGAAAAATTGTTGACAAACTGTGGATAAATAGCGCTTTTCTTTAGTAAAACGAAATACTTGGCATTTGAGGGCGCATCGCCCGGCCGATTTGCCTACAATCCATTTCCAACTTCTGCAGTTGCCTATCGGGGTTGGTTTAGGGCGCGTCACCTCTGACCGCGCCCTTTTTTCTGTTTGCCCTTTGGCATTTCACTACGTCGGTTGCCCCGGATGAATCACATAAGAAACTTCTCCATCATTGCCCACATTGACCATGGCAAGTCCACGCTCGCGGACCGCCTGATTCAGCGTTGCGGTGGTTTGCAGGAGCGTGAAATGGAAGCCCAGGTGTTGGACTCCATGGACATTGAGAAAGAACGCGGCATCACCATCAAGGCCCAAACCGCAGCATTGCAGTACACCGCCCGGGATGGCCAGGTTTACAACCTGAATCTGATCGACACCCCGGGCCACGTGGACTTCTCTTATGAAGTGAGTCGCTCATTGTCCGCCTGTGAAGGCGCGCTGTTGGTGGTGGATGCCAGTCAAGGGGTTGAGGCCCAAACCGTGGCCAATTGCTACACCGCGCTGGATCTGGGCGTGGAGGTGGTGCCCGTCTTGAACAAAATGGATCTGCCCAACGCCGACCCCGAGAACGCCCGCTCCGAGGTCGAAGATGTGATCGGCATCGACGCGTCCGACGCCATTGCCTGCTCTGCCAAAACCGGCATGGGCATTGACGACATTCTGGAAGCTGTGGTGGCCCGTGTACCTGCACCCAAGGGCAACCCCAAAGCCGCCCTGCGCGCCATGATCATCGATAGCTGGTTTGATAGCTACGTGGGTGTGGTGATGCTGGTACGTGTGGTGGATGGTCGCGTGGCCAAGGGCGAGCGCATCAAGATGATGGCCACTGGCACCACCTATAACGCTGACAGCCTGGGTGTGTTTACGCCCGCCAATCAGCCGCGCGATGCCCTTGAGGCTGGTGAGGTGGGCTACATCATTGCCGGCATTCGTGAACTGCAGGCCGCCAAGGTGGGCGACACCATCACCCTCATCAAGCCCGGTACTGGCGGGGCTGCGGCCACCGCCACCGAACCTTTGCCGGGTTTCAAAGAAATTCAGCCCCAGGTGTTTGCCGGGCTGTACCCGACCGAAGCGAACCAGTACGAAGGCCTGCGCGACAGCCTGGAAAAACTCAAGCTCAATGACGCATCTCTGCATTACGAACCCGAGGTGTCTCAAGCGCTGGGTTTTGGTTTTCGCTGTGGCTTTCTGGGCTTACTGCACATGGAAATCGTCCAAGAGCGCCTGGAGCGTGAGTTTGACCAGGACCTGATTACTACCGCGCCCAGCGTGGTCTATCAGGTGGTGCAGGTCGATGGCACGGTGAAGATGGTGGAGAACCCATCGAAGATGCCAGACCAAGGTCGCCTGGATGAGATCCGTGAACCCATCGTGACAGTGCATCTGTACATGCCCCAAGAGTATGTTGGCCCGGTGATGACCCTCTGTAATTTGAAGCGTGGCATGCAACTCAACATGGCCTACAAAGGCCGCCAGGTGGTGCTCACCTACGAACTGCCCTTGGGTGAGATCGTGATGGACTTTTTTGACAAACTCAAAAGTGTGTCTCGTGGTTATGCATCCATGGACTACGAGTTCAAAGAGTACCGCACTGCCGATGTGGTCAAGGTGGACATCTTGCTCAACGGTGAAAAGGTCGATGCACTGTCGATCATCGTGCACCGCTCGCAGTCGCAGTACCGTGGCCGTGCTGTGGTGGCCAAAATGCGCGAGGTGATTTCGCGCCAGATGTACGACGTCGCCATTCAGGCTGCCATTGGGGCCAACATCATTGCGCGTGAGACAATCAAAGCCCTGCGAAAGAACGTGATTGCCAAATGTTACGGCGGCGATATTTCGCGAAAACGCAAGCTGCTTGAAAAGCAAAAAGAAGGCAAGAAACGCATGAAGCAAATCGGCTCGGTGGAGGTGCCCCAAGAAGCCTTCCTGGCTATTTTGAAAGTGGACGCCTGATGCAGGCCTTGACCTCTGCGGTACTCGCCGCTTTTGTAGCTTACGTGGGTGCCTGGTACTTTGGCATGCTTGAAGGTAACTTTGCGCTGTTGCTGTTTTTGGCTACGGTGGTGACGGGTGTTTACTGGCTGGCTGAGCGCTTTTATTTTTTGCCGCAGCGCCAGCAGGCTGCGGCAGCCTTAGAGGCGCAGGCCTTGCAACGCCGCGAAGAGCTGTCCAAGATGGGCATTGCCAAAATCGACGGTGCCGACATGTCAGAGGCCAAAACCCGGTTACTGATGCAGCCCTGGTGGCTGGACTGGACAGCCGGCTTGTTTCCCGTGATCATTGCCGTGTTCATTTTGCGTTCGTTTTTGTTTGAGCCGTTCAAGATCCCATCCGGCTCCATGATTCCCACACTGATGGTGGGCGACCTGATTCTGGTGAATAAGTTTCACTATGGCTTGCGCCTGCCGGTGATCAACACCAAGCTCACTGAAGGCACAGCGCCGCAGCGTGGCGATGTCATGGTGTTTCGCTACCCACCCAAGCCCAGCCTGGACTACATCAAGCGTGTGGTGGGCGTGCCCGGTGACGAGGTGGCTTACTTGAACAAACGCCTGACCATCAATGGCAAACCCTTGCCTACCAACGCCCTGCCCGAATTTTTTGAAGAAGACAGCCTGCGCTACTTCAAGCAGTTCGAAGAAGACATGGGGACCGTCAAACACCGGGTGCTCAACGACGACGGGCGGCCAGCCTTTGTGCCGGGTGCGGACGAGTTTGTGTTCAAAAACAATTGCCGCTACAGTGTCGAAGGCGTCGTCTGCAAAGTGCCCGAGGGACATTACTTCATGATGGGCGACAACCGCGACAACTCGCTGGATTCGCGCTACTGGGGTTTTGTGCCCGACAAGAACATTGTGGGCAGGGCATTTTTCGTGTGGATGAACTTTGGTAACCTCAAGCGCATTGGCTCGTTCAACTGATCAGGAGTAGGCAATGACAAGCTCATTGAAATCGCGTCAGCTCGGCATGTCTTTCATCGGACTGGTGTTTGTCGCCGTGGTGCTGGGTTCATTGGGTGTGGTGGTGGCGCAGGTGGTTCCCACCGCCATTGAATACCAGGCGATATTGAAGGCGGCGCAAAAGGCGACGGATGGCAACACGGTGGTTGAAGTGCGCAGCATCTTTGACCGTGCGGCGGCTGTGGACAACATCTCTTCCATCACTGCCAAAGACATCGATGTGACCAAAGAAAATGACAAAGTGGTGGTGAGCTTTGCCTACCAGCGCGAAATTCATTTGTTTGGCCCGGCGTTTCTGACCCTCAAGTACGCGGGCCGCTCGCATTGACCTCACAGGTGACGGTTTGACTGACGGTGTCCTGGCGCTGCAACAGCGCGTGCAGCACACCTTTGCAGACGCCAGCCTGCTGGTGCGGGCATTAACGCACCGCAGCTATTCCTCTGACCACAACGAACGCCTAGAGTTTTTGGGCGATTCTGTTTTGGGCGTGGTAGTGGCAGATATGCTCTATCAGCGCCTGAAGAATCTGCCAGAAGGTGATTTGAGTCGTGTGCGCGCCAACCTGGTCAAGCAGGACACACTGCACCAATTGGCGCTCACTTTAGGGTTACCTGAGGTGATTCGGCTGGGTGAAGGCGAGATGCGCTCCGGCGGGCAAAAGCGTCCATCGATTCTGGCCGACGCGTTAGAGGCCGTGATTGGCGCGGTCTACCTGGACGCTGGTTTTGCGGCTGCTCAGGCCCTGGTGCAACGTTTGTACAAGGCAGTCGATATCGCTGAGGGCATGGATGCCATTGGCAAAGATTCCAAGACCGAATTGCAAGAGTGGCTGCAGGGCCGCAAGCTCAAACTGCCCAGCTACCGTGTGGTGGCCACCCTGGGCGCTGCGCACCGGCAGACCTTTGATGTCGAGTGCGAAATTCCAGAACTCAACCTGGCGGAGCGCGGCATTGGCGGTTCACGCCGGGCGGCAGAACAAGCCGCCGCCACCGCCATGCTGGACACACTGAAAACCCGGGCTTCGATATGACTACTACAAAAAAAATAGCTGATGACGCAAGTGATGCGGGGGCTGACAGCCTAAAGACTGTAGACGACATGCTGGCAAGTTTGCGCCGCGACATGCGCCCCGCCGGCGCCACCGAGGCACCGGTGGCGGGCCAGCGTTGCGGCCTGATCGCCATCGTTGGCAAACCCAATGTCGGCAAGTCCACTTTGCTCAATGCGCTGGTGGGGCAGAAGATCAGCATCACCTCGCGCAAGGCACAAACCACACGCCACCGCATCACCGGTATGCATACCGTAGGCCCGACCCAGTTTGTGTTTGTTGACACGCCTGGTTTTCAAACATTGCATGGCAACGCACTGAACAAGTCGCTTAACAAGACCGTGGTCGGCGCCGTGGCCGATGTGGACTTGATTTTGTTTGTGGTTGAAGCCGGTAGTTTCACCCCGGCCGACGCCCGCGTGCTGGCGCTGCTGGCCAAGAACATTCCCACGCTGCTGGTAGCCAACAAGTTGGATAACGTGCACCGCCGTGGCGACATCGCACCGTGGCTGCAAGAAATGCAGGCCAAACACGCCTTTGCCGAATTTGTGCCGATGTCGGCCAAAAACGCCAAGGACGTCGAGCGCTTGCTGGGCATCTGCGAGAAGTTCTTGCCCGAGCAGGCATGGTGGTATGCGGCCGATGAGTTGACCGACCGCAGCGAGCGTTTCATGGCCAGCGAAATGGTGCGTGAAAAGCTGTTCCGATTGACGGGTGACGAACTGCCTTACACCTCCACCGTGGTCATCGACAAATTTGAGGAAGAGCCGCCAGCGCGCAAAGGCCAGAAGCGCCTGCTGCGCATTGCCGCCACCATCGTNNCCATGGTGATTGGTGACAAGGGTGAACGAATCAAACGCATCGGCATGGAAACCCGTGTGGAGCTTGAAAAACTGCTGGACTGCAAAGTCTTCATCGAGATGTGGGTCAAGGTCCGATCGGGTTGGGCCGATGACGAGGCGCGGGTGCGGTCGTTTGGTTATGAGTAAGCTGACAAAACGGTGGCCACCAAACGCATCTCTGACGAACCGGCATTTGTGCTGCATCGCTACGACTGGAGCGAGACCAGTCTGATTCTGGAGGTCTTCACGCGCCACCATGGGCGTATGGCGCTGGTGGCCAAAGGCGTGAAGCGGCCCAGTTCCAGTTTTCGGCCCATCTTGCTGCCGCTGCAGCCGCTGCATCTGGCCTTTGGCGGTGATGCCGAGATCAAGACCCTCAAGGCGGCGGAATGGCAGGGCGGCCATGTCATGCCCACAGGAGAGGCCCTGCTGTCGGGTTACTACCTTAACGAGCTGTTGATGCTGTTGCTGGCGCGTGAGGACGCGCATCCGCTGCTGTTTGATGTGTACGCCAACGTGGTGCAGCTGATTGCCAGTGAGCATGGTGAGGTACTTGAGGCCGCGCTGCGGGCGTTTGAGCTGATGTTGCTGCGCGAGATTGGCCTGCTTCCCATGCTGGATGCACAGACGATGACCCTGCTTGAGCTGCACCCTGACGAGCGCTATTGTCTGGTGCCTGAAGGTGGCTTGCGCCAGGCCAATGAGGCGGATCGCAGCAGCTTGAGCGGCAGCCAATGGGCTGCGCTGCAGCAAACGCTGGGTGCATCCATGTCCTTGCCCGACTTATTGCGGGTGTGCGCCGCAGTGGCCACGCCGCTCAAGCCCCAATTGCGCACGTTACTCAATTACCATTGCGGCGTCAGCAACTTGCGAACGCGGCAGATGATGATTGACCTGCAATCCCTTTGAGATTCCCTTTTCAAACCAACCCTGTCGTCGTTGTCTCGCCTTGCCGTGCGTCTGTACTGTCTGCGGCTCGATGCCTAGACAGGATCGGTTTGAAAAGGGAATAAATTTCCCCTTTTATGGGTTCAAAAATCATGACCACCTTATTCACCTCCACTGCCCTGTCTGTCAACCTGAACAAGGTGGCCTTGGTGCGCAACACCCGGCACCTAGGCATCCCCAGCGTCACCCGGGCGGCCACGCTGTGCCTCGAGGCGGGCGCCAATGGCATCACGGTGCATCCGCGCCCGGATGAGCGCCACATCCGCGTCAGCGACGTGGCCGAAGTAGCCGCTTTGCTGAAAGACTGGCCCGGGCGTGAATTCAATGTCGAAGGCAATCCGTTTCACAACCTGATGGACGTGGTGGGGCAATTGGTGGCGCACCAACTGCCGGTACACCAGATGACTTTTGTGCCTGATTCTGAAGGTCAGTTCACCAGCGACCACGGCTGGATTTTTCCAGACGATGCGGCCCGGCTTAAACCGCTGATCGACCAGGCTCATGCCTGGGGCGTGCGGGTCAGCCTGTTCATGGATGCTGAGGTGGCGCCCATGGCTGCGGCCAAGGCGGTGGGCGCTGACCGAGTCGAGTTGTACACCGAGCCCTATGCTGCGGCCTGGGGCACCTCAGGCCAAGCGGCGCAATTGGCGCGTTTTGCCCGTGCCGCTCAGGCTGCGTTGGAGGCAGGTTTGCAAGTGAACGCCGGGCATGACCTGAACCGCGACAACCTGCCGGCGTTCATTGCCCGCGTGCCGCGTGTGAGTGAGTTGTCAATCGGCCATGCCTTGATTGCGGACGCGCTGGAACTGGGCTATACCGCCACGATTCATGCTTATATGCAAGCCATTGAGCGCGCCGACCATCTGCCCTATGTGGGTTGATTTGCCCTGAACTTGATCGCATGATTTACGGCATCGGCACCGACATTTGTGATGTGCGGCGCATCAAAGCCAGCCTGGCCCGCCACGGTGACCGCTTCGCCGAAAAAATATTGAGCGCGGCCGAGTTGACCACCTGGCGCGCACGCACCCAACGCTGGCCCGAACGCGGTGTACGCTACCTGGCCACACGCTTCAGCGCCAAAGAAGCCTTCAGCAAAGCGATTGGTTTGGGCATGCGCATGCCGATGACCTGGCGCTTATGCGAAATTGGCAAGCTGCCCAGCGGCCAGCCGACCATTGTGCTGCATGGCCCACTGAAAGACTGGTTTGAGGCCAGGTCCTTAAGCGCCCACATCACCGTCACCGACGAGACCGACTACGCCGCCAGTTTTTGCGTGGTTGAAGTTATAAGTAAAAATGGCCTCTAGCCCTTATAAATTAAGCGCTAGTAGCTATTAACCTGGTAGTAAAGAATGAATTTTCATGCCCCTCTGATCATCGACATTGCCGGCACCGAGCTCAGCAAACAAGACCGCAAACGCCTCAAACACCCGCTGGTGGGTGGTTTGATATTGTTTGCCCGCAACTGGGCCAGCCGCGAGCAACTCACTGCGCTGTGTCACGCCATCAAAAAAGTCCGCCAAGACCTGTTGATTTGCGTGGACCACGAAGGCGGGCGGGTGCAGCGCTTCAAGACCGATGGTTTCACCCACCTGCCGCCGATGCGCGCCTTGGGTCAGATGTGGGCGCAAGACGGTAAGGGCGGTCAGGGCATAGGTGCCCTGCGTGCCACCCGGGCAGCGACTGCCTGCGGTTATGTGCTGGGTGCCGAACTGCGTGCTTGTGGGGTGGACCTGAGCTTTACCCCGGTGCTGGACCTGGACCACGGTGAAAGTGGCGTCATTGGTGACCGTGCTTTTGCCCGTGACCCGCGTGTGGTGAGCCTGCTGGCCAAGAGCCTGATGCATGGGCTGCAATTAAGCGGCATGGCCAACTGCGGTAAACATTTCCCCGGCCATGGTTTCGTCAAAGCCGACTCGCACACCGACATTCCAGTCGACAAACGCAGCCTCAAAGTCATTTTGTCAGACGATGCCCAGCCCTATGACTGGCTGGGCACCGCGCTGGCCAGTGTGATGCCCGCCCACGTGGTCTACCCCAAGGTGGACGCCCGCCCGGCCGGGTTCTCGGCCAAGTGGTTGGGTGACATCTTGCGTGGTCAATTGCGCTTTGGTGGGGCGGTGTTCAGCGACGACCTGTCCATGGCCGGTGCGCGCATGATCGATGGTCAAATGGTCAGCAGCACGAAAGCGGCAGTCGCCGCCCTGAATGCGGGGTGTGACATGGTGCTGCTATGCAACCAGTCAGTAGGGGATGGTGCGGAGTTGGATGCCTTGATCAACGGCCTGACCGAGGCACAACTCAAGGGCCAGTGGCAG
Organism: Rhodoferax sp. UBA4127; assembly: GCA_002381045.1. Lineage (GTDB taxonomy): Bacteria > Pseudomonadota > Gammaproteobacteria > Burkholderiales > Burkholderiaceae_C > Rhodoferax. Next base: position 20,128 of record DFWT01000008.1, read on the forward strand.
CCCTCAGATGCCAGCGAAGAGCGTCGTCTGGCCCTGCTACCCACCGGTGCCGCCACACCTTGGGACGAACTCATGGTGCAGCATGCCTACATGCAGTCGTTAGATTTGCTTCCCTGATTCCGTTTCTAAATCATCCGTCTCGTTGTTGCTTCGCCTGGTCGTGCCTCAGCACTGCCTGCGGCTTCGCGCCTAGACACGAATGATTTGGAAACGGAATGATTGAAAGAGTCCACTCAAGGTGAGCGGTGCAGCCGCGGGGCTGACAGTGCTGCGATCATGTCGGTGCTGGCGGAGTCCACGTTGGGGTGTAACTTTAGCAAGTTGGCCGTGGTCAGCAGTTTGCGCAGGTCTTGCAAGTCTTTCACCGTGGGCGCTACCTTGATCTGCGCGATGGCCGCTGCGCTGTTGCCACTCTTGATCAGTGCCGCGACCTTGGTGGCCCAGATGCTTTGACGGGACATGGCAAATTCCTTTTTTGTGTTTGAGGACATTTTGGCACATAGCCCTTGTCGAATCTGCGCCAATAGCTACTAAAAAAATAGCATTAAAACTAGCGTCGAGGCGCCAGTGTTGCTGCTGGTTCGTCCAATGGCGCGGCGCGGCTCAGTGCGGCTTCCAGGGCAGTCACCATGCCGGTGTTGTGCAAAGCGACGGCGCAGTAGGCGCACAGCGCCTCCAAAATGGATTGTTCCCGTTCGCCATAGGCGTCCGGGCGTGCGGCTTCAATGCAAACCACGCCCACCAGCCTGTCGCCGATCAGCATAGGGGCGCAAAGTCGGCAGCGTTCTGCGTCAGATTCATTGAATGTTTGTCGGTGCTGCGCCGCGCAATTGGCCAGTGACTCTGACGCATCCAGTAACAGCGCCGCCGTGCTGGGTTCCTGACCAGGTGGCAGGCCATGCGCCAGCCTGAGGGTATGCGTGGCCGTGTCGGTCAAGTACACCTTGCATGAATCCGTCAGCAGCAGTTGGTGCTCTGATGTGCCCAAGTGGCGGTCAAGTACGGCAAACACCGACGCCTGATCCAGTCCGGCGGTCAGTTCACGGCCGATGTCACCCAAACGCTCCAGGGTCACGCTCGCCTGGCTCAAAGTCTTTGCGCGCTCGCTTTCGGCTTGCGCCAATGCCCGCTGGTAGGTGGCGGTCGCCATGGCATTGGCGTTCTGCTCGGTGAGCCGCAATGCATCTGCCCGCAACCTTTGCCGTTCACGCCGGTGTTCCCGTTGTTGCGTGACCGTGCGCTCGATGATGCTGTACAAAAATACCATGGGAACCAAGAACGCCCCCAATGACACGATCCACTCCGGGGGGAAAAATTGAAGCGGATCGTCGACCCTGAGTCGGGCGACCAAAGCCATGCTGGTGTAGGGTACCCAGGTCACCATATCAATCACAAGCGTCACCATCAGCGCGGCGCTGGGACCGTGCCCTTGCCGCCAGGAGCGCCATAGCCCGGTGCCAATCAGTGCCCAAAACGGGTAGCCCAACAGCATTTGCAAGGTGTTGCCCAGGGCCGTGGATTGATACCACCCGAAAATACTCAGCAGGTAGGCCGCAGCAAGGGCCCAGCCAAGCCGGTTCAATGCAGGTGCGTGCAGGTCAAATTTGCCTAAACGGACGTAAGCCAAGGTGGTGAATGCGGTACCGGCGGGTATCAAAGTGGCATCAATCAGATGCAGCCAGAAAGGCGCCAGGTTACTGCTGATGGTAAGAATCACCGGTGGGTCAAACAATTCAGATACCGCAAACACCAACAGGTAGGCAGTGAAGATCAAATAGATGCCATCGTGTAGCGCGAGGGTCAGCACGGCAAAGAAAATCGCCACCATGAGGTAGGCAGAGGCCACGCTGAAATGAAAGATGTCGTGGTTGCGTGCCGACTGGGTGGCACTGGCAAGATCGACCGACTCCACCTGAACCGATGATCGGACCTCGCCGTTAAACCCCTGACGTTGCACACGCACCAGTACCGAATTCAATGCCGGTGCAATGGTTGGAAACAGCATGCCATTCGAATTGACAACCGCGTTGTATCGCAAGCCACTGCCCTGGCCTTCCGCCAGTACATTTTGTTGCTGATCGGTCAATTGGACCTTCAGCGTCAAATGGGTAGACAGAATCTCGTTTCGGATGCTCAGCACCTGCGACCCCAGCCCTGAGACGTCCACGCGCACCCAGCACGGATCGCGCCCCGCCAACCGAGGCAGTACACCGTCGGCGGCATGGGTCCAGACATCGGTCTGCGTCAAGTCGGGCAACAGATTTGGGTCGCCATTGCAGCGGTAATCAATTGGCAGTGCGCCGGCCCGGCACGCCAAGGCGGCCAGGGCCAAAATGATTGCCAGTAAGAATTTCATGGTGAAAGTGCCAGACGCTTGATAGCGCCAATCGCCGCCTTGTGATCATTGCAATAGATGCCGAGACATGCCCGTTTCAGTTTAGCTGAAGTGTTCTGAAACGACCTACCGTGCCCGACAATGCGCGTCCAGTCGTTTCAATCGTCCGTATCATGAAAGCCAAACTTATCAGCAGCGGCCTGGTCTACAGCACTGACGCCGGGCGCATGTGCCCCGTGTGCCGCAAGGCGGTGGCGGCTTGTCAGTGCAGCGCTGCAAAACCCCGAACTGCAATGGACGCCATTGTTCGGGTTTCGCGCGAAACCAAAGGCCGGGCCGGCAAAGGCGTCACCTTGGTCAAAGGCTTGGCACTGGATGATGCGGCGCTGAATGCGCTGGGCAAACAGCTCAAGACCGCTTGCGGCTCCGGCGGCACGGTGAAAGACGGTGTGATTGAAGTGCAGGGCGACCATTGCGAGCGGGTGATCGCCCTGTTGCAAGCGCAAGGTCACAAAGTCAAACGTGCCGGTGGCTGATAGTCCACCTGCCACGTCATGAATCCCGAAGATCTGCAACTGCTGGTAACCCGCACCATGCCCTTTGGCAAACACAAGGGTAGGTTGATTGCCGACTTGCCCGGCGACTACCTGCGCTGGTTCGTGCGCGAGGGTGTGCCCAAGGGCGAAATTGGCCGCCTGATCGCGTTGATGCACGAGATCGACCACAACGGTCTGAGCGATTTGCTTAAGCCGCTGCGTGGCGCTTAGCAACAGTCTCGAAACAGGCACAGGAGGCTGTAAAGCACCTGAGAGCTCAGGTCAGCGCTTCTCCAAAATCACCAGCGCAATACCGCCCAAAATGGCTGCGGAGGCCAGCACCAGACGCACTGTGATGGACTCGCCTAAAAACAGCACACCACCCAGGGCGGCCAGCACCGGCACGCTCAATTGCACGGTGGCGGCGTGGGTGGCTTTGAGCGCAGGCAGCACGGTGTACCAGACGGTGTATCCCAGCCCCGAGGCCACTGCGCCCGAGGCCACTGCGTATACGATGCCTGCGGTATCGAACGTGGTTTGGCCCCATAGCAACAGGCTCAACAATCCGGCCATCGGCGCGGCCCGCATGAAGTTGCCGGCGGTGACCAAGGTGGCATCACCCGCACCCCTGCCGCGCAGCGAGTAAACGCCCCAGGCCACCCCCGCGCCCAACATCAATACCGAGCCCAGCGGTGGTGGCGCCGACAAGCCCGGCAGCAGCAAACCCACCAACCCACCCAGCGCCAGCAGCAGGCCAATCAGTTGTGGTCTGCTGAACCGCTCACCTCGAGTCAGGCCATAAGCAAACATGGTCGCCTGCACTGCGCCAAACAGCAACAAAGCGCCGGTGGCCGCAGGCAGGTGAACGTAGGCAAACGAGAAGCCTGCCGCATAGGCAAACAAGGCCAAGGCCGACCACCAATTGCCGCCAGCCATCGGTTTGCCATGGCGCACACGCACAATCAGCCACAGCACCAGCGCGCCAGACACCAAGCGCAGCGTGGTGAAACTGCTGGCATCCAAACTGGTCTGTTTGAGTGCCAGCCGACACAACAGCGAATTGCCCGCAAATGCCAGCATGGCCAGGCCAGTCAGGGCAATCACGCGTGAGGTTTGCATTTGAAAATTCCTCTGAATCTGCCTTTGAAAAGTGTCTGAGATTAGGGGCAGGCAAGTTGAATTTTTTACCCACGGCGGATTGTGATGGCCTTCGAAGATCTATGTGACCCACATCTGTTCAAAACAGCGCTGCGGTGCTTTAATTTGTCTGTGACTTCGGTCCGAATCACAGGGCCGCCCTGTCGCAAGGAGATCGATCATGCGCAAACATGTTTACATGCTATTGTTCTTTTTGCTCATAATGCTGAGCGCCTGTGCTTCGCTGGACACGTCTACCAAGCAGCGGCAGGTGGCGTCGGTGTTGGCTTACCTGTTTCCGGGTTCGGACAAAGTTCCGGTGGTCGCCACCGGGGTGACCGAAATCAAGGTGCCATTCAAGATAGGGGTGGCCTTTGTGCCTGACACCGCGGATCCTCAGTTTCGCTTGCCGGAAAACGACCGCATGAAGCTGGCGGGTCAGGTGCGTGATGCGTTTTCAAAGTACCCGTTTGTCAGCGAGATCGTGCCAGTGCCGTCGATGTACCTGGAGCCTGGCGGTGGATTTGCCAACTTGGACCGAGTAGCTGCTCTGTTGCAGTTGGATGTGGTGGCATTGATCTCGTTCGATCAAGTGCAAAACGCCGGTGCCACGGGATGGTCATTTCTGTACTGGACCGGTATCGGCGCTTATGTCATTGATGGTGATCAGTACGACATACTCACCTCGGTTGAGACGGCGGTGTTTGATGTGAAGAGCAGACGGCTACTGATGCGAGCCGGGGGTATCTCCAACCAAAAGGGTACCGCCACCATGGTGGGATTTTCTGAACAAGCTCGGGCTGCCCGCAGCCGGGGTTTTGCTGATGCGGTGAGTGAAATGATTGGCAAGCTTCACGACGAGGTTAAGAACTTCCGCGACCGCGCTCCGAAAGATCCCAACATTCGCCTCATCTTGCCGCCCGGCTACAACCCTGGTGCCAGCGTCCCAAGGGGCTAGTTTAGGTACCTCTTATACAACTGCGTCCATTGATGTCGCCCACAGGCTAGTACCTGCAGCTTCCAGGTGCGTCAAATACACCCGAACGTCAAACTCCAACTGGTGGTAGCGCGGTTCCATATGCTTGCACAAGCTGTAAAACGCCTTGTCGTGGGCGCGCTCTTTCAGGTGGGCGAGTTCGTGCACGGTGATCATGCGCAAGAATTCATCGGGCACGGTTTTGAAGAGGGTGGCAATGCGGATCTCTCGCTTGGCCTTGAGCTTGTTGCCTTGCACCCGTGACACCGCGGTGTGCGTGCCCAAGGCGTTTTTGATGATGTGCAGCTTGGCATCAAACGCCACTTTGCTCAGCGGCTCGGCGCTGCGCAGGTACTCGGCTTTCAGGGCCTGCACATAGTCAAACAGTGCGCGGTCGGTGCGCACGGTGTGGGCCAGCGGGTACTTGGCAAGTAGCCATTCAGCCACGCGGTCTTCTTGCAGCAGTTTTTCTACTTGTGCCAGCGTGTCGGTGGGGTAGCCTTGCAGATAGCGCAAAGCCGGGGTACTGCCACTCACTATCGTAGGCATAGCTGTTCGCCCTCTATTTATAAGGGCTAGAGGTGAATTTTTCTTAAGACTCTCGGCGCAGGGCTGGGAACAGGATGATGTCGCGGATGCTGGCGCTGTCGGTCAGCAGCATCATTAGCCGGTCAATGCCAATGCCGCAGCCGCCGGTGGGTGGCATGCCGTATTCCAGCGCGCGCACAAAGTCGTGGTCGTAGTACATGGCTTCGTCGTCGCCGCTGTCTTTGGCGGTGACTTGGGCCTGAAAACGCGCGGCTTGTTCCTCGGCGTCGTTCAGCTCAGAAAAGCCATTGCCGAATTCGCGTCCGGTAATGTAAAGCTCGAAACGCTCGGTCACCTCTGGGCGGGTATCGCTGGCGCGAGCCAGTGGCGAGATCTCGACCGGATGCTCACAAATAAAGGTCGGCTGCCACAGTTTTTCTTCCACAGTCTCTTCAAAGTACAGCACCTGTAGGCTGGCCAAGGACCGGGTGGACAGGTGGTGTTTGGCCTCGTTCATGCCCAGCTTGCGCAGTGCATTGAGCAACCAAGTGGCGTTGTCAACTTTCAGCCCCGAGCCGTCGTCCATTGCCTCGCCACCTTCGGTGAATTTGCAGATGGCCTCATGAATGGTCAGACGGGCAAACGGCTGCGCTAGGTCAACCGGTTTGCCGCCGTAGGTCAGCTGCAAGGTGCCAGTGGTTTTAAGGGCCGCGTCACGCACCAACGACTCAGTGAAAGTCATCAGGTCCTGGTAGTCCCAATACGCCGCGTAGAACTCCATCATGGTGAACTCGGGGTTGTGGCGCACGCTGATGCCTTCGTTGCGGAAGTTCCGATTGATCTCAAACACGCGATCGAACCCGCCGACGATCAGGCGCTTGAGGTACAGCTCCGGCGCAATACGCAAAAACATCTGCTGGTCCAGCGCGTTGTGGTGGGTGGTGAACGGTTTGGCATTGGCACCGCCGGGAATCGGGTGCAGCATCGGCGTTTCCACTTCCAGAAAGCCGTGGCTGACCATGAACTCACGGATGCCACTCACCGCCATGCTGCGCGCCACAAAGCGCTTGCGCGTATCTTCGTCGGTCATCAGGTCCACATAACGCTGGCGGTACTTGACTTCCTGGTCGGCCATGCCGTGGAACTTGTCGGGCATGGGGCGCAGGCTTTTGGTCAGCAGACGAATGCTGCTGGCGTGGATCGACAACTCGCCAGTTTTGGTCTTGAACACCGTGCCTTCCGCAGCGACGATGTCGCCCAAGTCCCAGTGTTTGAAGCTGGCATACACATCGGCACCCACGTCTTCGCCTTTGACATAAATCTGAATGCGCCCGGTGCTGTCTTGCAGGGTGCAGAAGCTGGCTTTGCCCATGACGCGCTTGAGCATCATGCGACCCGCCACCTTGGCGGTAGTGCCTTGTTCTGCCAGTTCTTCGGTACTTTGCTCGTCGTGTACCGCAAACAAACTGGCGGCATGGTCAGCGGGCTTGAAGTCGTTGGGGAAAGCCGGGCCGTGGCCCTCGAGCTGGGCCTGGCGCAGGGCTTTGAGCTTTTCGCGGCGCTCCAGCATCAACTGGTTTTCGTCTTGAGGGGCGGGCGTGGCAATTGGGTCGGACATGAGAGGCAATCAAAGGAAGCGGGTAGGGAGGCCATCGCAGATGTAAGGCCTCTGGGCGAGACCTAGGATTTTAATTGCCAAGGCGCTGGGTATCATCCCGGGCCTATGCTTTATCAAATCGTGTCTTTGTTGTTGGAAGTGGTCGCAGGTGTGCTTAGCGGCGCCTGCCTGCTGCGCCTGTATATGCAATACCAGCGCATTCCCATGTCGGCGCGCTCTGGCAACCCGCTGGGGCGCTTTGTGTTTGCCCTGACCGACTGGATTGTGCTGCCCTTGCGGCGGGTGTTGCCAGCGATTGGCGCGCTTGACACTGCCAGTCTGGCGGCGGCGTTTGTGCTTCAGTTGGCCGAATTTGGCATTTTGTGGCTGCTGGCGGGTGCTGCCGGTGGTTTGGCTGCGGTGCCGATTCTGGCGCTGTTTGGCTTGGTGCGGATGGCGATCTCGGGCCTGACCGGCGCGGTGATCGTTTATGCCATCTTGTCCTGGGTACAAACCAACTCGGTGATTGCCGACGTGCTGGAACGCCTGGTGGCGCCGCTGCTGCAGCCGATTCGTCGTGTGTTACCGCTGGTGGGCGGCGTCGATTTGTCACCGCTGGCGCTGCTGGTGATTCTGCAAATTGCCGCCATCGTGCTGGGCAGCATGCAGGCGGCGGCGCTGCTCTTGGTCTAAATCAATCTTTAATCAAGCCACTGCATCCGCGCTTTGCCGTGTCAGCATGGCCAGGGTGCTGGCAATGGTGGTGCGCAGTTCGCGGCGGTCGCAAATCAAATCGACTGCGCCCTTGGTTTGCAGGAACTCGGCGCGCTGAAAGCCCTCAGGTAGGGTCACCCGCACGGTGGATTCAATCACCCGGGGGCCGGCAAAGCCAATCAAGGCTTTGGGTTCGGCAATCACCACATCACCCAAAAACGCAAAACCAGCGCTGACACCGCCCATGGTGGGGTCGGTCAGCACACTGATGTAGGGCAGGCCTTTTTTGGCCAGGTGCGTGAGTGACGCATTGGTCTTGGCCATTTGCATCAGGCTCAGCAGGCCTTCTTGCATGCGCGCGCCACCGGTGGCGGTGAAACACACAAACGGCACTTTCTGCTCGATGGCGGTGTGCACCCCGCGCACAAAACGCTCGCCAACCACCGAACCCATGCTGCCACCCATGAATTCAAATTCAAAACAGGCGGTCACCAGGCCAATGCCCATAACGCTGCCACCCATGACCACCAGGGCGTCGGTTTCGCCGGTGTTTTCCAGGGCTTCTTTCAGGCGTTCAGGGTATTTGCGGCTGTCTTTGAACTTGAGCGCGTCCACTGGCAGTACTTCCTGGCCCACTTCATAACGGCCTTCGTTGTCCAGGAACGCGTTCAAGCGGGCACGGGCACCAATGCGGTGGTGGTGACTGCAGGTGGGGCAGACGTTCTGGTTTTGCTCCAAGTCTGTCTTGTACAACACCGTCTCGCAGCTAGGGCACTTGATCCAAAGGCCTTCAGGCACAGTGCGCCGGTCCGCCGGGTCGGTGTGCTGGATTTTTGGGGGCAATAGTTTTTCAAGCCAACTCATGGGTTCTCCTGGATGGGGAAGTCGCCGGTCCGCTATGCGTCAAGGCGATCGATCCCGCTGGTTTGCGTTTGCCGGATTATGAATCCAGCGCGCTGCGAATGCCTTGCAAAAATTCTTGTGCCACTGGCGCAACTTGATCACGTGGCAAGTCGTCTATCAACTGAATCAAGCGGCTGCCAATCACCACCGCGTCGGCCACTTGGCCAATGGCCTGGGCGGTGGCCGCATCGCGGATGCCAAAACCCACGCCCACCGGCACAGCCACATGGGCACGGATGCGTGGCAGCATGGCCTGCACCGCGCCAATATCCAGCGCGCCTGAGCCGGTCACGCCCTTGAGCGACACGTAGTACACGTAGCCGCTGGCCATCTGGCCGACTTGCGCCATGCGCTCGTCGGTGGAGGTGGGTGCTAACAAAAAGATCAGGTCCAGGCCGGCGGCTTTCAGGTCAGCGGCGAAGTCTTCGCATTCTTCGGGCGGGTAGTCGACGATCAGCACGCCGTCTACACCGGCGGTGGCCGCATCACGCACAAATGGGCTTCTAGCCCCCGTTAATGCTGCGTTAATAGCTATATTTGTTGTAGTTCCGTGCTTTTGGTTGTAACGCTCTACCGGGTTGGCGTAACCCATCAGCACCACCGGTGTAATTTGGTTTTTTGTGCGAAAGACGCGCACCATGTCCAGCACCTGCACCAGGCCAATGCCAAACGCCAGCGCTTTGTCACCGGCTTTTTGGATAACCGGGCCGTCGGCGCTGGGGTCAGAAAACGGCACACCCAGCTCGATCACATCCGCGCCACCGGCAACCATGGCATGCATCAGTTCGGGGGTGACATCGGCATACGGGAAACCGGCGGTGACAAACGGAATCAGCGCCTTGCGGCCTTGGGCTTTCAGTTGGCTGAATGTGGCAGTAATGCGGCTCATTTAGCTGCTCCTTGAACCGTAGCTGCTTGGGCAGGTTTGATATGGGCTACAGGGACATTTTGTGTATTACCTTTGACCGACTGGCCCTGGCAGCTGGGTCGGCAGAAGAAGTCGGCATTCGACAAATCAGCGACAGTGCCGATGTCTTTGTCACCCCGGCCGGACAGGTTCACCAGAATCGACTGGTCTGTTCTCATGGTTTTGGCCAGCTTCATGGCGTAAGCCACGGCGTGGCTGGATTCCAGCGCCGGGATGATGCCTTCCGTGCGGCACAGGTAGTGAAACGCTTCCAGCGCCTCTTTGTCGGTGATGCCGACGTATTGGGCGCGGCCAATGTCGTTGAGGAAGGCGTGCTCAGGCCCGACACCAGGGTAGTCCAACCCGGCGCTGATGCTGTGCGTCTCGGTGACTTGGCCGTTGTCGTCTTGCAGCA
>DFWT01000008.1:30182-30347 GCA_002381045.1 Rhodoferax sp. UBA4127
GGTGATGTAGGGGTAAAAAATGCCCATGGCATTCGACCCACCGCCCACGCAAGCAATCACCGCGTCCGGTTGTTCATTGGCGCAGCCAGCCGCCTTGAGCATCTCAGGCATTTGCACCAGGCATTCCTTGCCAATCACGCTCTGAAAATCGCGCACCATCATCGG
>DFWT01000275.1 GCA_002381045.1 Rhodoferax sp. UBA4127
TGGCTGGGCGCAGTGCCGAAGCCGCCAAAGAAATCAAAGCCCTGATTGACGACAGCGTCAGCCGGGTCGAACGCGGCACCAGCCTGGTCGATCAGGCAGGCAGCACCATGCAAGAAGTGGTCAGTTCCATCCGCCGGGTCACCGACATCATGGGTGAAATCAGTGCCGCCAGCAAAGAGCAAAGCCAGGGCGTCAGTCAGGTGGGTCAGTCCATCACACAAATGGACCAAGCCACTCAACAAAACGCGGCCTTGGTTGAAGAAATGGCCGCAGCTGCCACCAGTCTGAAAGGTCAAGCCGAAGAATTGGTGCGCACTGTGGCCATTTTCAAGCTGGGTTCTGATGGCCAGGCACCCCGCCCCCGCACCACTGCCCGACTCTCACAACCGGTGCACAAGCCCCAGATCGGGCTTCGCAAGCCAGGCGTCAAACTCCTGCGCTAGCTGCTCGGCTGCGGCCGTGGCCTGGTGCCAGACCCGCATGCGAGCGCTTAGGTCTTCACCGTAGTGGGTGAAATCTCCGCGGTCCGGCAACTTGCCATTGGGCAAGGTCTTGACCCATTCCGGATTGGGTGCCAGCAGCAGCATGTTGTCCAAAAATGGACTGGCCCCATGCCGCCAGCGCAAGTGTTTGTCCAGCCACCCCGGCACCACACTGCGCTGGAAGTGCGGGTACAGCACCAGGTTGCCGGCCGTCGCGCCAGAACGCAAAGCATTTTGACTCTCAGCCCTTTTAAAAAAAGGGCTAGTTGCTACTGAAAAAGCAGCACCCTGATTTGCTGCGTAGTTCAGGTGCAAATGGTAGTCGGTCACCCCGCCATCCCAGTACGCACCTGCAGGTGCCCCAGCAATATCTTTGACTGCCTGCAGCACAAATGGAATTGAACAACTGGCTTGCAGGGCATCAAAAAAATTGGCTTCGGTCAGGGTCACCTGCTGCGTTGGATAGTCTCGCGGATCAAATGGCAGGTTAGCGGCAGCCACTCCCCCAACTTGCGGGCTTGAAAACACCACCCGCTGCAGCCAGACACCAAGGCCCCGCCGGCTCACCAGGTTGCTGGCAAACGCAGCCAGATAGGCAGCCAGCGTGATGCCGGCACGCTCCCGCCTGAGCGGCCCGCGTCCCCGCGAGGTAAGCACGTGCAGGTGATAGCGCGGGTGCTGCAAGACCTCTTGTACGCGGCCCCCATAAAACGCCTGCAGGTTATGGCCAAAAAGTGCGCTGACACGCGCTGGTGCGGGTCGCTTCTCGCCCGGTTGCAGGGCATAGTGCTGACCGATGTAATCTCGCTCCAGCCGCGCCAACGCCTGCTGTGGCTGATTCAGGCACGCAGCGGCCATGCGCCAGGCCCCAATAGATGCACCCACCAAATCCACATGCTGATTGGACTNNCCAAACAGGTAGCGGTCCAGCGGCCCGAGGATCAGCCCTTTGGGGCCACCCGCGGCAGCTGGGATGGTGCGGATGTGTTGTGGCAAAAGCCCGTTCTGGGCCAAGTGGGCACGGGCGGCTGGCCCGGCAAAGAGATCAAGCGCTCGCATCCGGCTCCAGCGGCAGGCGGCTGGGGTCGACAAACACCTGCCCTGGCACCTGCTTGGTCCAATCGGTGGGGTCTTGTTGCAAGACCATGTCGATGTCCAAGCCCATGACTTCGGCCACCACGGCCGGGAAAGAAACCGCAGTGGCGTTGGGTGAAAGGTGGGCGTAGCGTGCACGGGCCCGCCAAATGGCCAAATGGAGAACACCAGCCAGTGGCTCGTAAACCTCGTTTTCCAAGGGCTTGTGGGCAAAATGCAAGGTGTCCACCAACGTCTGCGGAAAATGCGATTGACCGGCAATTCCTGCACTGACTTCGGTATAGCAAAAGCCGAAAGATTGCACCTCGGAGCGGGCCCGCTTGATCGCCATCCACTCACTGACCACATCGAGCTGCAGCGACTCGGGCATGGCCGAACGCATGGCCATCGCGCCCACGGCATGAATCAAACCACAGGTATAGGCCGCTTGCTGATTGAGTTGCAGCAAACCAGCCAGGGCCCGCGCTACCCGCGCGGTGTCCACACAGTACGACCAATAACGCGGCAAATCCACCCCGGGAATGGCCTTGATTGAGGTCTGCCCGGCTGCTTGGGTCACCATGGCTTGAATTTGCCCCAACCGCAAGACCGCCAGTGCTTCGGCGATGCTGTGAATGTGTCCCTGCAACTTGAAAAAGGGTGCGTTGGCCGCTTGCAGCACCCGCAGGCCAAGCGCCGGGTCGGTGGCGAGCAATTGGTCAATGCGGCGCAAGTCAGGGTGGCTGGCTGTCAGCTCGGTCAGCAGCAGTGCCACCACCCGAGGCACGCTGGGCATCAGGAAGCGCTGCGCGAGTAACCCCTCCAGATTCAACATAGCTACGAATTCAAACCTTTGAGTTTGGCAAATGCGGATGACATAGTGGTCGATTGTGGCGCAATGGCAGCCCCCCGCGCGCCCGACCCGCTATCATTTCCATACGCTAGGCCGCCGCTGCGACCCCGCGGCTGCCCGTTGGCGGCTTGAAACCGGTTGTCGCCCGCGCTGCGCGCAGGTGCTGCGCCCAGCTTCATGGTGAGCGAAATGCGCTTACGTGCCACGTCCACTTCCAACACCTGCACCTTGACGATCGCGCCGGTTTTAACGACTTCGCGCGCATCGGTCACAAACTTGTGGCTGAGCTGGCTCACATGCACCAGCCCATCCTGATGCACACCCAAATCAACAAAGGCGCCGAAGGCAGCTACGTTGCTCACGGTGCCTTCGAGCACCATGCCTTCCTTGAGGTCTTTGATGTCGTCCACACCCTCGTTGAAACGCGCTACCTTGAAGTCGGGGCGCGGATCACGGCCGGGCTTTTCAAGTTCACCCAAAATGTCACGCACCGTGATAACGCCGAATTTTTCATTGGCAAACAGCTCGGGTCGCAGCGTTTTCAGCATGTCGGCGCGGCCCATCAACTCGGTAACAGGTTTGCCGGTTTTGGCAATGATCTGCTCGATCACCGAATAGGTTTCCGGGTGCACACCGGTCATGTCCAAGGGGTTGCTGCCACCACGAATGCGCAAAAATCCGGCGCTTTGCTCGAACGTCTTGGCCCCCAGGCCGCTGACTTTGAGCAGGTCCTGGCGGCTGGCAAACGCGCCGTTGGCTTCGCGCCACCGCACCACGGCTTTGGCCACCGTGCCCGACAAGCCCGAGACCCGGCTCAGCAGCGGAACGCTGGCGGTGTTCAGGTCGACACCCACCGCGTTCACACAATCTTCCACTACCGCCTCCAAGGTCTTGGCCATGGCAGACTGGTTCACGTCGTGCTGGTATTGGCCTACGCCAATGCTTTTGGGGTCGATCTTGACGAGTTCGGCCAGGGGGTCTTGCAGACGACGGGCAATGCTGGCCGCGCCGCGCAGGCTCACGTCNNGTGCTTTATTCTCGTTGGCTACAGTCGATTTAGCCATAAGCCTGATGAGGTCAGCGGCGAGTTTGTCGGTCTCGCGGCTTGCGGTGCCATTGCCAATGGCGATCAGATTCACACCATGTTTCTCACACAGTTGGCTCAAGGTGTGCAGTGCGCCGTCCCAGTCTTTGCGTGGCTCGTGAGGGAACACGGTGGCGGTGTCCACCAGCTTCCCGGTGACATCCACCACCGCGACTTTGACGCCGGTGCGAATGCNNTTGTCGGCAAACACCTTGATGGCGACTTTTTCAGCCTCTTCACGCAACTTGGCAAACAGGTCACGCTCGGTAGATAGGCTCAGTTTGACGCGCCAGGTCCAAGCCACGCATTTACGAATCAAATCGTCTGCCGGCCGACTCTGGTGGCTCCAGCCCAGCTTGAGCGCCATGCGGGCTTCGGCCAGAGACACCGCCGGTGTCGCTCTTCTTTGTGTAGCTGCTTGCCCTTGTTCTATTTGAGCTAGAGGCACAATGTCTTCAGGAAGAACCAGCTTGGCATCAAGAATCTCCAGGCTGCGGCCACGAAACACGGCCAGCGCACGGTGCGACGGCACNNTGGGTTCGTCGTAGTCAAAGTAATCACGGAACTTGGCCACCTCGGGGTCATTTTCGTTTTTGCCAGACATCAGCTTGGATTGCAGCAGGCCTTGGCTCCACAACCATTCGCGCAGGTCTTGCACCAGATGTGGGGTTTCAGCCCAACGCTCACTCAACAGATCACGCACGCCGTCCAGCACCGNNGCTGCTTGTCTTCGCCCTCCACTACCGGGCGCATCGGGATGACATAGGCTTTGGCCTCGTCCGTGGGTACCAGCAGCGGGTTGGCAAAAAGCGAATCGGCCAGCGGCTCAAGACCGGCCTCGCGGGCCAGTTGGCCTTTGGTGCGGCGTTTGAGCTTAAATGGNNGCGGTCGCGCAACTCGCGCAGGTAGCTCAGTCGGGCCTCCAACTCACGCAGTTGGATGTCATCCAGACCGCCAGTGGCTTCCTTTCGGTAACGGGCAATGAACGGGACGGTGGCGCCACCGTCGAGCAGTTCGATGGCCGCGGCCACCTGGTGTGTCTGAACCCGAATTTCCTGGGCGATTTGGCCAATGATTTTTTGCATGAGTCAACAAAAAGCCAGCACGGGGCTGGCTGAAAAAAAGAACGCTTGAGTGTGCCACAGCCAGACGATGGGACTGGGGAACAAACTTGCTCGAAGCACGGCGCAGCGACTGGGTCAGGTGCATACGGTTTTGGGGTGCAATCACGCNNCGCGCAGCGGGCGGGGGACACGCAGCAGAACACTCTGCCACCCAGGCTCCTGAGCGACGTGTGTGAAACTTGCACCTGAATTGATAGCTTTAACCGCTTACCAGAAAAGGGCTAGCGCTTGCTTATCTAAAAATCTGTCGTCGCCACACTGTTGAGGCAGGGTGATTGGGTCAGGCGACCGGGATTTGGGCCCAAAGGCGCGTGCCTACAGAAGCTGGCTACCCACCGCGCCACCGTCGCGCGTGATTTGGTCCCAAAACCGCATGCGGCTGGCCCAGTCGCCCGGCCGGGGGTAGAGATTTTCGAAAGAGCTAAATCACACTCCTGCCGATCCATCACATCAGCTACGCGGATCGAACCTTGGAGAAAACTTGGTCATCCAGGGTTTCATCGGAATGTCTTCCTTGATCACATGTTGAATCAGCCAGTCACGCAAAAAAGCGGTGAACTTAACCTGCGCCTCTTCAGACCAACTAGCACCCAATCCATCTTTCACCTTGACCAGGCTGGCGACCAGTTGAATGTGCGATTCGTGCAATTGGTCGGCCTGGGGGTAACCCACCGCCTTGGCCACCAGTTCTTCCCGCTCAAAATGAGTTTTCCCGTAGTGACCCAGTTCATCCAGCAGCGCCATCAGTTCAGCCCGGTTGTTGGCTTTCATGCTGACTTCCACCTTGTTAATGATGTCGATCAGGTATTTGTGATCGCCATCAATCAGGTCATTGCCCACACTCAACTGGTCACGCCATTGCAGTCCCATCACGACCCCCATTTGTTTATAAGTTGATCCTCAGTCTAGCCAAAACCACCTCGCAAGTTACTGATCTGGGGCAATCATGTCCCTATTGCGCACTAGGCTGGCCGAACCATTTCCAAGTGGGGTATATCGTCTTCGATATAGGGCCTGCCCAGGTCCACAAAGCCGTGCTTGGCATAAAAATCGGCCAGTTGGGCCTGTGCGCCAATGCGAATGGCCTGTGGCCCCCACACCTGGTTGACCGCCGCGATCGCCTGCGCCATCAGCACATGACCCAGGCCTTTGCCGCGCGCGCTGGGGTGGATCGCCACCCGGCCGATGCTGGCCTCAGTGGACTTGACGCCGGGCCCAAAGCAGCGGGCATATGCCTTGAGTTCTTCGCCCTGCACACCCAGCAGGTGGTTGGCGTCGCGGTCGTCGCCATCGATATCAAGAAAGATGCATTGCTGCTCGACGACAAACACCTCGCTGCGCAGGCGCAGCACCTCATAAAGCTCACCCACCCGCAGGTCTTCAAACGACATCAGCCGCCATACCGTGGCGTGAGACTCATGGGGCTTGGTTGCGCCGACCGACCACAATTTGAACGTCATGATGTAGTCTCCAGTTTCAGGGCATAGCCTACCCGAGGAAAGTGCACATGCACCACCCCGGCGCGCGGATCTTCCCGGCGCAGG
>DFWT01000184.1:0-2554 GCA_002381045.1 Rhodoferax sp. UBA4127
GGGATCAGCGCGGTGGTGATGACTATGTCCTGCTTCTCGATGTGCTCGGCCGTCAGCGCCGAATCGACGCCGCGCTCGAAACGGTGGCCGGCGTCGGTGCTGAAGTTGTAGCGGCGTGAACGCCCCTGCACCGCTTCGGGCCACCAGAAGGCGGCTTCGACGTAGACGTTCTGCGTGTCGTCCGATACCGCGGTGGCGTCGCCGCCCATGATGCCGGCCAGCGACTCGACAGCTTGGTCGTCGGCGATCACGCCAACTTCACTGTCCACAGCGATGGTGTTGCCATTGAGCAGTTTGAGCTGTTCTCCTGCCTTTCCCCAACGCACATCCAGACCGCCATGAATTTTGTCCAGATCAAAAATATGGGTAGGGCGGCCAAACTCAAACATCACATAGTTGGAGATGTCTACCAGTGCAGTGACGCTGCGCTGACCGCATCGCGCCAGGCGGTCTACCATCCACTGCGGCGTGCTGGCTTTTGTGTTGAGATGGCGAACGATGCGGCCAGAAAAGCGCCCGCACAAATCAGGCGCACTGACCTTGACCGGCAAGGTATCCGGAGTACCAACGCTTGAGGCCGGAAATGCGGGTGAGTTCAACGGGGCGCCTGTCAGCGCTGCCACTTCGCGGGCCACGCCATACACGCTCAGGCAATGCGCCAGATTGGGCGTGAGCTTGAGGGTGAACAAGGTGTCATCGAGGTTCAAATGCGCCCGAATGTTTTGCCCGAGCGGCGCATCCGCCGACAACTCCAACAGACCACCATGATCGTCAGACAATTTGAGTTCACGGGCCGAGCACAACATGCCCTGGCTCTCAACCCCGCGAAGTTTGCCTACCTTGATCAGGAAGGGCTTGCCGTCGTCACCGGGGGGTAGTTCAGCACCCACCATGGCCACAGGCACCCGGATGCCAACTCGTGCGTTGGGTGCACCACACACAATGTCGAGCAAATCAGGACCGCCCACATCCACTTTACAAACACGCAGACGGTCGGCATTGGGATGTTGAACCGCTTCTTTGATTTCCCCTACGACCACTTGGCTGAAGGGCGGCGCAACGGGTTGGAGTTCTTCTACCTCCAGACCGGCCATGGTCAAGGTCTCGGCCAGTTCAGTGGTACTCAGCGGCGGATTGCAAAATTCGCGCAACCAGGATTCAGGGAATTGCATACAGGATTCTTTAATGAGCGAACAACGGGGCGTGATTTAGCGGAACTGCGACAGAAAGCGGATGTCGCCATCGAAAAACAGGCGCAGGTCATTCACGCCGTAGCGCAACATGGTCAACCGGTCGGGTCCCATACCAAAAGCAAAACCAATGTAGCGCTCGGGGTCGAGGCCCATGTTGCGGATCACGTTGGGGTGCACCTGACCGGAGCCAGCCACCTCCAGCCATCGCCCAGCCAAGGGACCACTTGGAAACTGAATATCAATCTCAGCGCTGGGCTCGGTGAACGGGAAAAAGCTGGGCCGAAAGCGCAGCACCAAATCGGCTGATTCAAAAAAAGTGCGGCAAAAATCGGTGAAGACGTACTTCAAATCCTTGAAGCTCACGTTCTCACCCACCCACAAGCCTTCGCACTGGTGGAACATGGGCGAATGCGTTGCGTCGCTGTCCACACGGTAGGTGCGGCCTGGCGCAATCACACGAATCTCGGGCATGTCGCCTGAAAACAGTCCTTCACCAGATGCGGTGCCTTCAGCCAGTTGCCGGTACTTTTTAACGTGCTGCACCGCATAACGTATCTGCATCGGGCTGGTGTGTGTGCGCAGCAAATTGGGCGCAGTTTCGGTGCCACCTTCCACATAAAAGGTGTCATGCATCGAGCGTGCCGGGTGATCTTCAGGCGTGTTCAAAGCGGTGAAATTGAACCAGTCAGACTCGATCTCTGGCCCTTGGGCCACCTCAAAACCCATGGAGCCGAAGATGGACTCAATGCGCTCGAGGGTCAATGACACAGGATGCAACCCGCCTTGCCCGCGCTGGCGACCTGGCAGCGTCACATCAAGCGCTTCGGCTTGCAGTTGCGCTTGCAACTCCGCATCAGCCAAGGCCTGCCGACGTGCATTAAGCGCCGCTTCAATCGCCTGCTTGGCCAAGTTGATGGCTGCGCCGCGCGCCTTCTTTTCGTCCACTGGCAACGCGGCCAAGCCCTTCATCAGTTCGGTCACACGACCGGACTTGCCCAGGTATTGGGCTTTGCTGTTTTCAAGATCGGCGGGCGTGTGGGCCTGCTCAAACGCGTCACGCGCTTGCTCAATCACACTGTTCAAATCATTCATAGGATCTCTTGAATTTCCTGATCAAGGAAAAAGGGCTAGTGCCTTTTCAAGCTCTAGCCCTTATCTGTATTGCGTTAGCAACTACTTGATCAATAGCTTACCGACTCAACTCAAGCTGCCAGCTTGGCCTTGACTTGTTCCACAATACCGGCAAACGCAGCCATGTCGTGCACGGCGATATCGCTGAGTACCTTGCGGTCGATATCGATGCAGGCCTTTTTCAGGCCGTTGGCGAACTGGCTGTAGGTCATGCCACACTGACGAGCAGC
>DFWT01000184.1:2670-3957 GCA_002381045.1 Rhodoferax sp. UBA4127
TACTCCTTGTTCGTCGTTAATTAAATACCACGGCCTGGGAGCATCTGTGCCATGCGACCCATGTCGGTCTCATGAACAGCAGTTGCACCACGCAGATGGCGTTTATTTTTGGTGGTCTTCTTGGTCAGAATGTGACGTTTGAAGGCTTGACNNTTGCAGCCTTGATGGCCCCGAGCCACTTTTAGTGACACACCTGAGGGTGTCACCTGCAAAACAGCAAAGTCTGTTGCCAGTCTCTGCCGTTCTGTCTATCGGCCACCACCACAAGGGTGCTGGCCTGAAACCATTTATGCAGCCGCCGAACTTTCGGCTGGTGCCACTTTTGCCGTCGCAATCTTCTTGCGTCCGGGCGCGATCATCATGATCATTTGGCGCCCTTCGAGCTTGGGAAACTGCTCCACCAAAATCAAATCACCCAACTCGTCGCGAATGCGATTCAAAAGGGCCATTCCGAGCTCCTGGTGGGTGATTTCACGCCCACGAAACCGCAGCGTAATCTTGCACTTGTCACCTTCGGCCAAGAAACGCCGGATATTGCGCATCTTGATGTTGTAGTCACCGTCGTCGGTACCAGGGCGGAACTTGATCTCTTTGATCTCAATCACGGTCTGCTTGGCCTTTGCCTCAGCCGCTTTCTTCTGTTCCTGGTACTTGAACTTGCCGTAATCCATCAACCGGCAAACCGGAGGAATGGCAGTGGCGGCAATCTCAACCAAATCCACATCCAAATCGCCTGCCATGCGCAGTGCTTCCATCAAACTGACCACACCAAGTGGCTCATTCTCGACACCTGAGAGGCGAACTTCAGGGGCCATGATTTCCCGATTCAATCGGTGCTTGCGCTCTTCGCGTTGACGGCGATCTCGAATTTCAGTAGCGATGACTCAATCCTTCACAAAACTGCCACACAAAGGTGGCTAACACTGCGCAAAACGCACCCAAAAAGTCGTTTGAAGACAAGCAACTCAAGTGTTAGATTTGTGAGCAACGTCAGCTGATATTTTTTTGGAAAAATCATCGAGGGACATCACTCCAAGGTCTTGACCACCTCGGGCACGCACTGCAACAGCACCGGACGCCATTTCTTTGTCGCCAATAACGATCAAATATGGCACCTTCTGCATCGAATGCTCGCGTATTTTATACGTGATTTTCTCGTTGCGCAGGTCTGTTTCGACCCTAAGCCCTTGTTTTTGCAGCGTTTTCGCCACTTCCTTGACGTAATCAGCCTGCGCATCGGTAATCCCGGCCACCACCACCTGCACCGGCGCCAGCCAGACTGGCAAC
>DFWT01000073.1:0-1615 GCA_002381045.1 Rhodoferax sp. UBA4127
CAAAAGTCCGGGCCGGGCGAGAGGCGGTAACACTGCTGCACCGCGTCCTCGGTCGCTACTTTTTTCTCGAAGGCTTCCAAAGCGGTTTGGTCTTGGCGGTCCAGCGTGATCTCCACCACCGCGCACAAGCCATGCCCAATATGCTGCGCCATGGCGTCCACGTTCAGAATGGCGATTTCGCGCTCAATCAAACCCGCGTCCGTCAGGCGCTTCACCCGGCGCAAGCAGGTCGGTGGTGACACATGCACCAGCTCGGCCAGCGCCTGGTTGCTCAATGACGCATCCACTTGCAAACGCTCCAACAAGCGCAAGTCAATGGCGTCAAGTTCAATGGGTGTCAAGGTCATTTGGTTTAGCGAAGTGGTTCAGAAAAACGGCGCTGCAGCCACCAAGGCCACAGCAAATTCAGGGCCAAGCCGCTCAGCACCAGCCCCGCTGCCAGCAGCTTCCAGGCGGGCAAAGGCTCGCCCAACCAAAGGGCCGAACCACCCATGCCAAACAGCGGCACCAGCAGCGCCATGGGTGTGATGGTGGCAGCCGAATACCGTGCCAGCAGCCAGCCCCAGGCCGCGTAGCCAAACAACGAATTGCCCACCGCCTGCCAAACGACGGCCGCCCAGGTGGACACATCCGCTTGCAGTGCACCTGCCTGCATGGCCGGCCAACCTTCCACCCACAGGGACAGGGCGAAAAGCGGTGGCACCGCAAACAGGCTGGACCACACAACGTAAGCCACCATGTTGATGCGCCCCGCCGCACGCGACACCAGGTTGCCACCGGCCCAGGAAAGCGCGGCCAGCAAAATCAGGCCTAGCCCCAGCGGCGTGGTGCTGCCGTCGGTGTGGGTCACGATTAACCCCAAGCCCGCCGCGCCCAAGGCCAGAGCCACCCACTGCACCCGTTGCAAGGACTCACCGGCCAGCATCATGGCCAGGCCAATGGTGAAAAACACCTGCACCTGAATCACCAACGAGGCCAAACCGGGGGAAATATGCCCGTTCATGGCCACAAACAACAGGCCAAACTGGCCCACGCCTATCAACAAGCCATAAGCGGCCAGGTTGCGCCAACCGACTGCCGGGCGCGGTACAAACAACACAGCTGGCACAACCACCACCGCAAAGCGCAAGGTGGCAAACATCAGCGGCGGCATATGCCCCAGCGCCAGTTTGATGACCACAAAGTTGGTGCCCCAGACAGCCACCACCGCCAGGGCCAGCAGAAAATGCTTCAAACTAAGAGATGTTTTCATTCAAAAAAATTATATATTTGAAATAAAAAGTCATATTACGTGATTTGAAAAATAAAACGTTAAGGAGTTAACAATTTTGAAAACATATTTCTTTTGATGACTCCTACCATTGCGGCATCGAAACCCAGGAGCAATCTTTATGTGTGGCATCGTCGGCGCAGTATCCAACCAAAACATCGTCCCCGTGCTGGTGCAAGGCCTGGCCCGTCTGGAGTACCGGGGCTACGACTCTTGTGGCGTGGCGGTTTACGCCAATGGCTTGCAGCGGGCGCGCAGCACAGCCCGTGTCTCGGAGTTGATGGAGCAAATTGCCACCACCCACCTCGAAGGAACCACCGGCATTGCCCACACCCGCTGGGCCAC
>DFWT01000073.1:1640-7239 GCA_002381045.1 Rhodoferax sp. UBA4127
AGCCAGACCGACACCGAGGTCATCGCCCACCTGGTGGACAGCCTGTACAACGGCGACCTGTTTGAGGCGGTCAAAGCGGCTTTGGGTTCGCTGCGCGGCGCCTACGCGATTGCGGTGTTTTGCAAAGATGAGCCGCTCCGCCTGATTGGTGCGCGCGCCGGTTCACCCTTGATTTTGGGCGTGGGGCCAGGCAGCCAATCGCACTTCCTGGCCAGTGATGCCATGGCGCTGGCCGGCGTCACCGATCAGATTGTTTATCTGGAAGAGGGCGATGTGGCCGACATCCAATTGGGCAGGTACTGGCTGGAGGACAAAACCTTCAAGCCCCTCACACTGGCGCAGCGTCCGGTGAAAACCGTGCACGCCCACAGCGGCGCGGCCGAGTTGGGTCCATACCGCCACTACATGCAAAAGGAAATCTTTGAGCAGCCCCGTGCCATTGCCGACACGCTGGAAGGCGTGACCCATATCTGCCCGGAGCTGTTTGACGGCGCCAATGCCAGCGCAGCCCGGGTGTTCAAGGACATCGACTCGGTGCTGATCCTGGCCTGTGGCACCAGTTACTACAGCGGTTGCACCGCCAAATACTGGCTGGAGAGCATTGCCAAAATCCCAACCCAGGTGGAAGTGGCCAGCGAGTACCGCTACCGCGATTCGGTGCCGAACCCACGCACCCTCATCGTCACCATCACTCAAAGTGGTGAAACCGCCGACACCCTGGCCGCCTTGCGCCATGCACAAGGTCTGGGCATGACACACACCCTGACCATTTGCAACGTGGCCACCAGCGCCATGGTGCGCGAGTGCGAGCTGGCCTACATCACCCGCGCCGGTGTTGAGATTGGCGTAGCCTCTACCAAAGCCTTCACCGCACAGCTGGCCGGGTTGTTTTTGTTAACGCTGGCGCTGGCGCAGTCGCGTGGGCTGCTTAGTGACGCTGAAGAGGCTCGCCACCTGAAAGCCATGCGTCACCTGCCAGCGGCGCTGCAGGCGGTGCTGGCCTTGGAACCGCAGGTGATTGCCTGGGCCCAAGACTTTGCCAAAATGGAAAACGCCCTGTTTTTAGGCCGTGGCCTGCACTACCCGATTGCGCTGGAAGGGGCGCTCAAGCTCAAGGAAATCAGCTACATCCACGCAGAGGCCTACCCGGCGGGGGAGCTCAAACACGGCCCATTGGCCTTGGTCACCAGTGCCATGCCGGTGGTCACCGTCGCTCCGAACGATGCGCTGCTGGAAAAACTTAAAAGCAACATGCACGAGGTGCGCGCCCGTGGCGGTGTGCTCTATGTGCTGGCCGATGCCGACTCGCACATCGCCAGCGCCGAAGGCCTGCATGTGATTCGTATGCCCGAACACTACGGTGAACTTTCGCCCCTGCTGCACGTGGTGCCACTGCAATTGCTGGCCTACCACACCGCCTGCGCCCGTGGCACCGATGTCGACAAACCACGTAACCTGGCTAAGTCGGTCACAGTGGAGTAGGGTTGGAATTGGATAGACTGTCAGGACCGCTCCATTGCTGGGCGTTTTCTGGAGAACTCTCGTTGCGTCCTTCACTTGCCTTGAACACCCACCGCGAAGCCATCCGCCGCATTGCGCTCAGCCACCGCGTCACCAATGTGCGCGTGTTCGGTTCGGTGGTGCATGGCGATGACACTGACGGCAGTGATCTGGACCTGTTGGTAGAACCGACCCAAGAGACCACGATGATGGACATTGGCGCAATCCGCTACGAACTCAATCAATTGCTGGGAATTGAAGTCGATGTGCTGACCCCCCGCGCCTTACCGGACCATTTCAAGGCAGTGGTACTGCGGGAGGCAGTGCCGGTATGAGCAAGTCTGACATTCTGCGATTGCCAGAGTATTTGGGGCATATTGTTGAGGCCATTGACCGGGTCCATCGTTACGTGGAGGACATGGTTGAGTTGAGCTTTCTGCAAGACGAAAAAACACAGGACGCGGTGATTCGCAACTTTGAAGTGATCGGGGAAGCGTCAAACAACATTAAAAGGTACCACCCAGACTTTGCACGCCTGCATCCAGAAGTCCCTTTCAATTTCGCCTATGAAATGCGCAACGCACTTGCCCACGGCTATTTCAAAATTGATTTCGAGGTCGTCTGGAAAACCATTCACACGGATTTGCCTGAGCTACGTCGCCAGGTCGCAGCACTCATCACACCATAAACAACTTTGCCCTTTATCAGTCCGCATAGGGCATGTCACTGAAGCGCCGTCTTTGAGTCTGGGCCTAGGCTAACTGGCCCGGTTTGACCAACCTGAAAATCACACGTCACCTTCAGCCCCCGCCCATCCGGCCCGGCGGCAAGTGAGATGGTGGCCTGGTGAATGTCGGCCACGGTGCGGCAAATGGCCAGGCCCAGACCGGTGCCATTAACCGATTGGTCGGCCAAGCGGTAGTAGCGGTCAAACACATGCTCAAGTTGGTCGGCTGGGATGCCTGGGCCATCATCTTGCACCGTCAAACGCAAGCCGCTAGGCACTTGAGACACTTCCACCCACACATTGCCCCCTTTCGGCGCGTAACGAATGGCGTTATCGACCAGGTTGCCCACCAGCCGGTGTAACAGGTCAGGGTTTCCAGTCATCTGCATTGGCTCTGGCTCACCCAACAGTTCCAGGGTTTGATCCCGCCGCAGTGCCAGCGGGGCCAGTTCGGCGCACACGTCTTGCGCAATCTCCCGCAGGTCCACCGGCACTGCGTTGGTATTGGGTTGCCGGTGGTCAATGCGGGCCAAGGCCAGCATTTGGCTCACCAGGCGAATACTTCGCTCGATGGCGGCTTGGGCCTGGTCAAGCGCCTGCTTGCGCTGGGCATCGTCATTTGCGGTACGCGCCACATGCAGATGGGCCTGAATGGCCGCTAGAGGGGTGTTCAATTCATGCGCCGCGTTGTTATTAAAGCGGCGCTCGTTGTCCAGGGTTTGCTTCATGCGCCCAATGAGTTGGTTCAAGGCCAGCACAATCGGTTTGAGCTCGCGTGGGCTTTTGCTGTCGTCAAGGGGGGTCAGGCTGTTGGCGTCTCGCTGGGCAATGGCTTTGCTCAGGTCGGCCAAGGGAACCAAGCCACTTCGCACCGACAACCAAAGCAGCAAGATAAAAAAAGGCATGCCCAACACAATCGGGTTGATCGACCGAATCGCGGTGGTGAGCACCAGCTTGATGCGATCGTCATTGCCTTCGGACACCACCGCGCGCACCTGGTGGTTGGTGTCCCAAATGCTGTAGTTGCGCCACACCTTGCCATCCGCGTCGGTGTACTCAGAAAACCCCAAGACATCGGTGATGGGTGTGCTGGGCGCGTTGTTGGACTGCAGCATCAAATGGCCGTCACTGCGCCACAGCTGGTAGCGCAACGACAGTCCGTGGTCCACATTGCGCCCAAATATCAGGCTGCTGATGCTTTTGTCCAAAGAATTTTGCGTTGCATCAGGGGTTGGCGGCGGATGCTGACCCGGTTCAATGCGCGCTGGTAAATCAGGCCACTTTTGAAACAGCTGGGTAATGGTCTCGGTGACGGCCTCACCCACAATGGTGGCTGAGAAATCGGTACTCGGGTCGTGCACCCTGAGCAAGGCCAAGGCGGTGTGGGCCAACAAAATGTCGTACAGCTCATACACATCATGCTGGTTGTCTTGCACGGTCCAGACCGCAATCGCTCCCCAGTAGCCGATAGTGGCCACAAACAGGCCGGTCAATACCCGCTGCCTGAGCGAGTAATTTTTCCGCCAGAGGTTCATTCAGGCGCGCCCATGATGTAGCCCACGCCACGCACGGTTTTCAGCACCTTGCCAGCAATCTTGCCGCGCAGGTTGTGGATGTGGACCTCCACCGCGTTGCTTTCCGTCTGGTGGTCAGCGCCATACAAGGCCAATTCAATCTGTTTTCGTGTAACGATTTGCCCGGCATTTGTGACCAGCACGCTCAAGATGTCAAATTCTGTTCTTGACAGGGGCAAAAGCACGTTCTTTTGGGTGGCGGTGTGGGCATCCAGGTCCAGCACCAGGTCGCCGCAAGCGTATTTGCCATCCCGCCCAGAGCGGCGTATCAATGCCCGCAACCGCGCCACCAGTTCTTCTATGTCAGTGGTTTTGGTCAAAAAGTCATCCGCGCCCAGGTTCAGACACGTCACCTTGTCCAGCGTGGCATCGCGGGCGGTCAGTATCAGCACCGGTGTCTTGTTACCCAGCCCCCGCATGGTTTGCAAGACCTCTGCGCCACTGATGCCAGGCAGCCCCAAGTCAAGCACCACGGCCAGAAACGTTTCTTTGGCAAGGCTGGCCAATGCGCTTTCACCATCTTTGACCCAGGCCACATCAAAACTGGCGCCGGTGAGGGCACTTTGTAACCCGCTACCCATCAGTGAATTGTCTTCAACGATCAAAAGTCGCATTTTTTTGGCCTGATTTTTATCAATGCGCCAATTTCAGCACAAGACACCCGGCACCTGGACGGCTCACCTTCGTCGAAACAATTAATAAAATTGTCTTAAATGGCTGAAAAATTAATCTTGGATTAAGGTTGGCGTGATGTTCTTCAAGGTTTTATTTGTAGATTTGGTTGCGGAATTTTTAATGACTTGCAATGAAAAAGACAATATTTAGACCCTATTGTTGATTCGCTTATTGGTTAAAAAAATTAATAAACAAAAGTCAAAAATAAACTCTTCTTAAGCTTTCTTATATAGCTAGAGAAACGGGTAATTTGTCGCACTTTCCTGTTTTTACCGGGTGTGAGATTTGTGTGTTTTTTGTATCCGTCGGCAATACTTGCCCGGCCTAGAGATTTCTTGGCCAAAGCAATACGACTAGCCAGCCCGAATCGTTTGCCTTGACGGGTCGGCCAAAAAAAGCCGTGGTGGTCATGCGAAATTATCAACTGGCGCGCGGTTCTCCGCTGCGAGCCCACAGAGAAGGAAGTTAACGTGCAGAACAATTTCAAACTTAGCCGCGTTGCGGCATCGGTCGCGCTGGTAATCGCCGGCCTGGCAGGCTCGCAATCCGCGCTGGCAGGCTCCGGTTTCGCCGACGTGGTCAAGCAGGATGGGACGCCTGGTCGAATCGGCACTTACTTTGCTTACAGTCCTTCCGGCGTGCGCACGACACCAGTGCCGGAGGCAGAAAACTTGCCAAATCCGAATGTCAACAAACAAAACACCGGCAAAGCACTGCGCAAATTTATTGACCCACTGCCCACGCATTTGGGACTGAGCTACATGGCTGATGGCGTGACTCAAAAGAAGGTGACCGTGGGTGTGTCCACCAAATGGGTCAATCCAAAAGGAGTGACAACCAACGACGACTATTACGAAATTGCGGTGGTGGAGTTCACTAACCGCTTTCACACTGACCTGCGCAAAGAAACCGTGCAGCGCGGTTATGTGCAGCTAGACCAGGTTGCCGCCAATGACCCTACCAACACTGCCAAGTTGCCCGGCAGCGATGCGCTGTACCTGTATTACCCCAACAGCAGTGGCAAAGTGGCGTTTGCCAGCAAGGCCGAAGCCCCCGCAGATGCCGAGCCAGTGCTGATCGGCGGAACCGACTCCAACGGCAAGCTCACCGGCTTCAAGGTCCA